>JBEKVE010000167.1:0-6951 GCA_049514335.1 Acidimicrobiales bacterium
CTCGACGAGAACAGCGGCAGCCCCGCCCACGCGGTAGGTGGTGCGGGCCCCGAGCGGGGCGTCACGGCGGGCCAGGTCCCCGAGTGCCTCGGCCACCACGGCCAGCACGTCGGCCGAGGCGCCGTCGCAGCGCTGTCGGGTGCTCACCACGGTTCCCCGGCCTGCAACTCGTCGGGCAGCGAGGTGAGATCCCCCGCCCCGAGGGTGAGGCACAGGTCCCCGGGAGCGAGCAGCGCGGCCACGTGGGCGCGCAGCTCGGCCCGTCCCGGCACGTAGGCGACGTCGGCCGAGGGATGGGCCCGGGTCACGGCGTCGGCCACCACCCGGCCCGTCACCCCCGGCAGGGGCGCCTCTCCCGCCGGGAAGATGTCGGTGACGACCACCACGTCGGCACCGGTGAAGGCGTCGGCGAAGGCGGTGCCGAGGGCGGCGATGCGGCTGTAGCGATGGGGCTGGAACACCACCACCAGCCGGCGCGGACCGGTGGCACGGGCCGCCTCGATGACCGACGACACCTCGGTGGGCAGATGGGCGTAGTCGTCGACGAAGCGCACCCCGTGCGACTCGCCGCGCGTCTCGAAGCGACGCGCCACACCGGCGAAGCGCGCCAGCGCACGCTGGGCGGCGTCGAAGGGTGCCCCCACGCGGCGCGCCGCCACCACCGCCACCGCCGCGTTGCGGGCGATGTTGGCGCCTGTGACCGGCAGCGACAGCCGCCCCAGGCGCTCACCGGCGGCGAGGAGATCGAACGACACGCCGTCGCGGCCGGTCTCGAGGGCGTCGATGCGGTACGTGGCGTCGGGATCGGTGCCCACGAGATCGGCGCCGTGGGCCGCCCCCAGACGCGCCGCCACGACGTCGTCGGCGCCCACCACCGCCCCACCGGGGCGGTCCGACAGGAAGCGGTCGAAGGCCGCCACCACGTGCTCGAAGTCCCCGTAGTAGTCGAGGTGGTCGGGCTCGACGTTGGTGACCACGGCCACGTCGGGATCGAGGTGCAAGAACGTGCCGTCGCTCTCGTCGGCCTCGATGACCATCCACTCCCCGCTGTCCCACACGGCGTTGGTGCCGATCTCGTTGACGTCACCGCCGATGAGGAAGCTCGGCCGGAGTCCCGCTTCCACCAGCACGAGGGCCAGCATCGACGTGGTGGTGGTCTTGCCATGCGTCCCCGACACCGCCACGCACCGGCGGCAGGCGGCGATGGCGGCGAGCATCTCGGCGCGTGTGCACACCGGCACGCCGCGCCGGCGGGCCTCGGCCACCTCGGGGTTGTCGGGCCGGATGGCGGTGGACACGGCCAGCACCTCGGCGTCGGCCACGTGGGCGGCGTCGTGGCCCACCGCCACCGTCACCCCGCTCGCCACCAGCCGGTCCATGGCGGGGGACGCCTTCAGGTCGCTGCCCGTGACGTCGTGGCCCATGGCGGCGAGCACCGAGGCGATGGCGCTCATCCCCGCCCCGCCGGCCCCGACCACGTGCACGCGACAGCGCACGGACAGGTCCACGGTGCGGGCCCCGTCGCCGGCGCCCTCAGCGCCCACGGGCCCCCCGCGCGGCGGAGCGCGCCCGGGCGTGGCGCCGGACCAGGTCGGCCACGGCCGACACCGCCCCCGGTCGCCCCACCGACGCCGCCGCCCGGCGCATGGCCTCGAGGCGGGCGGGCGCGGCGAGGAGGGCGTCGAGCAGCTCGCCCAGGCGGGCCGGCGTGCACTCGGCGTCGGGGACCACCACCGCCGCACCGGCCCGTTCCAGGACGGCCGCGTTGGCCCGCTGATGATCACCCGGCGCACGGGGCAGGGGGACGAGCACGGCGGGCACGCCCACCACCGACAGCTCGGCCACGGTGTTGGCCCCCGACCGGCTCACCACCACGTCGGCCGCCTGGTAGAAGAGCGCCATGCGCTCCTCGTAGGGGACCTGCACGTAATGCAGGCCTCCGGGCACGGGCTCGGGTGCGGCCCCGGCCGCCCACGCCGCGTCACGGCGCCCCACCACGTGGTACAGCGCCACGTCGGCGCGCGCCGACCACAGCCCGGCCAGGCCCACCGCCGCCTGGTTGATGCTCCTGGCCCCGAGCGATCCCCCCACCACCCCCACCACGGCCCGGTCCTCGGGGAGCCCGAGGGCCGACGCCGCCGCCCGGCGCGCCGCGGCGTCCGGATGCGCCGCCGCCACCACGGCGGGACGGACCGGGGCGCCGGTGACCACCGCCCGGGGCAGGGGCGTCCCCTCGAAGGCCACGGCTGCGGCCCGGGCGAAGCGCCCCACCACGCGGTTGGCCGCACCGGGCACGGCGTCCACGTTGACGAGCACCACCGGCACCCCGAGCACGGCGGCGGCCACGGCCGTGGGGACGCTGGCGTAGCCGCCCATGGCCACCACCACCTGGGGCCGGCGCCGGGCCACCACCACGAGCGCCCCCGCCACGGCGGCGATCAGGCCCAGCACGGCGCCGAGGTTGGCGACGAGGGCCCGCAACCCGAGGCGCCGGGTGATGCCACGCCCGGGCAGCAAGGTGGCGGGCAGGCCCGCCCCGGCCAGCAGCGTGGCGTCGAGCCCGCGGCGCGACCCCACCATCTCGACCGAGCCGGGGCCGGCCTCTTCCACGAGCGCCCCCGCCACGGCCAGGGCGGGGACGAGATGCCCGCCCGTGCCCCCGCCTGCCACCAGCGCGAACCGCCGGGCGCTCACGCGTCCCCGGTGGGACGCAGCCGGTCCCCGCCGGGGACGGGCCGGGGCGCCGCCGGGCGCAGGGCGGGCCGTTCATGGCCCGCCACGTTGACGAGGATGCCCGCCGCCACCAGCGTGATGACGAGCGAGGACCCGCCGAAGGAGATGAAGGGCAGGGGGATGCCGGTGACGGGCAGCACCCCGATGACGGCGCCGATGTTGATCACCGCCTGGCTCGTGATCCAGCACGTGGCGGCCACGGCCAGCAGGGCGCCGAAGCGGTCCGGGGCCCGGCTGGCGGCCCGCAGGCCGTACACGGCCAGGGCGGCGAACAGGGCCAGGACGAACAGGGTGCCGATGAGGCCGCCCTCTTCGCCGATGACCGAGAAGATGAAGTCGGTGTGGGCGTTCGGAAGCAGGCCCCACTTCTCGCGCCCGCCTCCCAGGCCGAGCCCGTAGAGGTGCCCCGAACCGAGCCCGACGAGCGACTGCACGACCTGGTACCCCGAGCCCTTGGCGTGGGCGAACGGATCGAGGAACGACAGCAGCCGGGCCCGGCGATAGGGCTCGGCCAGTCCGACGATCAACCCGATCACGGCCGTGACGCCGAGCGCCTTCAACACCGGGCGCAGGGGCACGCCTCCCGCGTAGAGCAGGGCGAAGGTGATGAAGGCGAGCACGAGGGCGGTGCCCATGTCGGGTTGCTTGAGCACGAGGACGCCCGACACGGCCAGCAGCGCCAGGAGCGGGACGACCACGGCCACGGGTCGGTCCATGCGGTCGGCCCGCCTGGTCAGGATGTCGGCGGCGAACACGGCCAGGGCGAGCTTCATGAGCTCCGAGGGTTGGATGCGCAGCAACCCCACCCCGATCCAGCGGCTCGACCCACCTGCCACCACCCCCACGCCCGGCACGAGCACCGCCAGGAGCAGGACGATCGTGGCGAGCGGCAGCACGATGCGCAGCCGGCGCCACCGGTCGTAGCGCACGCGGGCGGTGAGGACGAAGGCCATGGTGCCGAGCACCATCCACAGCACCTGGCGCTCGAAGATGGTCCACACCGACCCGTAGAACTGCAACGACGTGTAGGCCGAGGCGGACAGCACCATGATGAGGCCCACCGCGCACAGCGTGCCCACCAGGGCCACGATGGCCTGCTGGGTGGACAGAAGCGCCCGGCGCGTCCCGCGCCTCGGGCGCGCCGGGGCGGTGGTGTCGCCGGCCACCAGACGCAGGTGCTCCGAGCCGCGCCCGTCCTCACCACGGGGGGCGGACGCCGTCGAGCCCGGGCTCACCGTGCCACCTCCGCCCCGGTGCGTCCGCCCAGGGCGCGCACGCACCGTGCGAAGTCGTCGCCGCGCTCGGCGTAGGACGTGTACCAGTCGAACGAGGCGCACGCCGGGGACAGCACCACGGCGTCCCCGGGACGGGCGGCGGCGGCGGCGAGCTCCACCGCCTCGGCCATCGACGACGCCCGGGTGACCGGGGCGGCGCCGGCGAAGGCGGCGGCGATCTCGTCGGCGGCCTCACCGATGGCCACCACCCCCCGCAGGTGCGGGGCGGCGGCGGCGAGCACCGACAGGTCGAGGCCCTTGTTGCGCCCGCCGGCGATCAGCACGGCCGAGGGGAACCCCTCCATGGCGGCGAGCACGGCGCCGGGCGTCGTGGCCTTGGAGTCGTCGTAGAACCGCACCCCATTAGCCTCGCCCACCAGCTCCACGCGATGGGGGAGCCCACCGAACGCGGCCAACGCCCGGCGGCACCCTTCGGGGCTCGCCCCCGCCGCCAGCGCGGCGGCCGCCGCGCACAGCGCGTCCACCAGGTCATGGGGCATCGACCGGGGGAGCTCATCCACCCGGGCCACGACCGTGCCGTCCGGGCCCACCAGGGCTCCGGCCCGCCGGGTGAAGTCGCCGCGCTCGAGCCCGAAGCTCCGCACCGTCGCCCCCCGGGCCCGGGGGTGTGCCGCCTCGGCCCACACCACGGGGTCCTCGGCGTTGGCCACGGCCACGTCGCCGGGGCCGGCGTTGGCCCACAGCCGCGCCTTGGCGGCGCGGTAGTCATCCACATCGGCGTGCCAGTCGAGGTGATCGGCGGAGAAGTTGAGCCACGCCCCCACCGCCGGACGGAGCGACGGGCTGCGCGCCAGCTGGAACGACGACACCTCGGCCACCACGACGGCGGCGTCACCGGTCACTGCGTCGAGCAGCGGCGTGCCGATGTTGCCCCCCGTCACCGCCGCGCACCCCGAGGCTTCGAGCATGGCGCAGATGAGCGTGGTGACCGTGGTCTTGCCGTTGGTGCCGGTGACCGCCACGATCGGGCACCGGGCCCGGCGCGCCGCCAGCTCCACCTCGCCGATCACGGGCACGTCGGGGCCGAGGGCGAACACGCGGTGGCCGGGAGCGATGCCCGGGCTCACCACGATCTCGTCCACCGACCGGGCCAGCATCGCCAGCGCGGCGGCGTCGGGCGCGGCGGTGAATTCGATGCCGAGGTCAGCGGCGCGCCGGCGGGGGCCGTCTCCGGGGGCGTCGTCGACCGCAACCACCTCCACCCCCTCGGCCCGCAGGTGGGTGGCGGTGGCCAGGCCGCTCACGCCCAGGCCGTACACGAGGATGCGACCGCTTCCCACCGCCGACCTCAGCGGATGCCGGTGGCGGAGAGGAAGTCGGCGTAGAAGATGCCGAGCCCGAGGGCGGCGAAAAGCCCGCCCAGGATCCAGAAGCGCACGATCACGGTGGTCTCGGGCCATCCGAGCAGCTCGAAGTGGTGGTGGATGGGAGCCATGCGGAACACGCGGCGCCCGAAGACCCAGAAGCTCACGACCTGGATGACCACCGACAGCGTCTCGAGGACGAAGAGGCCGCCGATCACGGCCAGGAGCAGCTGCAGGTTCATCTGCAGGCACAGCGCGGCCAGGCCCGACCCGATGGCGAGGGAGCCCGTGTCCCCCATGAAGATCCGGGCCGGGGCGGCGTTCCACCACAGAAAGCCGAGGCAGGCGCCGGCCAGCGCCACCGACGACAGGGCCAGGTCCAGCGCCGAGGTGACGTGGTACAGCGAGTAATGGCGGAACTGCCAGTAGCCGATGACCGCCAGGCAGGCGAAGCAGAACGTGGCCGAGCCCGAGGCGAGCCCGTCGAGGCCGTCGGTGAAGTTCACGGCGTTGGCCGTCCCCACCATGATGAAGACGGCCCACACGATCCACACCACGCTGCCCAGCTCGATGCCGGGCAGGTTGTAGCGGGTGAACGACAGGTGGGTGTTGACGCCGGCCCAGTGCTCGGCCGCCACGGCGAAGCCCACCGCCACGAGGATCTGGGCGCCGAACTTGGCCCGCTTGTTGAGCCCCAGGCTGCGACGGTGGCGCACCTTGATCCAGTCGTCGACGAAGCCGATCACCGCCGCCCCCGCCGTCACGAAGATCACGAGCAGGCCCGACCGGGTGAAGGCCACGTGGGTGCCGGCGTGGCCCATGAGGTAGCCGACGATGGCCGCCACCACGAGCGCCACACCCCCCATGGTGGGTGTCCCCGCCTTGGCCAGGTGCATGAAGGGGCCGTCCTCGCGGATGTGCTGGCCGATGCGCTTGCGCGCCAGCCACCGGATGAGGATCGGTGTCCCCAGGGCGGCCGCCCACAGGGCGATGCCGCCCGAGGTCATGAGGCTGATCACCGGGGCGCTCCCGGGCTGGTGGACGGGCCGAAGCGGCGCTCGAGGGCAGCGCCGGCCACGGCGGCGTCGTCGAAGGGGATGCGCCGGTCCCCGTAGTCGATCACCGTCTCGTGGCCCTTTCCCGCCACGAGCACCACGTCCCCGGGGCCGGCCATGTCGACGGCCAGGTCGATGGCCTCGGCGCGCTCGGGTCGCACGACGACACGCGACCGGTCGGCGACGCCCACCAGCACGTCGGCGATGATGGCGGCGGGGTCCTCGTGGCGCGGGTTGTCGGAGGTGAGCACGGCCACGTCGGCCAGGGTGGCGGCGACCGCCCCCATGGCGGGGCGCTTGTCGTGGTCACGCTCACCCCCACAGCCGAACACGCACAGCACGCGGTGCGCCCCGGCCAGCCTGCGGGCGCTGTCGAGCGCGCTGCGCAGCCCGTCGGGGGTGTGGGCGTAGTCGACCACGACGGTGAACGGACCGGCGCCGGGCAGGACCTCGAAGCGGCCCGTCACGGGACGGGCGGCGCCCAGTCCGGCCACGACGACCGGCGCGGCGACGCCGAGGGCGGTGGCCGTGGTGGCGGCGGCCAGGGCGTTGGCGACGTGGAGG
>JBEKVE010000168.1:0-6911 GCA_049514335.1 Acidimicrobiales bacterium
GGGCCAGCGCCAGCGACAGGCGTTGCTGCTCGCCGCCGGACAGCCGGCGCCACGGCGTGCGAGCCACCCCGTCCAGGCCCACCAGATCCAGCAGGGCGTCGGGGTCCTCGGGGTCGTCGTAGTAGTCGGCGAAGAGGTGGAGCACGCGGCGCGGGCCCATGACGGGGTAGACCCCGCCGCGCTGGAGCATGACGCCCATGTGCCGGACGAGGCGGGCGTGGTCGGCCACGGGGTCGAGCCCGAGGACGCGCACGGTGCCCGCGGCGGCGCGGCGGTAGCCCTCGAGGGTCTCCACCGTCGAGGTCTTGCCCGCGCCGTTGGGTCCGAGCAGCGCCAGCACCTGCCCGCGCCGGGCGGTGAAGGAGAGTCGGTCCACCGCCACACGCGTGCCGTAGCGCACCACCAGGTCCCGGCAGTCGACGGCGACGTCCCCGGAGGACGCTCCGGGAACAGGCGGGATCGGCATCGCGGCGAGGCTACCGTTGGCCCACCGTGATCGACATCCGCCTGGCCCGGGAGGATCCCGACGGCGTCACCGCCGCGCTGGCCCGGCGCGGGGTCGACCCCGCCGATGTCGGCCGGCTGGTCGACGCCGACAGCCGGGCTCGCGCCGCGGTGGGTCGGCGTGACGCGTTGCGGGCCCGGGTGAAGGAGCTGTCGCGCCAGGTGGGCGAGGCGCGTCGCGGCGGCGAGGACACCCGTGCCGCCGACCTGGCGGAGGAGAGCCGCCTGCTCGGCGAGGAGGAGCGGGCCGCCGACGCCGAGGCCACCGCTGCCCAGGCGGAAGTGCGCGACCTGCTGCTCCGGCTCCCCAACCTGCCGTCGCCTGAGGTCCCCGAAGGGTTGGGCGAGGACGACAACGTCATCGTCCGGAGCTGGCCCGACAACCCCCCGCACTACGGCGAGCACCAGCGCGTGCCGCACTGGGACGTCGGTGCGGCGCTGCACATCCTCGACCTCGAGCGCGGCGCCAAGCTGTCGGGCTCGATGTTCCCGCTCTACCGGGGCATGGGGTCGCGTCTGATCCGCGCCCTCACGGCGTTCGCGCTCGACCACCACGCCGACGCCTACGAGGAGATCCGCCCTCCCACCCTGGTGCGCACCGAGACCATGATGTCCACCGGCCATCTGCCCAAGTTCGAGGACGACGCCTACCACCTCGAGCGCGACGACCTGTGGGCCATCCCCACCGCCGAGGTCCCTCTCACCTCCATGTACCGGGGTGACATCCTCGAACAGGCCGATCTGCCCCTGCGGCTCACGGCCGGCACGGCCTGCTTCCGGCGCGAGGCGGGCTCGGCGGGGCGCGACACGCGGGGCCTGTTGCGCGTGCACGAGTTCGACAAGGTCGAGCTGTTCGCCTACGCCACCGCCGAGGAGTCCCCGGCGGAGCTCGAGGAGATGGTGCGGCGCGCCGAAGTGTTGCTGCGCGAGCTCGGCCTCACCTACCGGGTGGTCGCCCTGTGCGCCGGCGAGCTCGGCATCTCCTCCACGCGCACCTTCGACATCGAGGTGTACGCGCCGGGGTGCGACATGTGGCTCGAGGTGTCCTCGGTCAGCTGGTGCACCGACTACCAGGCACGCCGGGCCAACATCCGCTACCGCCCCGCCGATGGCGGCCAGCCGGTGTTCGTCCACACCCTGAACGGCTCGGCCATCGCCTGGGCCCGGGTGTGGGCGGCATTGGTGGAGTCGGGCCGCTGCCCTGACGGGTCCGTGGCGCTCCCCGACGCGCTCGCCCCCTACCTGGGCGGCCGTACCGTCATCGAGGTGCCGGACCGGTGACCGACGCCTTGTCGTGCTCGCTGCCGGCCGCCGAGCTCGACGAGCGGGCCCGCACCTGGAGAACGCTCGACCGTTACGTGCGCAGCCGCACGCGCATCGCCTCGGGCATCCGCATCGAGTTCGACGGGCGTGCGGCCGCCGGTGTCGAGGGGCTGGCCGCGGCCGAGCAGTCGTGCTGTGCGTGGGGGAACTGGGCGGTGACCGTCGCTCCCGACGCGGTGGTCCTCGAGGTCACCGGTCCCGCCGAGCGCATCGAGGCGTTGGCCGGCGTCGTCGGCGTGCCCGACCACTGACGACGGGTCATCGTCGCCGGGCAGGCTCAGGACGTCTTGGCGATGAGCACGTCGCAGGGCGCGCTGTGGGCGACCGAGTTCGGGACCGACCCGATGATGCGCCGTGCCCCGCGCATGCCCTTGGAGCCGACGACGATGAGGTCGGCACCGAGGTGCTCAGCCAGCTGGACCATGGCGTCGGCGGGGTCGCCGCCGGCGGCGTGGGTCTGCACCGCCACGCCCTGCGCCTCGGCCACGGCCGCCGCCAGCACGGGGTCGGCCACGGCGCCGACGGCGTTCGACTTCACGGAGTCGCCCATGACCACCACTCCGGGGCCCACCTGGGCGACGGGCATCGCCGCCGGCGAGTCCTTCACCACGTGCAGGACGTGCAGTGTGGCGCCGTCCTGGCGGGCGATCTCCACGGCCAGGGCGACCGCGGCCCGGGCGGTCTCCGATCCGTCGGTGCCGACCACGATGGTGGAGAACATCTGACGCCCCCTTTGCCTGTGCCCTGTGGCTGTGCGTGTGCTCGGCGCCGGGACGGCTCCGGTCCGTCGCGTGCGCAGGCGGCCGGATTGTAGGTCTGCAGGGCACGCCGCGCTCGGGGCCGCCGCGTAGGCGCTCAGCTCGTCGCTGCGGCGGTGGCTGCGGCGGCGCCTTTGGCGGCGTCCTTGGACATGGCCGGCGCCGGGGTGACGAGGACGCAGCGCGTGCCGCTGTAGATGGTCGGCATGCACTTGTTGCAGTGGATGCACAGCGACCCGTCGGCCCTGCCGTCGCGCAGCTGCGCCACCAGGTCGGGCTGGCGAAGCAGGGCGCGGGCCATGGCCACGAAGGCGAACCCCTCGTCGAGCGCCCCCTGCACCGTGTCGAGCCGGTTGACGCCGCCCAGCAGGATGAGCGGCATGGTGAGCGCGGCCCGGAACTGGCGGGCGTAGGGGAGGAAGAAGGCCTCCTCGAAGGGGTAGTCGGGCATGAAGCGCCGCCCCACCAGACGGAAGCCGAGGCGGGCCGGTCCGGGGAGCGTGGCGGCGAACTCGCGGCGCGGCGCCTCACCTCTGAACAGGTACATGGGGTTGGCGAGCGAGCTGCCCCCCGTGAGGGTGAGCGCGTCGAGGGCCCCGTCCGCTTCGAGCAGACGCGCCACCTCCACGCTGTCGTCGAGCCACAACCCGCCCGGCACCCCGTCCGCCATGTTCAGCTTGGCCGTCACCGCCGCCCGGTCGCCCACGGCGTCGCGCACGGCCCGCACCACCTGACGGGCGAAACGGGCACGGTTCTCCACGCTCCCGCCGAACTCGTCGCGCCGCCGGTTGAGCTTGGGGCTCAGGAAGGCGCTCAGCAGGTAGTTGTGGCCCAGGTGGACCTCGATGCTGTCGAACCCCGCTTCCACCACCGCCCCCGCGGCGCGCCGGTAGTCCTCGGTGATGCGAGCTACGTCGGCGCTGGTCACGGCGCGGCTGACCGTCCCGAGCGGGCTCACGTGACGCGACGGGGCGAGCGCCGGCTGGCGGTTCGAGCGCGGGTTGGCGACGGGCCCAGCGTGGCCGAGCTGGGCGGCGACGGCCGCCCCCGTGGCGTGCACGGCATCAGTGAGTCGCCGCAACCCCGGAAGCACCTCGTCCCCCACCACGATGCAGTGGCGGTCGGTGCGCCCCTCGGGCGACACCGCCAGGTACGCCACGGTCGTCATGGCCGCACCGCCTTCGCCCACTCGCCGGTGGAAGTCGACGAGGGCGTCGCTCACCACGCCGCGCGGCGATGCACCTTCGAAGGTGGCTGCCTTGATGAACCGGTTACGCAGGGTGAGGGGTCCGAGCCGGGCCGGCTCGAACGGCGCCGGGCCGGACGCGGTCACGACTCGGCGGCGATCTCGAAGCGGTAGCCCACGCCCCGGACGGTCGTGATGATGGTCGGTGAGGACGAGTCGGCCTCGACGTGGCTCCGCAGGCGCTTGATGTGGACGTCGAGCGTCTTGGTGTCACCCACGTAGTCGGCACCCCAGACACGGTCGATGAGGGTGTCGCGAGTGAGCACCCGCCCGGCGTTCTCGATGAGCAGCGACAGCAGCTCGAACTCCTTGCGCCGCAGGTGGACCTCCTGGCCGCGCACGAAGACCCGGTGGCGATCGGGGTCGAGCCGCACGGCACCCACCTCGAGCACGCCGCCGTTGTCGCCGGGGGTGCGACGCCCGCCCGCCGGGGCTGATTCGGATCCAGGGGACCGGCGGAGCACAGCGCGCATGCGGGCCACGAGCTCGCGCAGTCGGTACGGCTTGGTGACGTAGTCGTCCGCGCCCACTTCCAAGCCGACCACCGTGTCGATCTCGGTCCCCTTGGCCGTCACCATGATGATGGGCACCTGCGAGCGGGCCCGGATGGCACGGCACACGTCGACCCCGGACATCTTGGGGAGCATGATGTCGAGCAGCACGAGGTCGGGGTCGAGGGAGTCGAACAGCGCCAGGGCCTCGGGCCCGTCACGGGCGATGGACACGTCGAAGCCTTCGCGCCCGAGCCCGACCACGAGCGCGTCCACGAACGACTCCTCGTCCTCGGCGATGAGGACCGTCACCGCGCCGGACCCGGGCGCGCCGTCTCGACCCCTGGCGGCGCCGCCGGCGGAGGGATCGGCGCGCCTCGGACCGTGCCCGGGGCGCGCCGCGTGGCCCGATTGTGCTCCCGCGGGACCGCTCACGACTCAGCCCACCTCCGAATGGGTGGGCAGGATCAGGCGGAAGGTGGAGCCTTCCCCTTCGCGCGAGTCCACCTCGACGTGGCCCTGGTGGTTGGCGGCGACGTGTCGGACGATCGACAGGCCGAGGCCGGTCCCGCCGCTGTTGCGGCTGCGCCCCTGATCGACGCGGTAGAAGCGTTCGAAGATGCGGTCGAGGTCACGGGCCGGGATGCCCACACCGTGGTCCTCCACCGTCAGGCGGACCTGGCCCTCGGCCACGGAGCCGGAGAAGATCACGGCGTTGCCGTCGTAGGAGAACTTCACGGCGTTCTCGAGGAGGTTGTACAGGGCGGACACGAGCTGGCGGCGGTCCCCGAGCACGGTCACGGGCGGGGGTTCCTCGAGCTCGATCTTGACGTCGCGCTGCTCGGCGGCGGCGCGCATGCGCTCGACCGCCTCGGCCATGACGAGGTTCACGAGCACGGGCTCGCGCGGTGGTGCCTCCTCCGCCTCGATGCGCGACAGGTCGAGGAGGTCGTCGATGATCCTGCTCACGCGGAACGCCTCGAGGTGGATGCGGCTGGCCAGGCGCTGTGCCACCGTGGGGTCGACCTCGGCCACGAGCGTCTCGGCCAGCAGCCCGAGGGCGCCCATGGGCGTCTTCAGCTCGTGGCTGACGTTGGCCACGAAGTCGCGCCGGATCTCCTCGAGCCGCCGGCGTTCGGACACGTCGTCGATGGCGGCGATCACCCCCAAGGTGCGCCGGCCGTCGTCGATGAGCTGGGTCGACACCGCCAGCGTGCGACGGGGCGGGCCGTAGAGGTCGAGCGTCCGGTTGGCCGAGCCCTGCTTCCACGCATCGGCGAGCAGGTCGACGACGGCCTGGGCGGCGAGCGCATCGCCGTGGCGCCCGCCCATGAGGCCGACGGCGCGTGCGTTGCGGAACACCACCGTGCCGTTCTCGTCGCACACGATCACACCCTGGGGCAGGGTGTCGAGCGCACGTCGCAACCGGATGGCGTCGGCCGACGATTCGGCCACCGCCTCGGCGGCGCGGTCGGTGACGAGCTCGAGATGGTGCAGCGCCGGCTCGACCCCGGTGCCGCTCTCCTCGGTGGGCGCGTCGACGCCGAGGCGCGAGGCCAGGGCGGAGAGCCGTTGTTCGAGTGCCTGGCGCCCTGACCGTCGGCCCAACACGGTGGCCACGACCACCCCGATGACCCCGAGAACGGCGAGCGCGACGAAGCCGACGATCACCACGCTCGAATCGACTCCGCCGGCGCCGAGCACGGCAACAGCATGACAGGGCTGGACGCGCGCCGGGATTGACGTGCGTGGCGTGCCTGGCCCGGACCGTCGCGCCCGTCGCCTCACCCCTCCTGGATCTCATGAAGCCATGAAACACCTTGAAAACACATGAAAAGACACATAACGTGAGTGGAGCACGCCACGGCGGACGGAAACGTCGGTGGCGTAGCGGTCCGGTCCATCGGCGGGTGGCCGGTCCGAGAGAGGGCGAAGGACGAGGCCCGGGCATCGCCGGGGGAGGAGGAGGAGCAACGTGGTCGTGACGAGCGTGGCCGTTATGGCGACGGGCGTGATCCTCGACCCCAACACGGGCAATCTCCCGGGGGGTGACGTCCTGCAGAGCCTGACGGACGGGATCGGGGGCTGGGCGCTCGTGTTCTGCCTGGTGGGCCTGCTCGTCGGCGCCGCCGGGTGGGCGCTCGGCGCCCATGCCCAGAACTATCACCAGGCGTTCAACGGCCGGCGGACGGTGCTCGTGTCCGGCTTGGCAGCGCTTCTCGTCGGAGCCGCCCCCGCCGTCGTCAATTTCTTCTTTCATGCCGGGCAGGGAGTGCACTGACGGTGCACAGCGCCCTGGGTGTGTGCGCCGGATTGGACCCGGTGGTGGGTGGCGCCTGCGGTGCGGCGAGCGGCGCGCTGGGAGGTGCGCTCGGCTCGGCCGTCGGTGCCGGTGTGAGTGGCGTCTTCGCCGCCGCCGGGGCGTGGGTCGTATCAGGGGCGGTGTGGCTCATGGGCCAGGTGGGCGAGGCCCTGTCGGCGAGCACGGCGGTGGAGCTCGACGCCACCTGGTTCAAGGCCCACGAGGCCGTGATGGCCGCAATGGCGGCCGCTGTCGTCGTCCCCATGGTGTGCTGTGCCGCCATCCAG
>JBEKVE010000169.1:0-6837 GCA_049514335.1 Acidimicrobiales bacterium
GGGAAACACGGCCACCGTCAGTGCTGTGGATGATCAGGAAATCGATTGAAATCGCGGGTCAGTTCTGTGTCGGATTTCCGCTTCAGTGAGGCCGCGTATCGGCCGAACGACCGCTTGAGCGCCTGACCCGCTTGCTGCTGTTGACCCCGCCAAGGAACGGCCCGATCAGGACAGTGTCGCGGTGGCGCGACTCTCGACGAGCACCCCCGCATTGATCCGCAGTGCTGTACCGTCCGCATAGCCCTCGCGAGCGGACGATCCTTCGCTCAGATTGGAAGACTGGTGGTCGACATGGGACCCGACAACAACGGCATAGCCGGCACCCCCGATCGTGTGGCTGTGGAGTTGCGCAGCAGACGCTGGTACGGCCAGGGCCCGTTCTCCTTCGAGCACCGAGGACGAACGATGCAGTCCGGATTCTCCCTCCAGGACTTTGACGGAAAACCGGTTGTTGGAATCGTGACCACGTGGTCGGAGGCGAATCCCTGCCATGCCCACCTCCGGGACGTGGCCGACGCGGTGAAGCGGGGTGTCTGGTCGGCTGGAGGCTTTCCGCTCGAGATCCCGGTGATGTCCCTTGGCGAGACCTTGATGAAGCCGACCACGATGCTGTATCGCAACCTGGCAGCGATCGAGACCGAGGAGGTGCTTCGTTGTCATCCGCTTGATGCAGCGGTGCTCTTGGGGGGCTGTGACAAGACCACCCCGGCTCTCCTCATGGGTGCCGTCAGCGCAGACGTCCCCTCGATCTTCGTGCCAGCCGGGTTCATGATGCACGGCAACTGGCAAGGGAAACGGCTGGGAGCGGCTATCACTGCCTGGAAGTACTCGGAGGAATTGGTCGCGGGCGCGATCTCACTGGACGACTGGTACGAGATCGAGGACGGCTATGCCTGCTCGCCAGGCACATGCAACGTCATGGGAACGGCATCGACGATGACCGCCATCGCGGAGGTGCTGGGAATGACGATGCCAGGAGCGTCATCGGTTCCGGCAGGAAACTCGCATCAGAGGCGTCTGGCCGCTGATGCGGGACGTCGTTCCGTTGCCATGGCCGTGGAGGGAGTGCGGCCATCGGAGATTCTCAGCCTGGCGTCGTTCCACAACGCGATCGTGGCGATGATGGCCCTCGGCGGGTCGACCAACGCGATGATCCACCTTCCTGCCATAGCAGGCCGGGCCGGGATCGACCTTGCGTTGCCGCTGTTCGACGAGATCGCCCGAAAGATCCCCGTCTTGGCCGACGTTGAACCATCGGGACAGTTCTTGATGGAGGACTTCTTCGAGGCCGGAGGCCTCCGAGCTCTGCTGAAGCAGGTCGAGCCACACCTCGATACCTCGTGTACGACCGTCAACGGGCGGACGCTGGGGGAGAACATCGCCGAGGCAAGGGTGTTCAAGCCGGAGGTCATTCGGAGGTTCGATGATCCGGTGGAGCCACTGGCTCTGGCGGTTCTCCGCGGCAATCTGGCCCCGGACGGGGCCGTGATCAAGGTCAGTGCGGCGAGCCCGGACTTGTGCCAACACCGAGGCCCGGCCGTCGTGTTCAAGGACAGAGAGGATTTGGATCGTCGGTTGAACGACCCTGAGCTCGATGTCACGGCGAACTCCATACTCGTCCTCCAGAATGCCGGTCCTCGGGGCGGGCCGGGGATGCCCGAATGGGGAATGATCCCATTACCGTTCAAACTGATTCAGCAGGGTGTACGCGACATGGTGCGGATCAGCGACGCCCGTATGAGCGGGACAAGCCATGGAACGACAGTGCTGCATGTCGCACCGGAGTCCTTCATCGGTGGTCCACTTGCGCTGGTCCGAAACGGCGACACCATCGAGCTCGACGTGCCCGGGCGACGCCTTGAGTTGCTCGTCAGTGCTGAAGAGCTGGCAGTGCGTCGCGAAAGCTGGACCGAGCCCGCGCCCCGATTCGAGCGTGGATGGGGCGCTCTTTTCGCCCAGAACATCATGCAGTCCAACGAGGGCTGTGACTTCGAGGTGCTCCGTGGCCGAGGAGGAGCGCCAGAGCCGGCCATCTTCTACTGAGCGACACGTGGCGTCGTTGGTCGAGGCGCCGTCGGCATCCGACCATCCGATGGCCAGGAGCCGGGATGCGCAAATCTGACGGTTGCAGAGCGCGGCTCGGGGTGCCCTGATCGGGCGGGTCCCGGACGCGATCACCGGGCCCGAAAGGGGCCCGCTGCTAACTCTCGCGAGCACTTGCCGCCGGCGTTGTAGGCCACCAGGTCGTTGGCCACCACCACGTAGGCCACACGACGGCGGTAATTGACGATTGCGGTTGCAGGGTGACGTTCGAGTCTCCGTCACCCTCCCTGGTCGGAGGCAACTTTGGGCCGGGTGACGTTTGGGAGCGCTCGATCCGGGTCCTCACCGAGCACGGCGAGCTCCTCCGAGACCTCACCCTGACCCGACCCGGGACTACCAGGGACTCTTCAGATGATGACCTATGTCCCGAGACAGATGCGAACGCTATCGCCCGACATCACAGGAGAGCGGGCGAAGGGAATCGAACCCTCGTTCTCAGCTTGGGAAGCTGATGTTCTGCCGCTGAACTACGCCCGCGAGAGGGGCTCACACTATCGTGCTGCCCCGTGGTTCTTTCCGACCGGTCGATTCGCGAGGAACTCCAGGCCAAGCGCATCGTGATCGAGCCGTTGGGGGAGGAGTGCATCCAGCCCTCGTCGGTCGATCTGCATGTCGATCGCTACTTCCGGCTGTTCCGCAACCACTCCATGCGAGTAATCGACGTCAGACAGGATCTCGAGGACCTCACCGAGCTGGTGGAGGTGCCCGAGGGCGAGGCGCTCATCCTCCACCCCGGGGAGTTCATCCTGGGATCCACCCAGGAGCGGGTCACCCTTCCCCCCGACCTGGTGGCCCGCCTCGAGGGCAAGTCCTCGTTGGGGCGCCTGGGGCTGTTGATCCACTCCACCGCCGGCTTCGTGGACGCCGGCTGGGACGGGCACCTCACCCTGGAGCTCTCGAACGTGGCCAACCTGCCCATCACCGTGTACCCGGGCATGAAGATCGGCCAGATCAGCTTCCTGCGCATGACGACGCCGGCCGACAACCCCTACGGGTCGGCCGGCCTCGGCTCGAAGTACCAGGGCCAGCGGGGTCCCACCCCCAGCCGGTACTTCGAGAACTTCCGCCCCTGACCCCTCGAATCCGGAGACGACGTTGCCCATAAGGATCGCCCTCGGCCTGGGCGTCACCGTGGTGGCCTTCGCTGCCGCCGGTCACCGCTTCGCCTACCTGTTCCGCCTCATCGGCAAGGGCCGAAGCGACCCCGGCCGGTTCGCCGACTTCCGCTCCCGGGCCTGGGCCGAGCTCTCCGAGGTGGGGGGGCAGCGCAAGCTCTTGCGCTGGACCGTTCCGGGGGTGGCCCACGCCTTCACCTTCTGGGGCTTCACCGTTCTGCTCCTCACCATCCTCGAGGCCTACGGCGACCTCTTCGACCGCGACTTCTTCATCCCTCTGGTCGGGCGGGGCCGTGGCCTCGGTTTCGTGGAGGACTTCTTCGCCGTGGCCGTGCTGGTGGCCCTGTGCGTGTTCACGGTCATCCGCTACCGCTCGGCACCGGGCCGCCGGGGGCGCATGTCGCGGTTCTTCGGCTCTCACACGGGGGCGGCCTGGCTCACGCTCGGGTTCATCGCCGTCGTCATGTTGAGCCTCATCGGCTACCGCGCCGCCCAGGTCAACACGGGGAACTTCCCCTACGGCAACTCGTGGTGGCCCTTCGCCTCGCATGCCGTGGCCCTCGTGTTCGTGCATTTCGGCAAGGGGATCAACAGCGACCTCGAGACGGTCCTGCTCCTCCTCAACATCACCATCATCGTGGGATTCCTCGTCTTTCTCTCCTACTCCAAGCACCTCCACATCGCCTTCGCCCCCATAAACGTGGCGATGTCGCGCCGACCGCGGGCACTCGGCCCGCTCTACAACACGCCCGACATGGACATGGAGAACGTGTCCGAGGACACCGTGTTCGGCGCCGGCCACATCGAGGACTTGTCGTGGAAGCAGCTCCTCGACACGCTCACCTGCACCGAGTGCGGCCGCTGTCAGTCGGTCTGCCCAGCGTGGAACACCGACAAGCCGCTGTCGCCGAAGCTCCTCATCATGGCCCTGCGCGACAACCTCCTCGACTCCGCTCCCCGCCTCATCGGTGCACCCGCCGGTCCGGAGGTCGGGGCGCACGTCGATCCGGCCGAGGCGGGGGCCAAGAACAAGGCCGAAGCCCCCACCCTCGTCCCCAATGTCATCGATCCCGACGTGCTGTGGTCGTGTCTCACGTGCGGTGCGTGTGTCGAGGAGTGCCCGGTGGACATCGAGCACGTCGACACCATCGTCGAGATGCGCCGCTACGAGGTCCTCATGGAGTCGCGCTTTCCGAGCGAGGCCGGCCTCATGCTGCGAAACATCGAGAACCAGGGCGATCCATGGGGCCTCGGGGGCGCCAAGCGAACGGAGTGGACCGAGGCCCTCGACTTCGAGGTTCCGGTCGTGACCGGGACCATCCCCGACGACATCGAGTACCTCTACTGGGTCGGATGCGCCGGAGCCCTCGACGAGCGGGCCCGCAAGGCCACCCAGGCCACGGCCCGATTGCTCCACCGCGCCGGGGTGCGTTTCGCCATCCTCGGGCCGCGCGAGACGTGCACCGGCGACCCGGCCCGCCGCCTCGGCAACGAGTACCTCTACCAGGAGATGGGCAAGGCCAACATCGGCACGCTGCAGGAGGTGGGGGCGAAGAAGGTCATCGCCTCGTGCCCCCACTGTTTCAATTCACTGTCGCGCGAGTACCCGGACCTCGGTGGGGACTTCCAGGTCATCCACCACTCGCAACTGCTCGGGCACCTCGTGGCGGAGGGGAAGCTCGCCACCGGGCAGATGGACGCCAAGGTGACCTACCACGACCCCTGCTACCTGGGCCGCCACAACCGGATCTTCGACGAGCCCCGGGCCGTGCTCGATTCCATCGGCGGTGTCGAGCAGGTGGAGATGAAGCGCTGCCGCGAGCGGAGCTTCTGCTGCGGCGCGGGCGGGGCACGCATGTGGATGGAGGAGCGCCTGGGCAAGCGGGTCAACCTGGAGCGCACCGACGAGGCGCTCGGCACGGGCGCCGATGTGGTGTCGACGGCCTGCCCTTACTGCCTGATCATGCTGGACGACGCCGTGAAGGCCCGGTCCAGGGAGGACGACGTGCGGGTGCTCGACCTGGCGCAGATCGTCGAGGAGTCGTTGCAGGGGCAGGCGGGCCCGTCCTGAGCGGCGGGCGGGCCCGGCGTCAGTTGATGGCTTTGGCGTCAGCGTCGCGTAGGCGCTGGGACATGGCCATGAGCAGCTTGTGCGAGAGGGTCGGCATCTCGTCGAGCAGCCCGTTGAACCGGCGCTGCTCGAGCACGAGGAGCGTCATGGGCGTCTCCGACACCACCGTCGCCGACCGCGGCTTGCGGTCGAGCAGCGACAGCTCGCCGAAGTATCTCCCGGGCTCGAGGGTGGCCACCTTGCGGCCGTTGCGGCGGACCGAAGCGGTGCCATCCACGATGAAGAAGAACTCGCGGCCGAGCGTTCCCTCTTCGCACAGGACGCGTCCTGCGGGCACCGTCACCTCCTCGACTGCCTTGCGGATGGTCCGGAGCTGAGCGGCCGAACAGGCCGAGAACATCCAGATCGCCCCGAGGTCGAGTTCGTGCTGGCGCGGCATGGCCTGACGATACTCAGCGGGACGCCGCCGGCGCTGTCTCTCGACTGCCGCCCGTCGGCCTTGATCGTGGCCGGGCGGGTCGCGCTACCCTTTTCCGATGCCCGGCGGTAGCCATACCGATTCGGAGGGCGCCCCTTCTCCCCGCACGGGTCTGTGGCACCGTCTCCTGCTGGCCCTCCCCCGGGTGGGTAGCGCCGGTGGGCGGCCACCGCTGGGCGAGCGCCTGCGCAGCGCCGTGCTCAAGCCGGTCGAGCCCGGCGCCGACGGGTCGCCGCCGTCCGACGCGCCGCTGTCGGTGGCCGAGCTCGAGACCGAGCTCAAGTCGGCCAACGACAAGGAGCGCCTGGTGGGCCTCCTGGCAGCACCGATCGCCGCCATCATCGCCCTCACCGTGGTGAGCGCCCTCATCTCCAAGGACCCGACCAACCAGTACCTCGCCAACGGCCAGGTCAACAAGAATTACGTCAGCCTCTCGCTGTACCACACCCTCACCCTGGTCCTGCTGGGCCTGGCCGTGGTCATGCTGGCCTCGGCCTGGTACCGAAAGCGCCTGTTCCTGGGCATCGCCATGGCCCTGTACGGGCTGGCCGTCTTCAACCTGCACTGGTGGGGTTTCGGCATCCCCTTCATCATGGGAGCCGCCTGGCTCCTGGTACGGACGTTCCGGCTGCAGCGCCAGCTGCGCGAGGCGACCACCGGGGGGACGCCCGGAGGCCGCGGTCGGGCCGGCGCCGGCGGAGCGCGGCCTCGCCCCAACAAGCGCTACACGCCGCCCACGCCTCCCCCCAAACGCCCCCTGCCTCCAGGCAAGGCCAAGGACGGGCACGACAAGGACGGGCACGACAAGGAGCAGCGGGCGGGCTGATCCCCCCGCCCGGCGCGGACGGCCGTGGGCGGCCGCCCGCCTTGGCGTTCCTGCTGGCCGGCTGTTTCGGCGCCGGCCGCCCATTCGGCCCACTTGTCCGCCCGCCGCCGCTCTCGACCGCAGTCCGTCCCGAGCGGCCCGTTCGGGGCCGGCCCCACGCCAGCCTCGGCGACAGGGAACGCCCCCCCGGACCCCTTGTGGCGAGGGCACCTGCAGGGCCCGGGTGCTGTTCACGCGGTGGTAA
>JBEKVE010000170.1:0-6832 GCA_049514335.1 Acidimicrobiales bacterium
CGAGTGCTTCACCGTGACGCCGGCTGTGACGTGCCCGGCGTCGACGTCGTGCACGGGCACGGTCAGCTCCTCGGGGAACACGGTCACGGTCACCGGGACCTCGTCCACCAATGCGCAGATCTTCCTCCAGGTGGGCCAGGCCGCGGTGTCGGGCTGCCCGCCGGGCTACAACACCACCGCGCCGTTCACCACCTTGCAGGAAGGTAGCTTCACCTCTTCGGCCCCCTTGACGGTCGACGACGATGTCCCCGACCCCACCATCAAGCACTTCGGAGTGTGCTTCGAGACCCTGGGCGGCCAGACCTTCACCGACGCCCAGCGGCAGTCGGTGCAGACTGGCCTGCTTCCCAAGTGCAAGCGGTCGAGGCCGGTGGCCCCGTGCATCGAGTCCGCCCACGAGGTCCTCGGCTCCGTCGACGCCACGCTCCTCGTGCCGGCCAACGACCCCCGGTTCCACGGCGGCGGTCCGTCCCCGGTGGTGATGTCGGTCTCCCCCGCCGCCGCAGGTCCCCAGGGCGTCATCACCATCACCGGCCTCTACCTCGCCAAGGCCAAGGTCACCTTCGGCACGGTGGCGGCCAAAGCCAAGGCGAGTGCCTCCAAGATCGTCGTCACCGTGCCCTCCGTGGCGGCGGGCGGGGTGCCGATCACGATCACGACGGCGACGGGGTCGATCATCATCCACACCTTCAAGGTCGCCTGAGGCCCGAGCGCGGGCGGGACGTCGCCTGAGGCCCGAGCAGGGGGGACGTCGCCGAACCAAAGCCACGAGGACATGACCACCACACCAGGCAACCCGGCGGACTGACGACACCGTGTGGCGGATCGCGCTCAAGGACCTGCGGTGGCGCAGGCGGCGCCTCCTCATCTCCACGCTGGGGACGGCGCTCGTGTTCACCATGGCGCTGGTCCTGGCCGGACTGGCCGGCAGCTTCGGCGTCGAGGCCGACAACGCGCTGACTGCCTTCGGCGCCACGGACTGGCTGGTGCACGCCAACACCCCCGGCCCCTTCACCAGTGGTCTGCCGATCCTGCAGTCGGAGGTGGCGACGGTCGCCCGTGAGCCCGGCGTCACCCAGGCCGCCCCCTTCATCTATTCCCAGCAGTCGATCGGCTCGGAAGCGGACCCCACGGATGCCAATTTCTTCGGGACCCAGCCCGGAGGGGTGGGGACACCCGTCCCCGCCCAGGGCCACCAGCCCCGTACCGACTCCGAGGCCATGGTGGACGACGCCCTCCCCTACGGGATCGGACAGCACATCGTCGTCGGCGGCAGGACCTTCACCGTGGTGGGGGTGCTCCACCGGGCGACACTGCTGTCGGGGACACCGGACGTCTTCGTGACGACTCGTGCCGCCGAGGAGATGCTGTTCGGCGGCGACCACGTGGTGACGGCGGTGCTGACCAAGGGCACGCCCGCCGCCGTGCCCGGCAACCTGCGGCTCCTCAGCCCGGCGCTCGTCAAACAGGACATGACCCGGCCACTGGCAAAGGCGCAACAGGTCGTGGTGTTCATCGAGGCATTCCTGTGGCTCATCGCGGCGTGCATCATCGGGTCGGTGGTCTACGTGTCGGCCCTCGAGAAGACGCGCGACTTCGCCGTGCTCAAAGCCACCGGTGGCTCCAACCGCCAGCTCATGCTCACATTGACGGTCCAGGCGGTCGCCATTTCGATCGGCGCCGCCGCCGTGGCCGCTGTTCTCGCCAATGTGCTCGCCCCGCTGTTCCCCATCCTCGTCGTGGTTCCTCTCTGGTCGATGCTGCTGCTCCCCGTGCTCGCCATCGCGCTCGGCACGCTGGCCAGCCTGGCCGGGTTGGGTCGTGCCGTCTCGGTGGAGCCCGCCATGGCATTCGGTGGGCCGTGACGACGCCGCGGGAGCTGTGATGACGTCAGGGGGGGCGTAATGCAGAACGATGTCGAGCTGGTCGTGCACGATCTCACGGTCGAGTACCAGAGCGGCGACTACGTCATCCGTCCCCTGGACCGCCTGCACATGGAGGCGGGAGCCGGGACCTTGGCGCTGCTGTTGGGGCCGAGCGGGTGCGGGAAGACGACGCTGCTGTCGTGCCTCGCCGGCATCCTGCGGCCCACGAGCGGGTCGATCCGCTTCCGGGGCACGGAGATCTCGGCTCTCGACGGCGACGGTCTCACCGCCTACCGGCGCCACAGCGTGGGCGTCGTGTTCCAGGCCTTCAACCTGATCGCCAGCCTCACCGCCCTGGACAACGTGGCCGCACCGCTGTGGGCGGCCGGGGTGCGGGGGAACGAGGCCCGCCAGCGGGCCGAGAAGCTCCTCACCAGGGTGGGGCTCAAGACCCGCATGCACCACCACCCCGGGGACATGTCCGGCGGTCAGCAGCAGCGGGTGGCGATCGCCCGGGCACTGGCGCTCGACCCTCCGCTCATCCTGGCCGACGAGCCCACCGCCCACCTCGACTACATCCAGGTCGAGGAGATCCTGTCGCTCATCGGCGAGCTCGCCTCCGAAGGACGCGTGGTGGCGGTGGCCACCCACGACGACCGGCTCCTCCCCCTCGCCGACCAGGTGGTGGAGCTCGTCCCGCGCTTCGTCGACGAGGAGTACGAGCCGCGCCCCGTGTCGCTCGACGCGGGCCAGGTCCTCTTCGAGCAGGGGAGCCGGGGCAACCGCATCTTCATGGTCAACGGGGGCGAGATCGACCTCGTCCGGTGCCACCCTGACGGGAGCGAGGAGATCCTGCGCACGGCCGGGCCCGGTGACTACTTCGGCGAGATGGGCGCCCTCTTCTCCCTGCCGCGTTCGGCCACGGCCCGAGCACGGACGCCGGCGTCGGTGACCGGCTTCACTGTCCGCGACTTCCGCGACAAGGTCGGTGTGGAGGTGGTGGGCGATCTCCTGGGGCGCGCCCAGCGGGGCGCGCCACGGCCTCCCTCACCCTCGCCCACCTCCTCCCCCTCTCCCGCTCCTGTGTCCTCCCCCTCCCCTGTCGCTGCTACGTCAGGGGCCCCGACCGGTCCCGTCGCCCCCGACGAGGTCGTCGGGACGCTGCCACCGGTGGCGGTGGCCGCCGAGACGGCTCCAGCGGCGAAGCCGGTTGCCGCCGAGGGACTCGACGACCTGTGGGCGGTCGCTCCCAACGGCTCCGTCCCAGCTCGGGTGCCCACCCACAGCGGGGGCTGACCGCAGCCACAGGGGATCGGACCGGGTCCGGGGGAGCTCGCCGGCGCCCCGGAGGGGACCGACGCGCCCCGGGGGCGGTAGATTGACCACGTCGTTCGGCGACGCGAGCCGGGGGGGCGATGGGGAACGAGGGCTGGCAGCCCGATCCGTTCTGGATCCACGAGGAGCGCTTCTTCAGCAACGGTGAGCCCACGTCCCTGGTCAGGGACGGGGGCGTCGGCAAGCTCGATCCTGTGCAGCTCGCCGCGCCGGAGGAGCAGTCGCGCACCACATCGCGCCGCTCCCGGATCCTGCTGCGCTCGTCGCTGCTCCTCATCGCGGCCGGAGCGGTCATCGGCCTGCTGGCGCTCGGGGGCGGGGGAGGCAGCAGCCCACTGGCGGCGCCCCCGACGACGACGACGACCAATCCCTTCGTGGCGTGGATCCACGACCTGCCGCCGACCACACTTCCCAACCCGGCGCTGCAACGCACCACGCTGACGTCGCTCGAAGCGGCACTGCAGGCGCTGTCACGCCCGAAGGCACCGGCCACGGCGGCGGCGAGCTCGACCGTGCCGCCCGCGTCGACGACCAGCACCACGTCCACCACGTTGCCGCTCATCGTTATCCCGGCGGCGCCGGCGACCACCACCACGGTGGCACCGACCACGACCGTCGCCCCCACCACCACGGTGGCACCGACCACGACCGTCGCCCCCACCACGACCGTCGCCCCCACCACGACCGTGGCCCCCACCACGACGGTGGCCCCCACCACGACGGTGGCCCCCACCACGACGGTGGCACCGACCACGACCGTCCCGGTCGTCGTGACCAAATAGCAGGGGACCGTCCGCTCAGGCGGGAGGGAGATCCCCTGCCAGAGCCCGGGCCACCCGGACGACGTCGGTGGCGTCGAGGGGGCCGGGCCGGCGCACCAGGGCGACGAGCTCCCTCGGACGGCCCGTCCACACCCCGTGCACCGTCCGGGCCCTCCCGAACCGGGAGAGCTCCCCACCCACGAGGACGACGGCGGGTGTGACCGCAACGCCGTCCGCACCTGGACGGCGGGCCAGGAGCCGGTGCACCACCTCGACCTGGTGGGCCATTGCGTGGGCGATGCTCGTCCTGTCGCGCCCGCCCACCGCCAGCCTCGTCCGGCGCCGGAGGATCCCGGTGCGACGGAGGGTGACCGGCCCGCGCACGACCTTGGCGTCGATGACGTAGACCCCACCGGGCCCGACGGCGATGTGGTCGATGTTGGCCCTCGTCCCCGGCAGGCGCCGGTCGTGCAGGACGGCCACGCCACGCCGTTCCGCCCGGAGCAGGTGGCGGGCGACCACCCGCTCCCCCGCCGCCCCCGTGGCCCAGGCGGCGGTCGTCGCCCTCCGGCCCACAAGGGCCCCAGCCACGGCCACGCTCATGGCCACGGCGGCCAGGCCGGCGACGACGTGGAGCTCACCCGACGTCCACACCGGGGTGTCTCGGACCGACCGGTCACCGAGGTGGTGCCGCACCCATCCCACACCCGCCCACACCACGGCATAGGTGGCGGCCCCGACAGCGAGGATCAGCACCGCGGCCACGGGAAGCGCCCGGCGGGCACGGGACCGATCGACTCCCCGCCGACGCTCGTACTCCCGCTGGGCCGACGCACCGGGCGTGCCCGTGGTCCGCTGACGGTGTCGCCGGGGCATCGGGATGGGCACGGTAGGGCGCGGGTGTGACAGCGCCGTGTTGGGTCGGTATTGGCCGGCCGTTGGCGCTCACGTGAGGCTGGCTGGTGATGCTGCACGGAGACGAATGTGCGAGGTGCCCGCCATGCAACGGAACCAGATGCCCGTGTCGACCCCCGTTCCCCCCTGCAGCGGGACCGTGCTGGTGCACGAGGACGACGCCGTGACCTGCACGAGCGACGAGTGCCCCCGGCACCTTGCGCGCACGAAGTGGTTCTCGGTTCATTCGACCTTCGTGCCGTGCCGCACCGTGGCGGGCCCGGAGGGCTGCCCGGACTGCGACTTCCAGTCGCCGGTCATCGTCGACATGGCAGCCTGGCGCAGAGCCCGGTACGCCAACCATCCGTCGATGCAAGACGCAGTGGTGCACCGCCTGTCCTGAGCCGCACATAGGGGAAACCACCTGCTCCGGGCGGGTGGCTTCCCGCTTTGGAGTCGGAAGCCCGCGTTTTAGGCTGTGGGCATGTTCCGTGCCTTCAGCCCGAACCCTCGCAGCGCTCGTCGTGGCGGCACATCGGCACCGGTGCCCAGCTTCACCGTGTGTCGCACCGAGCGCGACGGCGTCCCGGTCATCGAAGTCCACGGTGAGGTGGACCTGGCGACGTCACCGCTCCTGCACCGCGCCCTGGTGTCGGCGGCGGAGGCGACGGCACCGGTGACGGTGCTGGACATGAGCGACGTCTCGCTGCTTGACTCGACCGGTCTGGGCGCGCTCGTCCTGGCCGACGAGCGCTTCCGCCACCACGGTGGCGAGCTCCGGGTGGTCATCACGCAACCCATCGTGCGGCGGGTGTTCGAGATCACCGAGCTCAACGAGATCTTCGCCATCTTCTCGTCGTTGACCGCAGCCATGCCCGCTGCGGACGGCCAGCCCGACCCGGTCCTCGTCTGAGGTCTCGGTCCGGGCTGCCGACAGGAGGACCGCCCTCCTCCCGGTACGAGTCCGTCGGCGCCACACGGCCAGCCGGGTGCGGTGTGTTCAGCACGACCGGTGGACGATGAGCGCCTTCGCCAGGGCTCCCCATTCATAGGCGACGTCGAAGAGCAGGTGCGACGGCGGGTCGCTCACCGGCACCATGAGGAGCCGGGCGCTCGTGCACCGTTCGAACAGCAGCCGGGCCCGCGTCGCCTGGCTGCGCTCGGGGACGACGATGAGGCGGTTCCATCCCCGTCGGGCGGCCAGCCTGCCCACGAACTCGGCTTCACCTCGCGTATCGAGGGGATCGGCCCGGAAGCAGACGATCCGCACCGGTCGCCGGGCGTGGGGGCAGGGGGCGGGGGGGTACCCGCCGAGCGACACCACCGCCGTCGGCGCGTAGCCGGCCTCGGCGAGGGACAGCGCCTTCTTGGCCCGATGTTGCCCGGGATCGCCACCCAGAGCCACCACGGCATCGGCCCGGGCGGGCTTGTCGATGGGAGACCACACGAAGAGCCTGGCGCTCACGGCCACCACGAGCACGACGAGGACGACCAGTGCGCGCAACAGCACGCGCAGGACGCGGCGACGGGTCCGACGCGGCGAGCGGGGCCACCCCTTCATTCCCCTGGCCTCGGGCGGAAGCTCAGTTGCCGGGTATGCCGTAGAGGATCAGGCCCCGCTTGGCTGTCTGCGGACCCGCCGGCGAGGTGTCGGCGCTGTTCCACACGCTGATCGCCACGGGGTCCCCGGCATCGATGCGGGCGCAGCCCGAACCGTAGGTTCCGCGGAAGCCGGTGACGACGATCTTGGTGTCGGTCCACGACTGGAAGCGCACCGTCACGCTGTCCGCCGAGGCGTCCCCGAAGTAGGCACCGCCGGCGGTGAAGGCCCCGCCCGCCTGGCAGTGGGCCCGCCCGTCCCAGAACGAGAAGGCATTCAGGTCCCCGGTGAAGGGGAGGCTGTGGGGCGCAGGACCGAATCCCTGCCCCCGAACGGCGATGCGGAGGTCGACCGGCGTCCCGAGGCTCGAGAACCCG
>JBEKVE010000171.1:0-6776 GCA_049514335.1 Acidimicrobiales bacterium
TCCTCCGGCCTGAGTCCCCGGCTCACCCCGACTGCGCGTCACGGCGCAACTCGTTGCAGAGAGGGGTCGGCGTCGACAGCCGCTCGACGCCGCCAGGGAACGCCGGGGCGGTGGGACCGCCGATGGTGTCGGTGCCCTCGGTGGCATCGACCGACTGGCGGGCGAACCACAAGTCGCCGAGCACGGGAACACCGTCGAGCTCGACGCTCTCGTGCCCGGTGTCGGCATCGACCACCACGTCCACCACGTAGCGGTGGCCCGGCCGGATCCGCACGGGCACGGCGTCGAACCACGTGGCCGACGGGGTTTGGAACTGGTACGCGAACGACACCTCGTCCGGTCCGACGGGCCGCACCGCCACGTAGTCTCCGGCGCCGGGCGCGCCCGTCACCACGAGCGGCCAGTAGACCGCCTGTGCTCCCGACACGGCGGGGAACGTGACCGCCAACCGGTAGTGGCCGCCCCCGCCGGACTGCTCCAGCGCGTTCCAGCCCGACCCGTCGGATTGGAACAGCGCGGCGCACTGCCCGAGCACCACGAGCGATCCCGCCGGGGCAGTGGCGGGGAGCGTGGCCCGCAGGCTCACCCCCGGAGGGGGATCGCCGTACAGCGCGCGGTCGACGCGCTGCTGCAGGCGCACGAAACGGGTCCGCACCGCCACTGGGTTGGACGGGGTGAGCTCGCCCTGATTGGCCAGTGACAACCCGACGTTGACGACCACGCCCACAAGAGCGAGGACGACCCCGCCCACCACCGTGACCCGTCGGGCCCAGGGCCGGGCGGTGCGACTCCACAGCACCACCGCGCACAACCCGGTGGCGCCCCCGAGCACGAGCAGGGGCATCCAGTCCGCCAGGTAGCGCTCGATGATGTAGGCGTAGGCGACGGCACTGATCACCCCCACCGCCGCGCCCGCCAGCGGGACGCGCAGTGGTGTCAGCGACCCGACCGAGGCGCTCCGGGCGTGTCCCGCCCGCCGGCCGGGCCGGAACACCGTCCACAGCCCGATTCCGCACAGCACGGCCAAGGCCGGCATCGTGGCGGTGACGCTGGAGGCCAGGTTGCGGCTGGCGTACCGGACGTTACCGCTGACCGTGGCCGGAGGCGGGAATGCCACGAACGGGAAGGGGCGCCCGAAGCGCAGCGCGTCGGGGCGCAGGTACTGCACCAGGGCCGTGGGCACGAACTGCAATCCGAGGAGGCTGCCGCCGTTGGCAGCCAGGGCGTGGCGCAGTGGCGCGTTGTGCGCCGCGTAGACCTGGGAAGCGAACGGGATGCTGAAGGGTGAGCCGAACTTCATGTCGTTGACAGCGGCGTAGGCCGCCAGCGCCACAAGGGCCGACACCGACAAGGCCACCGCCCGCGTCGGTGACGAGGAGGCGTCGGGCACACCCAACCACGCCCACCGGTCGGCCGAGGCCGCCCGCCGCGCCCGTGTCCCGGTGCGCCGCGTCAGCCAGACGGCCCCGTGCGCCACGGCCAGGATGGCGAGGGCGGCGAGGGGACCGAGCGCCACCGAGCCGCGCGTCAGGAGATCGAGGGTGACGAGCACGGCGACGCCGACGGCGCCACGCGTGGACGGGCGCAGGACGAAGCCCACCAGCGCGTCGAAGGCGGCGATGGCCAGTGCCGCCCCCCACGCCTCGGCCTCGTTGTAGACGACAGCCTGGCTGGCGAGGAACAAGAACACCGAGCCCGTGCCGAGGGCGGCCACGCCGAAGGCGACCAGGACGGCCTCGCGCACCGACACCGGTGCCCGCGACATGAGGCCGCGGATCCGCCACGCCAGGTGGCCGGCACAGCCCAGGGCCACGAGCACCGCCAGCACGATCGACACCTCGGTGAGCCGACCGTCGAGGCGCGACGTGAACAGCAGGACGGGCATGCGCAGCAGCGAGGGGAAGGGGCCGAAGTACATGTAGGTGTGGCCCCGCACGGCGAAGCCCTCGATCTGCACGACGTCGGCGGGGACGTACCAGTGGCCGTGGAACAGGGCCCGGGCCTGAGTGTCGTAGAAGTTCCCGAAGAAAGTGGTCTGGAAGAGGTTCCAGGTGCCCTGGGTGACGACCCACACGAGCACCGGCAGGGCGACCGCCATGCCGGTGGCACACGCCACAGTGAACCGACGCCGGTCCAACGGGCGCCCCCCGTCTCCCACGGCCCGCAACGTAGCCCGGCCGACCACACCGGCGGCGTATCGGGCGGCGCCGGCACAGGGGGACCCCCCGATTACCCTGGACACGTGACGCGGCCCGAACCGGCTTCGGTGCTGTCTGCACCCTCGGGTGCCGTCCCCTCCACCGAGGGGACCGACACCGCTGCCACCACGGAGCTCCTGGTGTCGGGCATGCACTGCAACGCCTGTGCCACCCGCATCGAGCGGGCCCTGGCGGAGCGGCCCGGCGTCCTGAGCGCCTCGGTCAACCTCGCCACCAACCGGGCCTTCGTCAGCTACGACGCCACCCGGGCCGGCCCCGACGACCTGTGCCGCGCCGTGGACGCCGTGGGCTACGGGGCGGTGCCGGGCGGCACCGGGACCGAGCCGTCGTCGGCCGCCGATCCCGACCACTGGGGCGTGCGGGCCGCCGTGTCCTGGCCTCTGGCGGTGGCGGCGTTGGCCGTGGCCCTGGGTGCGCCGCAGGACGCCGCCGCCGGGTGGGTGGTCCTCGTGCTGGGCGCCGTGGTCGAGGTGGCCGGCGGGTGGCCGTTCCTGCGGGCGAGCGTCCGCCTGGCGCGCCACGGCGGCACCAGCATGGACACCCTCATCACGGTGGGCACCCTGGCGGCGCTGGCCGTGAGCGCGGTGGAGGCCATCGCCCTCGGCGGGCGCCATGTGCACCTGGGGGGAAGCGGCGAGTTCGCCGCCCGCCTGCACGGCGTCATGGCCCCGCTCATCGTGGCCATCCTGGTCACGGGGAGAGCCGTCGAGGCGCGTGCCCGCCGGCGCGCCGGGCGGGCCATGCATTCGCTCATGGCGCTGCGCCCGCCGTCGGCGCGCGTGGTGAGCGACGCCGACGACGAGAGCGGGACGCTCGTGGCGCCCGAGAGCGTGCCGGTGGGAGCGCTCGTCCGGGTGCGACCCGACGAGGCCGTGCCGCTCGACGGTGTGATCGAGCGGGGCTGGTCGTCGGTGGACGAGTCCATGCTCACGGGCGAGCCGCTCCCCGTCGAGCGCGGGCCGGCAGACCGCGTCACCGGCGGCACCCGCAACGGGGGTGGTGTCCTCGTGGTGCGGGTGGACACCCCGGCGGCCGAGTCGGTGCTGGCGCGCCTGCAGCGCCTCGTCGAGGACGCCCAGCGTGACAAGCCGCCGTTGCAGAGACTGGCCGATCGCATAAGCGGCGTGTTCGTCCCCGTGGTGCTGCTCGGCGCCCTCGTGACCTTCGTGGCGTGGTGGCAGCTCGACGGCAACTTCGGCACGGCGGTCCTGAGCGCCGTGGCCGTGCTCCTGGTGGCGTGCCCGTGCGCCATGGGCCTGGCCACGCCGGTGGCCATGATGGTGGGGACCGGGCGGGCGTCGTCGCTCGGCATCCTCATGCGCAATGCCGAGGCGCTCGAGCGCCTGGCGCGCGTGGACACCGTCGTGTTCGACAAGACCGGCACCCTCACCGAGCGCTTCGCCCGGGTGACGGGGGTGGCCACGGCGGGCGGCGTCGACGAGGACCGGGTGCTGCGCCTGGCGGCGGCGGTCGAGTCCGAGATCACCCACCCCATCGCCGCCGCCATCCGCGACGCCGCGCCCGGCACCGGTGCGGCGCAGCAGGTGTCGTCGCTTCCCGGTGCGGGGGTGTCGGGGATGGTGGACGGGCACCGGGTGACGGTGGGACGGCTCCCCGACACCGACGCGCTGCCCCTCGGACTCGGTGACGCCGTCGATGCCTTCGCCGCCCGGGGGGACACGGTGGTGTCGGTGGTGCTCGACGACCGCACCGTCGGCCTCATCGCCCTGGCGACACCGGTGCGCGCCGACGCCGCACCGGCCGTGGCGGGACTGCACCGGCTCGGGCTGCGCACCGCCATCCTGAGTGGCGACGCGGCGCCGGCCGTGGACGCGGTGGCCGCCGCCATCGGCATCGACTCGGCCCGGGCCGGGCTCACCCCGGGGCAGAAGCTCGACGCCCTACGCGTCCTGCAGGTCGGTGACCACCGCGTGGCGATGGTGGGCGACGGGGTGAACGATGCGCCGGCGCTGGCGGCCGCCGACGTGGGCTGCGCTGTGGGCGGCAGCACCGAGGCGGCGCTGGCCAACAGCGACGTGGCCCTCCTCGGCAGCGACCTGCGGGGCGTGCCCGGTGCCATCGGCATCGCCGGCGCCACCTCGTCGGTGATCCTCCAGAATTTCGGCTGGGCCATGGGTTACAACATCTCCGCCCTTCCCCTGGCCGCCGCCGGGCTCCTCGACCCGCTGGTGGCGGCGCTGGCCATGGGCCTGTCGAGCCTGGTGGTGGTGGTGAACAGCCTGCGCCTGGTCCGACTGGGCCGCACCGGCGTCGACCGCATCCGCCCTCCCACGGTGATGCGCGGCGTGCGGGGGCTCGTCCTGTCGGTGGCGGTGCCGGTGCTCCTGTTCGGTGGGGCGACGGTCGCCTTCCAGGCGGTGTCGCCCAGCCGGGGCCAGTCGCTGTTGCCGTCGCTGCCGAGCATCACCACCGTGGCACTCCCCCACGGCGTGTCGGCCGAGGTCTACCTGCGCTCGTCGCAGGCCGGCGCCAACGAGGTCCACCTCATCTTCACCGAGCCGACAGCACCTCGGGTGGCGGTGACCGATCCCGTCTTGGCGGCGGCGCGCCGCGGCGCCGAGCCGGTGGCGCTGCGTCTGGCCCGCATCGCCCCGCTGCATCTGACGGCCTTTCCCGTGCTCGCCCCGGGCGCGTGGGACTTCACCGTGACGGTGCACATCGACGGTCGGCCCCGCACCTTCACCGTGTCGCGCACGCTGTCCTGAGCACCGAGCACCGCACAGCCTGAGTGCCGAGCACGGCACCGGGGCACGCCCCGGGCGTGTCCGGCGATCAGGACGAGGCGATCAGGGTGAGGGGGCGGCGGGGGCGTTCGAGCCGTCGGCCACGGCGAACCCGATGTGATCGGTGTCGGCGGCGGACGGGGTGGCCACCACGGTGATGCCGTTGTTGCCGAGCATGTCGATGTCGTAGAGGGTCGCACCGAGCGGCGGCGACAGCAGCGGTTGGTAGACGGCGGTGACGTTGGGGGCGGAGCTCGTGTAGTAGGCGGGGTCGAACGTCTGGTTGGTGGTGGCTGCCAGCGTGGCGAGATTGTTCGAGCAGGGTGCACCGAGGCACGGCCGCTCGTGGATTGCCTCGACGCTGTCCTCGCTGGCGGTGTAGCGCACCACCCGCCCGGCGCTCTTTCCTGTCGTGTCGTCGGTCACCGTCATGGACCAGCGCTTCTTCTTATCCCTGGCGGTGGCCGTCTGGCGCACGGTCACCGTGACGCGGTTCCCGGGTGCCAGGACCAGACCGGTGAGAGGCACCTCGCTCTTGGGCAGGATCTCGGTCCACGCCTGGTAGAAGGCGGTTCCCCCGAGGTTGTCCTCCTCGATGCCGGCCTGCACGAGCTTGGCGGTGTCGAACCCGCCGATCCCCACCCAGTCAGCGGAGTACTGGTCTCCCGACACGTGGGTGTTGACGGTGGTGACGAGGAAGGTGGCGGTGACGCCGGTGAAGGTGCCGTTGGCGGCGTGCTGGGCGTAACCCGCCCAGTTGAGCGAGGACGAAGCCGTGCCGGTGTTGCGGTGGGCGACCCAGTGCGTGGGCGCCACGAGATCCTGCCCGCCCACATTCACGGCCCCGCTCGATGCGCCCACGGCGCCGGTGCTCGACAGCGCCACCGCCGCCATGCTCAGTGCCGCACCGGCCAGGGTCAGGACTCGCCTCATGCTCAGTGGCCCCCAACGCCGCCACCGTGGGGTGGCGGACGGGGAAAGGGTATCGGGGACCAGGGCGGGCGCCTAGTGCTTGCCCGCGTTTTCCGCCCCATCGGCCCCGGGGCCGACCCCGGTGCGGCTGATTTCCTCAATCTTGACGAAGAGTGGCCGGTGTCTCTCAGCCCGCCGCCGCCTCGATGCAGGCCTGCATGAGCCGGTAGCTGCGGGTGTCGCCGGTGGTGCCGATCTCCATGCGGTTCATGACGTATCCCATGCCGAGCTCGAGGTCGGAGTCGGCCCAGCCCGCCGAGCCCCCCATGCCGAAGTGGCCGAAGGCACGGGGACCACCCAGCCCGCCCAGGGCGATCAGGCCGCGGTTGAGCATGAACCCGAGACCCCACTGCAGATCGAGCCCGAGCAGGATCCGGTCGGGGCCCTCGGTCCGAGCCTCGAGCGCCCGGTCCACCTGCTCTTCGGTGAGGATCCGGAACGGCGCTACCGACGTGGCTCGCACCTCGCTCACGCACGCCCCGTACAGGCAGGCGAGCGAGCGCGCATCGCAGATGCCGTTGGCGGCGGGGATCTCCGCCTCGTGCAGAGCCGGGCTGGCCCACACATCTGGGTCGACGAGGGCTCCACCGGGGGCGGTCAACGCCTTCAAGAGCGGGCCGTCGGGAGCCAGGTAGGTGCCGGCCAGCTCGGCCAGCTGGGACAGGTCGGGGCCCACGCCCGCCGTCCCCGCTCCGTGCGCCGGCGGCCCGCCCGGTGTCCCCGCACCCTGGAGGCCTTCCAGGAACGACACGAGACGGGCCACCCGAGGCTCCTCGGAGGGCGGCAACCCGATGAAGAACTCCGCACCCAGGGGGCCGGCGATCTCCTGGCGCAGGTACGT
>JBEKVE010000172.1:0-6742 GCA_049514335.1 Acidimicrobiales bacterium
CACCGCAAACCCACACGCTCGCTCGTTCTACGAGGGTACGGGGTTCACCGCCGACTTTGAGGTGCAGACCGCCTTCTACCCCGGCCAACGGATGCACAGGAACCTCGGCTAAGTCCCGGCGTCAGAGTGACCCGATCGGGAACTACCGCTGAACATTTCGGTGCGGGTCCAGTGGGGTCTCCCTGTCGGGCGAGCAGGGCGATGTCACGGCGGATCCGGGCCTGGGAGGGCATCCGGATCCGGGTGTGATCCCGATCGGGTGCCGGGTCGGTGAAATGGGTCAACCAGGGCATCGCAGTCCCGGCATCATCGTCGTAGCTGCGACCCCAGTCTCGGCTGACGTCCGAACGTGCGAGATGGCCCGCGGCTCTCACGCTTGCACCCGTCGTGCAGGTCCTTGGCACGACGAGTTCCAAGGACCTCTCGATGGCGGCGGCGGTCTGTGTCTTGACCCCGGTCCACGGGCTCGTGGCGACGTCAGGTGAAGGTGATGAGGACCGCCAGCCCACCTGAGACACCGGCGGGGCTCTGTTTGGCCGTGGGCTGCACCTCGGCCGACACATTGGTGTCATAGGCCACCACATCGGCGTCGACGGTCTTGGCGTAGGTGAAGCCCGAGCTGGTCCCCGCCGCCGCGGTGTTTTTCGCGGCCCCGTAGCCGAAGTAGATCTCGCCTGTCCCGGCCGGGGTGAGCGCGGGGAACGTGACCGTGCTCGACGAGGCGTTGGAGATCCCCGCCCCGGTGTCGGTGCCCCATGTGGTCGAGGTCCCGGTGGAGGCGGAGAACTCCTGAGCCGCGAGCCCGACGTAGATGGAGTGCACGCTGGCGGAGAAGGTGACGGTGATCGTCGATGGTCCCGAGGCGCTCACCACGCTGGTGAAGATCTCGAGGTCGATGCCGCTATAGGCGACATACGGGCCTTGGACGCTGGTCCAGGTGCCCACCCCGCCCCCGGTCACCGACGAGGCGGTGACGGCGGAAGACGCCACCTTGACCGCCAGGGTCATGAGGTCGCCTGTGTGCTGGGGAGACACCGCCACGGTGGTGGTGTCGGTCCCGGCCTTGGTGACGAGGGCGCCCGCGGCGATGGCGGTGGGTGAAGTCGGGGCCGGGGCGGGGCCGGTGGCGCTCACAAGGACCGCCACGGCACCGGAGACCCCGGCCGGCCTCTGTTTGGCGCTGGGCTGCACCGCGGCCGACACGTCGGTGTCGTAGGTCACCACATCGGCGTCGGCCGTCGTGGCGTAGGTGAAGCCGGGGGTGGTCCCGGCCGAGCCGGTGTTGGCCGCCGCGCCGTAGCCGAAGTAGAGCTCACCCATACCGCTGGGGCTGAGATCGGGGAAGGTGACCGTCGAGGACGAGGCGTTGGAGATCCCCGCCCCGGTGTCGATGGCCCAGGTGGTCGAGGTCCCGGTCGAGGCCGAGAACTCGCGCGCCGCGAGACCGGTGTAGACCGAGCGCACGCTGGCCGAGAAGCCGACGGTGATGGTCGAGGAGCCCGAGGCGCTCACCACGCCGGTCCAGATCTCGACGTCGGTGTGCTTGTACGCGGCGTACGGACCCACGGCCCTGGCCCACGACGTCACCCCACCGCCGGAGACCGAGCTCACCGTGATGGTGGAAGAGCAGACCTTGATCGCCAGGGTCATGAGGTCCCCGACAAGCTGGGGGGAGACCGCCAACGTCGTGGTGTCGTTCCCGGCCTTGGTGGCCAGGCCGTCCACGGCGGTGATGGTCGCGGTGACGGTACAGGCGTCGGCGACCGGGTCGTAGGTGATGGTCACCGAGCCGTCGCCGGTCGAGGCGCTGGAGGTGACGGTATTGGTCGTGGCCGTGTTGATGACATAGGACGACCCGGCGCCACCGCTGCCGCCGCTGCCGCCGTAGCCACCGCCCCCGCCCCCGCCGTAGCCGCCGCCTCCACCACCGGAGTAGATGCCGCCGCCGGCACCCCCACCGAATCCGATCCCGCCGCTCCCTCCGCCGCCGCTGCCCGCGTAGGCGCCGAGCCCGCCGGTCCCGCCGCTCCCGGCAGTGCCGCCGCTGGCGCCGACGCCTCCGCCGCCAGAGCCGCCGGCGCCGCCCGCTCCTCCGCCGCCGGAGCCGGTGCCGCCCGCTGTGGGCTGAAGTAACCCGCCCCCGCCGTAGCCGCCTCCTCCACCACCGCCGCCGTAGACGGAGCCGTCCCCGTTTCCACCGTTGGGAGCACCGCCGGCAACGACACCTCCTCCACCTCCGCCGCTGCCGTTAGCCACGCTCGTGCCGCCGCTCCCGCCAGTGCCGCCGCTCCCGATGCCGCCGTTGGAGGTGCTCGTGGCACTGTCGTACCCGCCGCCCCCACCACCGCCGGCCACCACGAGAGGAGCTAGCGCCGAAGACGACACGACCGACGCCCCACCACCACCGCCACCCTCATCGCCGCCGCCGCCGCCCCCACCGAACCCGCCGCCGGAGCCGGTGCCGCTACTCTCCCCGCCGCCACCGACCTGGACCGAGAGCTGGCCGCCGGCAGTCACAGGAACCCGAGCGGTCACCAAAGCCCCAAACCCACCGACCACTCCGAACGCTGACGTGCCACCGGTGCCACCGGTGGCGGTGATCGTCACGTAACAGATGTCGGCGGGGACCGTCGCCGCATCGGCGGTGTAGCCCGGACCGGTCGAGGTGAACAACGTGGTCGGGGTGGTCGCTCCTGCACCTTGGTTGGGAACCAGGGCTAGGGACGCGATCGACGCACCCCCGAACAACAGCGTTGCGGCCAGTGCGCCGCGCAGTGTCCGCCTCATTCCGGTAGGCGTCGAGCGTGAGCGGGTGTCCACATGGGTGTCTCCCTGGCGTATGGCCTCCATCGGCTGGAGACACGCAAATCACAGCCAATGTAGGGGGGAACGGGCAGGGAGACATCGTCAAGAATGACGACTCGGCGATGGCGCATCGCCATCATGTAACGCAAGATGTGTTTGTGTCAGTTGTGACTGACTGACAGTCTGCCGTGAGATCTGGCGGCGGAGGATTGAAGAGGAGACGGCCTTGGCGGCTTGACCCGACCGCTTCGTTGATTCTGAGGAGTTACCCGCCCTGTATTCGCAGGGGATCCCGTGCTGCACCACCACGTTCGCAGTGGCGGATAGCCAACAGCGGGCGTCGAGACATACGCTGTTGCCATGTCGCAGACGGAGCGACCGCCTACCAGCGGAGGGGCATCCGCCCGCTCTCGACGAGTCACCTTTATCCTCTCCCTCCTCGCAGGAGCGGCACTCTTCGCAGGCGCTGCCGTTCAGGGAAACATCCCACTATTCGTGGGGGCAGGTGTCTTCACGCTCTTCATCTGCGCGCTATACGTTTTTCTCTGGACCGCGCGCCCGCATGGTCAAGCACTCTGGCGAGCCCCAATGCAGTTCAATCGCTTCTTGCTCGGCAATCGTGAGTTGTTCCCGGAGATGCACATCGGAAGGGGTCCACGGACGTTCCTTGCCGGAGGGAAGGTAGGTGGGCGTATGGAGGTACAGGCGGGCGGGCTTCACTGGAAGGCTGGCAGTGCGCTGATGGTCGGCATGAACAAGGCGTCCGGGACACTTGAGTTCCCTTGGGCTCAGATATCGCACCTCTCTGTGACAAACGTCCCGTACAGGATCTCGTGGTTGGGCGGCATTCTGGAAATCCAGCTCGCGGAAAGCAACGTGACTCTTCAAGGGGAGTTTCTTGGTTCTCAGCAGGCACTGCGAGCTGCCATCGAAACTGGATCGAACGGGAAGTTCTGATTCTGCAAGGCCAAGAACGTGGCCTGCCCCAGGTCGGATCTCGATTCATTCAGGTGGATCCCGATCCCTCTCATACTTTGAAATCGCGAAGGGGCTCGGGAGAGTTGGCCATGGTGTTGGCCTATCGGTGAGGGTCGGCCCGGACAGCGCATATTCGGTGCGGTATCAGCCGGTGGTACCGATCGGTCCCTTAGAGCGCCTCCAACCAGTCAGACGCACCAGACGGACCTACCCGCTTCCAGAGCAACGCAGCACATAATCGCGACGCCGAGTGATCCTGGATGCTCCGGTAGATCGCAGCCGGAGCGAGGTTGCTCGACGGCCCTATCGGAGATACATCATGGTACAGGTGATACCGCCTGGGGTGGTGGCCCAAAGGACTGGCGGCAAGGACACCCTGCGTTCGATGCGCATGCAACGTGGCGGCCGCCAAAGGCTCAGGCAGAGGCTCGACGGGCTCGCTGAAGGTGAAGGGAGACAGTCATCGGAACGACGAGAAGGACCGCGATCAGTGGGAACCAGACCGAGAGGGGAATCTGGTGAACAAAGAAGATGCTCACGTGTTCGGCCGAACAACTGGTGACACGCTCTGGCCCTCCACTGCACTGCTGCGTGCGCTTCGCCAACCAAAGGGCGGCGGTGCCCGTGAAGAACCCCCCGGGAAATAGGAACGTCCCCGCGAGCTTGCTCCTGAAGCTCCAGGTCGGTGACGCCCACAACATGTAGATCCCTACGAACCAACCAATAAGGGCTAGGAATCCTCCAAACAGAACTAACCGTGGCACCCATGCATCGTGGGAAGCCCGCACACCGTCGACTCCGATGCCCTTCTCGGTCGGCAGTGAGGACAGCCCCGTCACAATCCAAATCCTAAGATGGCAAAGCTGTATGAGATAGGGCCAAAATCCCCGAGGTGGACACCGGGCCCCAGGAGATCCACCATCGGGGGTAGCTTCCAAACCGGGTCTGTCGGTGAAGAGTGTCGACGACCTCCAGAGAGCGCAGAATCGGGGTACCCGGTCGCCCAGCTCCCCAAGATCGAGAGGATCCGTGTCGAAACACTCGGGATCGACGAGGTTGTTGCCCTCGCTGACGCCGTGGACGATCGCTATCGGGCACTTGTCGTGCTCGCCGCCGGCACCGGTATGCGACAGGTGAGGTGTTCGGGCCGACGCTCCCTGGTCAGAGGCCTAACCCGGCCTTTGCAGTAACTCGCAGCTGAGCGCTCTGATTGCTCCGACTGACGTTTCGTAGGCGAAGCGATGATCGCGTATCGACCGGTCGACGCGGTCGAGCGTTAGATGAATACGGTTTCGGGTGTCTGACGTCGTTCTGACCAAAATCTGGGCGTGCTTCGTCAAGGCTTGGAACTTGTAACTTCGGAGAGTTGCCAGCTGATCGCGTCAGGTGACGACGATCTGCCAGCTGGGCAGGCGCCCGAAGGCGGCGACAAGCTCGTCGTTCCATGGCCAACTCTCCGCCAGTCGCAACGTGGTGTGGCGGGCGGAGCGCACCAGAACACCGGCGGTGTGCAGAATCGCGTAGCGCAGACGTTTGGGCTCGGCCGTGGCCAGGGGGCCATCGAGGCACAGCCCCTTCATCCACGCCAGCAGGTCACCGGCCACGAGCACCACCATGAGCCAGGCGGCGTTGATGGCGAAGCTGGCCGACGGCAGATGGGTGAGTCCGGTGTCCTTGGAGTCGCGGATGCGGCACTCGCAACGCCCTCGACCCCGGTAGAGCGCCTCCAAGAAGCGGATGTCGGTCGACGGATGGTCGGTGATGAACACCTGGTAGCGATAGCCGTCGGTGTCGGTGAAGGTGAGCTGGGCCCCGGGGTGCGGCTCTTCGCGTCGGAGGATCATGCGGGTGCCCTCGGGCCAGGCCGACAGGTTCACCGAGTCGGTGATCTCGGTCACCTGGCCCTGCTCGCGCTCGTCGGTCCCGTCGGCCGATATCGCCTGCAGCCAGCACTTTTCCGGCACATCGAGGATCACCGCGGCCAGGTCGGCGGTGAGGTTGTGGCCGCTCACGAAGATCACGTTGCGTTCCCGGCAGGCGTCGAGAAAGGCATGCGAGCACCCCGCGGCGTCGGTGCGCACCATGACCTCGGTGGTGGCCGGGTCGACCGGCAACTGGGCCAGCGCGGCGTCGAGCACGGTGATGTGGTCGGAGGCCGTGCCCGAGCCGGCGTTGCCCGGACGAAGCAGCGCGGCCAGGGCCTCACCGGTGGCGTCCAGATAGGCCATGAGGGGGTAGAAGCCAAAGCCCCTCTTGTAGGTGGGAGCCGCCCCCTCTTTGTCCGACGCCGACAGCACGAGCGTCCCGTCGATGTCGATCACGTAGTAGCCCGGATCGAGCCCCGCCTCCCACGCCACTTTGCGGGCTTCGGCCCGTGCCTGAGCGATGCGCTCGAGACCGGCGTCGTCGATGGCCTCCAGGGTGCGCCAGGTGGTGGCCACCGAGGCCACCTCGCCGAAGAGGGCGGGCTGATCGGACAGTGTCTTCAGATCCGAGATGGTGGTGGCGCCGTCGGCCAGGGCCACGGCCAGGTCCACCAGCACCTCGCCCCGGTCGTGGCCCCGGCGCCGCTTCTTCGTCGGTGCCATGGCCTGCGACAACGCCGTGGTGAGTCCGAGGTCATCGGCCAGGTCGCACAGCAGGCGACATCCGGCGTGGGACACGACGCCCTTGCCTCCGGTGGTCACTGACAGGCGCGGCAGACGTGCGGTAGTTTTCATCTCGGAGATGCCCTTCTCTGTGGGTGGACTGGCTGTGCGCAACACCAGTTTCCCTTGCGAGGAGGGCATTTTCATGTCTTTCGAACCGCGTCAGACCTCAGTTACTGCAAAGCCCGGGCTAGCTAGTGGCTTGCGTCTTCTGACTCGATTCAGGGTGTCTTGGTCGTACGCCCAAAAGGCACCGGTCACAAAAGACGATCGCGCCAAAGATTACGAACAGTCGCGCAATCATCGCGGGG
>JBEKVE010000173.1:0-6673 GCA_049514335.1 Acidimicrobiales bacterium
CCACGACTTCTTGTGGCGCGTGCACGCCCGCACCCCGGCGGCGGGCGAGATCGGGGTGTTCAACCGCTCGCACTACGAGGACGTGGTGGTGGTGCGGGTGCACGGGTCTGTTCCCGAAGCGGTGTGGCACGAGCGCTACGGGCAGATCCGGTCCTTCGAGGAGCTGCTGGGCCACAGCGGCACCACGGTGGTCAAGTGCTTCCTGCACATCTCCTTCGACGAGCAGGGCAAGCGCCTGCGTCGTCGTCTCGACGATCCGGAGCGACGCTGGAAGGCGCAGCCCGCCGACTTCGCCGAGCGAGAGAAGTGGAGTGCCTACCAGAAGGCGTACGAAGAGGCCATCGAGCGCACCTCGACAGGGCCGGCGCCGTGGTACATCGTCCCGGCCGACCACAAGTGGTACCGCAACTGGGTCATCAGCCAGATCCTCATCCACACCCTCGAGGACATGGACCCCCGCTATCCCGACGTGGAACCGCTCGCGCCCCCTGCCGGCCCGGACTGACCGGCCGCCCGCCCGGCGCAGCGGGTGGCGCCCCGGGACCCGGCACCACCGTCCGGGTATCGTGGCGCCGCACCGGTCGTCGGGCACGTGCGCAGGCGACGACAGACGAGGAGGTCGGTGGTGGCGGCGACCAAGTGGGGTCAAGATCGCAAGATGGAGCTGCTCGAGGGGATCGGGCTCTTCTCGGCGTGCACCAAGCGCGAGCTCGCCCAGGTGGCGGCGCTCACTGCGTCCGCCGAGCTGACGGCGGGCACGGTGCTCACCCGTCAGGGCGCAGCGGGCGGGCTCGCCTTCGTCATCGCCTCGGGCCGGGCGGAGGTCACCCGCGACGGCGCGCGCCTCGCCACCTTGGGCCCCGGTGCCGTGGTGGGGGAGCTGTCGCTCATCGACGGCCAGCCCCGCTCGGCCACGGTCAAGGCGCTCACCGACCTGGAGGTCCTCGAGATCGACGGGCGCGACCTCAACAAGCTCATCAAGAAGGTGCCCACGGTGGTGCGCAAGCTGCTCGAGTCCATGGCGGGCCGGCTGCGCGAGGTCGACACGCGGGCGGCGGCGTCGATGTGACGCCCGCCGGTCAGCCCGCTGCCACCTGGCGGTCGGCGTACCGGCACACGCTGCGGGCGAAGCCGCGCACCATGCGCCGGAGCACGAAGCGCAGCACGCGGCCGGTGCCGGGCACGAGGGGCTCCACCACGCAGCGCCACGTAATGACGGTGCCACCGGCGTCGCCCTGGGCGTCGGACAGGAGCACGTCGGCGCGATAGAGGCGGACGGGCAGGCCCCGTACCGCCACGTACCCGAGATGCGCGGGCGGGTCCCACACCACGACTTCTTCCTGGCTGCCGCCGGGGCCCAGCCCGAAGCGCCGGAGGGCGCCGACGCCGTCCGGAGCGGGATCGCCCTGGCGCAGCAGCTCGCTGCGGGTGAGCCACGACCAGTCCCGCCAGCGTGCCGCTTCACCCACGAGGGGCCACAGCACCTGGGGCGCGACAGACGTGCGAGCCGACGCCTCGAATTCGTAGCGGCGCGTCACGTCGAGGTGGGCGCTGGTGGGGTCAGGCCGTCAGGTGCTGCTGCAGCGCCTGAAGGCTCTGCTGGTACACCTGGTGCATGACGTCGGTCATCTCGTCGGGCTCGACCTCCACGTCCCACGTCACGTGGGAGCCGTCGCCCACCGGCACCACCGAGATCGTGGCTTTGTGGTTCCCCACCGGGACGCCGCCCACGATGCCGTAGACGAGCACGCGGTCGTCGTCGTCTCGGCTCTCGAGCCGCTCGATGACCTCCATGCCCATCATCTTGATGACACGGTCGTCGCCGTCCATGACACACGACTCCACCCCGGGCATCCACGTGGCGATGCTGCCGAAGTCGCCGACCACGGCCCACACCGCGGCAGCGGGGCGGTCGATGTCGATCGCTGCGCTCGCCTTGCCCACTGTCCCTCCATCGTCCGGGAGCCAGCAGCATGCCACGACGACGCCGCCGCGGTCAGGTCCAGCTCGGTCAGGGCGTCTCGGTCAGACCTGCAAGGGGAGCACCCCGGTGGCGAGCGCCTCGAGCTCGTGTCGCCACGAGGCGGGGGGGAGAAGGGGGCGGACCACGAACTTGGAGAACCCCACCTCGACGAACCGCTCGAGGAGGTCCCGCAGCTCGTCCATCCCGCCCGGCACGAGCTGGCGAACATCGGCGGTGGCGTCGGCTGACCGGGGACGGCGGGCGACGACGCGCCGCAGGAGCTCGGCCGGGGGCTCGCCGGAGGTGTAGCCGATGCTCACTCCGAAGTGCTCCGGGTCGATGCGCCGACCCGCCACCGCGGCCGCCTCCTCGATGACCCGCCGCCCGCCCGCAGCCTCCGCCGGCGTGCACAGCGCCGGCAGCCACCCGTCGCCCAGCATGCCCACACGCGTCAGCGCCGAGGGCACGCTCCCGCCCAGCCACACCTCGAGGGGACGCTGTTCGGGCTTGGGCTCGACGGTCACAGCGCGAAGCGTCCATGTCGGCCCGTCGTGATCGACGGCGTCCTCGTCCCACAGCCGTCGCAGCAGCGGGAGCAGCTCATCGACCTGCGGACCCCGGTCGCCGGCGCCCAGTCCCATGGCGTCGAGCTCGGCCGCCAGGCGCAGGCCGAGGACGAACGTCACGAGGAGCCGACCACCCGACAGGCGGTCGAGCGTGGCGAGCTGCTTGGCGAGGCGCACCGGGTTGCGACCGGGCAGCACCATGGTGGTGCCGATCTTGAGGCGCCGCACCCGTCCGGCGGCGAAGGCCATGGCGGTGAGGGGATCGTCACCCGGGACGGTGAGGACGTCGGACCACCACAGGGAGTCGAACCCCAGCTCCTCCAGGTCATCGAGCAGGCCACCCAATGCGTCGCCGCCCATGGTGGCCGTGCCGGTGCCGACGCCGATGCGGACCTTCACCGCGCGCCCGTGCCGATCCCCACGCCCCTCATCGACGACGAGGGTAGCGGCGATGCCCGCTGGTAGCGTCCCGCTCCGGACCGGGACCGGCTCGGTGATCCTGGGCCGATCGATCGAAGGAGCGTGCATGGACCCCGAAGGAGCGGCCCGCGCCAGTGCCGATGTCATCGTCAATCTCCCCGCCGGCTTCATGTTCGACCCTGCGACGTACGCCTACGGGGGCGAGCTCGGGTTCGACGGCATCGACTTCTACACCGCGGGACGGGGGGGAGCGCTCGGCGACGTGGACGGCTCGGTGGTGGCGGCCGCCTTCGTGTTCTTCAACCCTGCGTGGGTGCGCGCCTCGTGGGCGCGCGCCCGGGCCGTCATGGCACCGCGCTCGTCGACCGAGGCCTTCACCCACTGCCTGACCACGTGGGCGGACGCCCACCTGGGCGACGGCGTCGACTACGGGCGCCTGGCCCACCTGGCAGGCAGGGTGGTGTCGGGCGCCTCGGTCGCCTGTGCCCCTCTGTTCGCCGCCTGGCAGAGCATGCCCGAGCCCGACGGGCCCAAGGGCGTGGCCCTGCACCGTATGAACCTGCTGCGCGAGCTGCGCGGTGCCGCGCACGGGGCCTCGGTGCTGGGCGCCGGCCTCGAGCCGCTCGAGGCCGTGTTGGTGAGGGCGCCGTTCATGGCGGGAATCCTCGGATGGGAGGAGCCCTATCCGGAGGTGACGTCGTGCGCCGAGACGTGGGAGCAGGCCGAGCAGGCCACCAACCGCGTGGTCGGCCGCGCCTTCGCCGCGCTCGAGCCGGGTGAGCTGAACGAGATCGTCGAGCTCATGGTGGCGGCCCAAACAGGCGCCCACTGACGCACCCGGGCCCACTGACGATGCCCGGGCCCACTGACCACGCCCGGGCAGGGCCGTGATGGGAGAGCCTCGGTGAGGCGAGCCTCCCGTCAGGCCCCTTCGGCCAGCAGGTCCCGCACCTCGGCCAGCGTCGAGCCCTCGTGGGGGACGACCAGCGACGAGGGTTGGAGGTCGTCGGCGGGGAGGTGGGTGCCGGTGTGGCGCACCTGCCCGATGAGATCGGCCAGCGTGCCCGAGAACTCGGCTTCGTCGGCGCGGTCGAGGGCGTCGACGAGCTGGGCGTCGAGCTGCTCGATGGCGGGAAGGTCGGCGTCGGGGACGTCGTAGCGCCCCTCGCCCAGGATGCGCACGATCATGCGGGCGCACCTCCGCTGCCGGCGCCGTCCGCCGCGCCACCGGACTGAGGCTCCGCCGATCCGGCCGGGAGGCTCGGGCTGTCGGGCGGGGCTCCGATCTGCGCCTTCAAGGCGGCGAGCTCGGCGTCGACCTGACCCTGACGAGAGGTGGCGTCGAGCTGCTTCTGGATGTCGTCGCCGCCGCTGCCGAGGGCATCGGGGAGCGCCCCGCTGTCGAGCAACTCGTCGATGGCGCCGGCACGCGCCTGCATCTGGGCGATCTTGTCCTGGGCCCGGTCGAGCGTCATGCCGGCGTCGGTCATCGACTCGGAGATCCCCGACACCGCCTCGCCGATGCTGGCCTGGGCCTTGGAGGCGGTGTAGCTGGCCTTCAGGGTCTCCTTCTTGGTGCGGAAGGCGTCGACCTGGGCCTGCAGGCGCGTCGCCGTCGTCTCCAGCTGCTGTTGCTGCTGCTCGACCTGCTGGTGCTGGGTGCCGAGGCTCTCGAGCTGCTCGGCCAGCGTCGCCCGCCGGGCGAGGGCCTCGCGGGCGAGGTCCTCCTGGCCCTGGCCGAGCGCCTGCTTGGCCTGGTCCTGGAGCTTCTGGGCCTGGGCCTGGAGCTCGGAAGCCTGCAGCTCGAGGCGCTTGCGGGCGGTGGCCACGTCGGCCAGGGCGCGGCGCACCTTGACCAGGTTCTCCTGCTGCTTCTCGAAGGAGAGGTCGAGCATATCGGCGGGGTTCTCGGCCTTGTCGAGGGCCTTGTTGGCCTTGGCCTGCACGATCCCTGACAACCGCTTCATCACGCTCATACGGGTGGACCTTTCTCGGTGGTGCCGGTCCCCGATCAGAGCACGCCCGGCGGGCGTCGTCGAGAGCGGGCACCGCCGCCGCCCCCCCGGCGGCGCCGCGGCGGCGGTTCAGGGCCGGGCCGGAGGCTCCGACGCCGGGGCGCCGGCGCTCGGCGCGTCGCCCGGCACGGGGAGCAGCGGGCCCCGCCCGTGCTCGTCGAAGGCGCGGCGCAGCGCCGCCCGGTCGTCCTCGGTGAGGAGCCGGTAGTGCAGGGCTCCGCGTTCGGGACTGACGTACACGGGATCGGCACACTGCCAGCCTTCAGCCACAAGCGGTGTCTTCGTGATCTTGCCCGTGGCCGTGAGGGGGAGGCCGGGCGACAGGCGGACGAAGCGCGGCCCCCACTTGGTGCCGAGATCGGGTTGCGCCTCGAGGAAACCGGCGAAGGCGGCCGGGTCGAAGCGGCAGCCCGGTCGTAGCTCCACCGCCGTCATGACCTGGTCGCCGGAGCGGGGGTCGGGGACGGCGTAGACGGCCGCGGCAGCGACGTCGGGGTGGCGCTCGACGATGCGCTCTATGGGAGCGGCGGCGAAGTTCTCCGAGTCGACGCGCAGGCGGTCACCGCTGCGGCCGGCGAAGTAGAAGAAGCCCGCTTTATCGCGGTAGCCGAGGTCGCCGGTCCAGTACCACCGGTCGCGGACGCGCTCTGCGTCGGCGTCGTGGTTCTTGTAGTACCCCTCGAAGCCCCGTGCCCCGCTGCGATTGACGATCTCGCCGATGGCCTGCGCCGCGTTGCACAGGCGACCGGTGGCGTCGAAGTCGGCCGGTGGGCACTCCGCACCGGTGGCGGGGTCGAGCACGGCCACATCGTCGTTGGGCGGGGGCAGGCCGAGGGAGCCGGGAGGCGTGTCGGCTGTGACGTTGATCGACGCGCCGCCTTCGCTCGACCCGTATCCCTCCACCAGACGGCAGTCGAAACGGCGGGCGAAGGCGGCGCGGTCGGGTGCCGATGCTTCCGTGCCGAAACCCTGGCGCAGGGGGTTGTCGGCATCGTCGCCGTGCTCGGGGGTGGCGAGGACGTAGGCCAGGGCCTTGCCCACGTAGGTGAAGCGGGTGGCGCCGAAGCGGCGGGCGTCGGACACAAAGCGCGAGGCGCTGAACTTCCCGGCCAGGGCCACTGACGCACCCACGGCCAGCGCCGGCGACCACAGGGCCATGATGGCGTTGCCGTGGAACAGCGGCATGGGGCAGTAGCACACGTCGTCGCGCTCGAACCCGTAGATCTCGGCCGCCCGACCCGCAATGGCCGCCAACCGTCCCTGGGTGCAGCGCACCGCCTTGGGGTCGCCCGTGGTCCCCGAGGTGAACAGGAGGAGCAGGAGGTCCGAGGGCGACACCTCGGGGGCGGTCTCGGGCACCGCCACGGCCGCCAGGCGTCGTTCGTAGTCGGCACGATCGACGACGAGCAGGTGCCGTTGCAGGCCACCGAGCTCGAGCGGCTCGACCAGGCGGGCGCCGGCGACGTCGGTCACGAGGAGCTGGCAGTCGGTGAAGCGGATGTCGCGCGCCAGCTCCTCACCACGCCTCGTGGGGTTGATCCCCACCACCGCCGCCCCGGCCAGGGCGGCCCCGCCCAGCCAGAACAGGTACTCGGGCACGTTGTCGAGGAGGACGCCGATGTGGAAGGGCCCGGGCCGTCGCAACGACGTGGCCACGGCGGCCCGACGCGCGCTGTGCGCCACCACCTCGGACCACGTCCACGAACGGT
>JBEKVE010000174.1:0-7606 GCA_049514335.1 Acidimicrobiales bacterium
AGCCAGAGCGCCAGGCGCCGAAGGTTCACGAAGAACAGGACCAGCCCGAAGAGCAGGAGGATGCCACCCGCAACTGCCAGCGCCCTACCGCCCGCTCCGAGGCCCGTAAAGGCCAGGCTGGAGGAGGGAGCCCGCACCACCGTGGACCCGCCACCGCCGGTGCCCGACGAGCCCGAGGAACCGCTTCCGCCCGACCCCGACGAGCGAGTGGAGGGTGCCGTGGTGCCCGTCGACCCTGGAGCAGTGGTGCCCGTCGACCCCGGGGAGGTGGTGAGCGGCGAGCCGGGGGTAGTCGTCGTGCTGCCCGGAGGCAGGCTGTTGGCGCCCTCGAAGGAGATCGGGGCCGACACGACCTGCTGCGCCGTGTCGTAGAAGACCAGGGAGCACGTGACGCCCGCCGCCTGCTGGGCCGGCGAGGGCGGGCACGGGTAGTTCTGGGCGTCGGCTCGGGGGTGCGCGCCACCCGAGTCGGGGTGGCTGCACCCGCCGAACACGGAGTAGACGCTGCACGGGGGGCCGAGCTTGCGGCTCTCGTGGACGGTGTACGTCGTGAACATGGTCCCCTGGGCCGAGGTGTGCACGATGTGCTTGAGCGACGGGGCGCTGCAGCCGTCCGGGATCCTCATGTCGAATGGCGGGCCGACCAGGTCGGTGGGCTCGCCCGGCGTGTCATTGCACTCCAGCACGTAGCCGTAGGCGTTGGCGGCGAGCCCGTTGGCGGACACGTTGACCGTCTCACGCTGAACGAGATTGGTGGTCTTGCTCACGAAGAGGGCGCCCGAGGCGAAGGCCTGGGCGCTCCAGAAGCACACGACCCCACCGGCCATCAGCGCGACGGCGACCAACCCCTGGCGGAAGAAGCGCCCCCGTGACTTCCACTCGCTCTTGGCCATGAACCCCGGATTCCCCCTCGGCATCCCGACTCGCTACCGAGCAAGCCGGAGACACCACGGAGCGTGGCGCGCGCTTTCGGCACGTGTCGCCGTCACCATACGACCCTGTATGGGCAGGTAGAACCGTCAATTCTGACGATCCTTCAAGGCCCGGCTCAGGTGCTGGTGAAGAGGCCTTTTCCGGGCCGTCGGGAGGAGGCTAACCGGCCGGCGTCGTGTCGTCGGGGGCGCCGGTGGGACGGCCGTCGGGAGGCGGGGTGCCGAGGCCGTCGGGGGCCGCCGTGGTGCGGCTGTCGGGGGCCGCCGTGGTGCGGCTGTCGGGGGCCGCCGTGGTGCGGCTGTCGGGGGCCGCCGTGGTGCGGCTGTCGGGGGCCGCCGTGGTGCGGCTGTGACCTCGTCGCGGGGGTCCTCGTCCACCACCACGATCTGGGCCAGGAGCACGTCGTCGTCGTAGTCGTCGAGCTCCTCCTCATTGGGGGCCGGTGTCAGGTACCCGAGCGCCAGGCCGGCGGCGCTGGCCACCACCAGGAGGGGCAGCCAGTGCCCGGGCCCGGCCGTGAAGATTCCCACGGCGGCGAGCGTGAACGTGAGGATGAGGCCGACCCCGAACCCCGGGATGAGGAAACGCACACCGCGCAGCCAGCGGTTCTGGGGAAGGGTGTGGCGTGAGAGTGCGACGAGCGCCAACACGAGCGACGACACGGTGAGAACGAGCACGGCCAGGCCGAACAACCCGTAGACGGACTGCAGCGAACCGTGCACGTTGGTGACGAGCCCTTGCGAAGCCACCTTCTCGCCATTGGGCCCGAGCAGTGTCACGGTGCCCACCACCAGGCCGGTGGCCTGGCTGCCGAGGCCCCCCATGGACACCGGGAAGACGAGCGTCTTCGTGCTCCGAGCAGGGATGACCAGTGCGACGTCGGTGTCGTAGGAGAACAGCGGAAGCGCCAGGACCTCGCCCTCCAGGCGGACCGAGGAAACACGCACAGGCGACGAAGTGTGGTTGTCCACGCGCAAGCGGACCTGGGCGAGGCGCGTGCCGTAGAGCTGGACCGGATGCGCGTCGGAAGAGGTGGCGACGGACTGCCCGTTCACCGTCGCGCTGAACGACACGCCGCCCTCGGCGGCGGCCGCAGTAGGCGCCACGAGGCCGGTGAGCAGGACCGTCATGGCCAGCACGCCGAAGCTGGCCACCCACGAGCGCATCCGCCGTGAGATCGGTGGTGAGCTGTTGCGCGCGGCGGACATCTCAGCCCACCCCCACCGGCGTGGCCGGCTGCGGAGGCAACGAGCTGCGCCGAGCCACGAGGACCAACCGGTTGGCCTGCCGGCGCGCCCGCGTGCGGTCGCCGACCTGCCGACCCGCCAGCCCGGTCAGCACCCCCGCCACGGCCCCCAGGACGGCGGTCAGGACGAGGGAGAACGTCGAGGGAACGGCGATCCCCAGCATCCACCCCCACAATCCGGCCGTGCCCCCGGCCACGGCGCCCACCACCACGAGACCGATGACGGCGGCCGTGCGGTTGTCGCGACGGCGACCACGCCGGAGACTGCGGAGAAGCGACTCGGTGTAGGCCACCGCGAACAGGAGCAGGACGATCGCCACCACGCCCAGGAATGTGCCGAACGGCGACCGGGTCGAGTCCACGCCGAAGCTGTCGCGCACGCTTCCCTTCGAACCCGAGACCTGGAGTGTGGCGGCCAGTTTCCCGCCGACGATGTACCGACCGGCACTGGCGTCGAGCGACGTCGAGAACGACGTTCCGTGACGAACAAGGGGCAGTGACGCCGAGCGCACCACGTCGACACCACCGAGAGACAGCGTGAGGCGGACACCTTCGGGTCGACCGACACCGGACGGCACGGTGTCGACGACGACGGGGATCTGGCGGTCGAGGTTGATCGGCACGCGCCCGCCGGCGGCCGGATCGTGACCGGCCACCACGACCCACCCGCGTCCGAGGGTCGGTGTGGGGCTCGAGCCCCCCAAGCCGAGCAGCCCGACCACGAGGGCGACGAAGGCGACGGCCGCCGCCGCCCACGCCAGCCGCCTCGGGAACGGAGGCGGCGTAACCGGTGCGCGCCGCAGCGGCATCAGGTCGCTCAGGACGAGACCGGTCCCGGCGGCGCCGCCGGTGTGGATCTCGATGGCGGGACGCACAACCGCGGGCGGTGCGGCGCCGTTCGGGTGGGTGGACGCGGTGGCGTGCTGGGCCGAGGCCAGGATCGGGCCCGGCTCCCGCAGGCCCACGCCCGTTCGCTCGAGCCAACCGTCACCCCACGACGCACTGGCTGCCTGGCCGAGGGCGATGCCGAACTCCTCAGCAGACTCGAAGCGCGCTGCGGGATCCCTGGCGATGGCCTTCATGACGACGTCGGCCAGGTGCGCGGGGACCGCCGGTGCCACGTCGCCGAGCGGCGAGGGGTCCTCGTTGACGTGCCGGAGCACGATGGCGAGCGAGCCACCCTCCTCGGGGTAGGGGAGGCGCCCCGAAAGGAGCTCGTACAACATCACACCGCCGGCGTAGACGTCAGTGGGCGGTCCGAGGTCGACGCCGCTCGCCTGCTCGGGAGCCATGTAGGCAGGCGTCCCCAACAGCTCTCCCTGGCGCGTTGCCAGCGCGTCGTCGTCACCGAGGACGCGGGCGATGCCGAAGTCGGTCACCTTCAGCACACCGTCCGCCCCGAAGAGCATATTCTCGGGCTTCATGTCACGGTGCAGCACGCCGTGACGGTGCGCACCGTTCAGGCCCGAGCACGCCACGAGAGCGACGGCGCACGCAGTGGGCTGATCGAATCCACGATCCACGAACCGCCGCCACACCGTTCCACCGGCCAGGCGCTCCATGACAAGGATGCACGCGTCGTCGTGCTCGACGTAGTCGTAGACTGGCACGATGTGGGGGTGGTCGATGGACGCGAGAACCTGCGCCTCTGACAAGAACCGTGCCCGCACCACGTCGTTGCTAACGAGGCCGGGGGACAGCAGCTTGATGGCGACCTCGCGGCCCAGCTGGCGGTGGCGGCCGGCCAGCACGACGCCGAACGCGCCGCGTCCAAGCTCCGCTCCTACCTCGTATCCCGGCAGGGCCGCGCCCAGGGTGCCTTCGATTTCCACCAAGCTCCTCGGATGGCGAGCCCCCCGACGACCTGCCCCCGCAGGCCGTGCCGCCAGCTCCCCTCGCCGGCCCGTGGGCCCGCGAAAAACGATATCGCAGGGGGTTTCCTTATCTGTGCCCTCGCGCTTACATATGTCGGTGCCTAGCTACGCCACCCCCGTCCCCGGCGCCGTCCGGGGCGCCCGGGTTCGATGGGTCGCCTGCCTTGCCATGGGTGCACCCGACGCCCCCCAGCCCGGTGGAGGAGGAATCCTGTGAGCGAGGACGTGCAAAGCCCTGCAGGCGGGGGGCCCGTCGGACACGTGGTGGTCGATCCCGGTAGCGAGGGCGAGTCCACCGTCGCCGTCATGGACCGGCTCTTCGTGGGGCGGGAGTGTGCCGGCGTCGATGACGCCCACCGGATCCTGCTCGCCGACGACCTCGCCATCTCCCGCAACCATCTCGAGATCAGGGTGGACCCCGAGCTGTCGAGCGCCGTCGTCGTCGACACCTCGAGCAACGGTGTCCGGGTGAACGGGATCCGCATCGAACGGTCCGTGGCGGTGCCGCTCCACAGCGGCGACCGCATCCAAGTCGGTGGGCACGTGCTCGAGTTCCGTGGCGCCACGGTCACCCCCCAGCGACCTGAGTCGTCGGGGCAGCGCTCGACGGTATCGGTGGCGACGCCTATGACCATGGCGATGATCGTGGGGGACCTCATCAACTTCTCCACCGTGTCCGAGACAGCGGACCAGCAGATCCTGATGCGCGATGTCCACGACCTCTACACCCACCTCCGCGAGCTCCTCGCCCAGCACCAAGGGACGCTGGTCGACTACGTCGGGGATGCCTTCTTCGCCAGCTGGGAGTTCGAGGTCGACCCTGCCGCCGCCGGCAATGCCCTGCGCTTCGCTCTGGCTGCCAGTGAGCTCGTCAAGGAGCGCACCGCCGGCTACGAGCTGCGCTATGCCGACGGGGCCCCGCTGCGCATGGGGTGGGGAGCCACCATGGGATCCGTCGTCATGCAGCTCATGCCCGGCTCGGTCGTGATGGTGCTCGGAGACGCGGTGAATCTCGGATTCCGGATCTCGAGCATCGCCGGGCGCGAAGGTCGTCCTGACATCCTGGCCACCGAGGCCGTCAAGGAGGCGGCCGACGGGCCGTTCTCGTTCGGCGACCCCGAGAGCGTCACGGTGAAAGGCCGGGTCGGCGTCGAGACGATCTACGGCGTCTTCCCCCGGTAGCACGGCGTCCGTTCAGTCGAGCTCGATGTCGGCGGTCCCGCGCCGCCGCCGGCGCCGGCTGGCGGCACCGCCGAACTGCCCCCGCACCAGGACCACGCCCAGGAGCACGAAGATGCCGAACACCGCCGCGCTCCCCTCCGGTGCTGACACTCCCGAGGTGGCCACCACAGACACCACGGCTACGAAGCGCTTCGATCCGCACGCGGCGGTGATGGTGACCTGGCCCGCCCCCTGCGTCGGGGGCGTGACGGTGCTCGAGAAGGCCCCGCCTCCGTTGGCGGTGGCGACGCCGACCACCTGACCACCCACAACCAACTGGACGGCGGCTCCCGGCTCGCACCCCGCCCCGCGGACCACGACCGATCCCCCCGGTTCGAGGGTGGACGTGCTCAGTGACAGCGCCACCGGCTTTGTCCCCGTGATGCCGCTCGTGAACGGCGGAGGCGACGGGACACCGACAGACCCGGGCCCAGGACCCGACGACGCCGAGTGAGAGCGAGCGGAGCCGCGCGAGCCCAGGGGTGAGATGGCGACGCCCGGTGGCGGTGAACCCGACGAGCTGGGCGACACAGCCGGCGGAGTCGTTGGGGGCGAGATCGTGGGTGGCGTGGTGGGCGGCGTCGTGGTGGGCGGAGCCGGCGTCGTGGTGGGCGGAGCCGGCGTCGTGGTGGGCGGAGCCGGCGTCGTGGTGGGCGGAGCTGGCGTCGTGGTGGGCGGGGTCGGCGTCGTGGTGGGCGGGGTCGGCGTCGTGGTGGGCGGGGTCGGTGGGGTGGGTGTCACCGTGAACGTGAAGCTCCACGTCCCGGTGTCTCCGTCGCTGTCGGTGTCGGTCCCGCTCACGGTGTAGGTCCCGACTGCCAGCGTGCCCGTGGTGCTGAGGGCACCGCTCGAAGAGACGGTCAGGCCGGTCGCCGGGGACGACACCGTGTAGACGACGGTGCCGGTCGCCCCCGACACCGCCAGCTGGGAGGTGAACGCTGCCGAGCCCGTCACGGTGGCGGTCCCGGTGGTGGGTGCGGTCTGCGCGAGCGTTGACGGGGTGACGGTCAACGTGAAGGTCCACGTGCCCGTGTCTCCGTCGGTGTCGCTTTCGGTGCCGCTGACCGTGTGGGGCCCCACCGCCAGCGTGCCGCTGGTGGAGATGGCGCCGGGTGAGGACACGCTGAGTCCTGTGGCCGGAGCCGACACGACGTACGTCACGGTGCCGATCGCACCCGACACCGCCAGCTGGGAGGTGAACGCTGCCGAGCCGGCCACGGTGACGGTCCCGGTCGTGGGTGCGATCTGGGTGAGAACACCCGTCACCGTCAATGTGAAGGTCCACGTGCCCGTGTCACCATCGGCGTCGGTGTCAGAGCCGCTCACGGTGTAGGAGCCAACCGCCAGCGTTCCCGTCGTGCTGATGGCGCCGCTCGTGGACACATCGAGGCCCGTGGCGGGCACCGACACCGTGTACGTGACGGTGCCGGTCGCCCCCGACACCGCCAGCTGGGAGGTGAACGCCGCCGAGCCGGCCACGGTGACCGTCCCGGCGGTGGGGGTGGTCTGCGTGAGTGCGGATGGGGTGACGGTGAGGGTGAAGGTCCAGGCGCCTGTGTCTCCGTCGGTGTCGGTGTCGGTGCCGCTGACCGTGTAGGGACCGACCGCCAGCGTGCCGGTGGTGGAGATGGCACCGGTCGACGACACCGTGAGGCCGGTCGCCGGTGCCGACACCGTGTAGACGACGGTGCCGGTCGCCCCCGACACCGCCAGCTGGGAGGTGAACGCTGCGGATCCGTCCACGGTGGTGGTTCCGGTGGTGGGTGCGGTCTGCGTGAGACTGGACGGGGTGACGGCCAGGGTGAAGCTCCATGTCCCGGTGTCCCCCTCGGTGTCGGTGTCGGTGCCGCTGACCGTGTAGGGGCCGACCGCCAGCGTGCCGGTGGTGGAGATGGCACCGGTCGACGACACGGTGAGGCCGGTCGCCGGTGCCGACACCGTGTAGACGACGGTGCCGGTGGCCCCCGACACCGCCAGCTGTGACGTGAACGCTGCGGATCCGTCCACAGTGGTGGTCCCATTGGTGGGTGCGGTCTGGGTGAGCGCGCCCGAAACGGTCAATGTGAACGTCCACGTCCCGGTGTCACCGTCGGTGTCGGTGTCGGTCCCGCTCACGGTGTACGGGTCAACCGCCAACGTGCCGGTCGTGCTGATGGCACCGCTCGACGACACCATGAGGCCGACCGCGGGAGAGGACACGGTGTAGCCGACGGTGCCGTTCGCCCCCGACACCGCCAGCTGGGAGGTGAACGCTGCGGAGCCGGCAACGGTGGCGGTCCCGCTGGTGGGTGCAATCTGTGTGAGTGCGGACGGGGTGTCGGTCAGGGTGAAG
>JBEKVE010000175.1:0-6467 GCA_049514335.1 Acidimicrobiales bacterium
GTCGCGGCCCCCCGGGGCGTGCGGTGCAACGCCGAGCTGCGTGCCGATGTGCTCGACGAGATCGTGCCGCTCACCGACGGCGCCGCCGCCCTCCTCGAGCGCCGGCTGCGTGACGGCACCCTTTCCGCACGCGGGTTGCACCGTGTGCGTCGCGTGGCGCGCACCGTCGCCGATCTCGACGCCGTTCCCGGTGTGGTGGGTGAGCGTCAGGTCGCCGAAGCGCTCGCCCTGCGGTCGGGACGCGCTGCGCTCGTGGTCGGAGGTGGCAGGTGAGCGCCCTGTCCGACGACGAGCGCTACGGCGCCGCGCTGGCCGCGCTCGGGTCGTCGCCGGTCACGCTGCGCCGCTTCCTCGACGGCTACCGCCCCCGACAGGCGTGGGAGGCCATCGCCGCCGGGCACCACCGCGCCGACGGGCACGGGCGCTACCGGGCCAAGGCCGATCCCGCCACCCTCGAGGCGGTGTCGGCGGCGTGCGTGCGGGGGGCGGTGACCGTGCACCTCCACGGCCACTGCGGGTACCCCGCCGCCCTGGCCGATGACGACGAGGCCCCGCCCGTGCTCTTCGCCCTGGGTGACGCGTCCCGGCTCGACGGGCGACCCAGGGTGGCGGTGGTGGGGACCCGCTCGGCCACCTCCTACGGGCGGGGCATGGCCACCGAGCTCGGTCGCGACCTGGCCCTCGCCGGGGTGGTGGTGGTGTCGGGGGCCGCTCGCGGCATCGACGCCGCCGCTCACACCGGCGCGCTCGACGTGCACGGCGCGGCGGGATCGGCCCCGACCGTGGGCGTGCTGGGGGCCGGCTTCGGCGCGCCCGTCACACGCGTCCAGGACATGTTGCACGACGCCGTGGCCCGCCACGGCGTGCTGCTGTCGCAGGTGCCCCCGGGCATCCACAGCGCGCGGTGGTGGTTCGCGGTGCGCAACCGCGTGGTGGCGGCCCTCGCCCACGTGGTGGTGGTGGTCGAGTGCCACGCCCGGGGCGGGTCGCTCTACACTGTCGACGCCGCCCTGGGACGGGGACGCACGGTGGGAGCGGTGCCGGGCTCGGTGCGCAGCCCGGCGTCGCGGGGGACGAACACGCTCATCGTCGACGGCATGGTGCCGATCCGAGACGTCGAGGACGTTCTCGTGGCGCTCGAGCTGGCCATCGCCGCTGATTCGACGGTGACGCCCCCGCGTGGCGTGCAACGCCGAGGCGCCACCGGACGCGCCCGGCGGCCGGCGCTCGACACCGCCTGCCGGCGTGTGCACGGTGCCCTCGACCACGACCCGGCCCCGCTCGACACCGTGGTGGTGCGCAGCGGGCTCGCACTGGGCGCGGTGTCCCTCGCCCTCGAGCAGTTGGTCGAGGCCGGTATGGCGACGGGGGAGGGCGGTTGGTGGTCGCGGCGCTGACGACAGGGAGTGGGCCATCCACGCTCCGCTAGATTCGCACGATGAGCACGGCAGGTGCCGAGGACGCATTCCCGGACTTTGCCTGGGCGGTCGGCGAAGAAGGGTCCGATCCTCTGGTCCTCGCCGATGGAGTCCCATACCGCCAAGACCAATTCGCGCAGAGTGGCCACTACTCCCACACTGACGACGACCTTCGCTCGATCGCCGCCCTCGGCGTCACGATCGTTCGCTACGGCGCACCATGGCGCCTGACCGAGCCGGTACCCGGTCACTACGACTGGACGCTTTGGGACAGGGCCTTGGCCGGATGCGCCGAGCACGGCCTCGAGCCCATCGTCGACCTGTTGCACTTCGGACTCCCCGACTCCTTCTCCGGCTTCGCCGATCAGCGGTGGGTGGACTCGTTCTGCCGATACGTGGAGGCATTTCTCGACCGTTACCGAGAGCCGCGATGGTTCACGCCGATCAATGAGCCGGGCATCACGGCGTTCATGTCCGGCTGCCTGGGATCGTGGAACGACCGGCTCGCATCAGGGCCCGATCACGCACGGATCCTGGCCAACATCGTGTTGGCCAACCTGGAGGCACTGGCGCGCATCCGGGGTGATCGCGGTGGTTGGTGGATCGGGGCCGAAGCGTTTCCGGTTCCGGTCGCGGTCGAGTCCCGGGCCGAAGCCGATGTGGAGGCGTTGCGGGCGTGGACATGGCTCGTATGGGACCTGCACTTCGGGCGCGACCCCCTGCCGGTGGCGGCCGGTCATCTCGATCCGGTGGACGACGCGTTGCTCGACCGCATCGCCGGCCTGGCGGTGACCGACCGGGTCGTGGCCGGCCTCGACTTCTACCCGACCTCGGTCACTCCTGTCGGAGGCGCCGCTCCCGAGTGGTCGGTGGACGATCGGGTGGCGTTCGCACTTGCGGAATTCCGACGTTGGCACGAGCGCTACGACGTGCCCTTTTGGGTGGCGGAGACCTCGAACCTGTCCCTGGGCGTCGGCGACCAGATTCCGTGGTTGCGCTCACTCACTGACGGCCTCCGTACGCTGCGCCACGACGGTCTCCCGGTACGCGGGCTCTGCTGGTATAGCCGAGGGGATCAATTCGACTGGCAGACCGACCTGGTCGAGCCGAAAGGAGCGGTCACCGAGGTCGGGCTCTTCGACGTTCACCGCCAGGCCAGGCCGGTGGCCGCCGCCTTTGCGCGACTCGCCTCCGGGGGTCTGTGACGCACGGGGCGAGAAGGGCTCGACCGGCGCCCGAACGGCGGGCGTCGCCTCGCCGACGACGTCAGGGGGTGGCGTCGGTGCCGGCCGTGCCGACGGTGCCGCTCGCCGGCCCGGGGGTGGGGTCGGGGGCTCCGGTCCCGGCGCCCACGGCACCGGGGCTCGCACCGAGGAGCTCTGTGGCCGCCGCCTCCACCGAGCGGGGCAGGGCATTGGCGGCCGCCAGGCTGCCGGTGACCGAGGCCAGCCCGGCCAGGGTCCCCACCGCCAGGCGGGTGGAGAACGGACGCAGCACCCGGGCGTCCTTGGCCCGGCGCAGCTCGTCGGGCTGCAGCGCGGCGAGGACCGCCTCGATGGTCTCGGAGTCGAGGCTCGTGGGCCAGTGCCCTTCCTGGAGCACCGAGTCGAGCAGGGCCTCGAAGCGCGCCGGTGTCACGACTGACAAGGGAAGGGGCATGGCCGCCACCTCGTCGCGCCAGTCGGTGAAGAGGCGCTCGGGGCTGGCGAGCAGCGACGCCATCTCCTGGGCGGGCACCGGCGCGCTGAACCGGTATCCCTGCACCTGGTCGCAGCCGTTCGCCTCGAGGAAGCGGAGCTGGGCGTCGGTCTCGACACCCTCGGCCACCACCTGGAGGTTGAGGCTGTGGGCCAGGGCGATGACGGCGCCGACGATGGGACAGCCGTCGCTCCCCACGTCGATGCGGGCCACGAAGGAACGGTCGATCTTGATGGCGTCGATGGGCATCTCGGCCAGATAGGTGAGGGCGTTGTACCCGGTGCCGAAGTCGTCGATGGAGCAGCGCACACCCATGGCCCGCAGGTCGTCGAGGCTGGCGGCCACCTCGCCGATGTGCTCCATGAGCACGCTCTCGGTCACCTCGAGCTCGAGCATGGTCGGGTCGAGGCGCGAGACGCGTAGCGCGTCCTTGACCATGTTCACCACCGACTGGTGCCCGAACTGGCGCGGCGACAGGTTGACGGCCACGGGGACGGCATCGAGGCCCTGGTCCTGCCAGCGCTTGGCCTGCGTGCACGCCACCTCGAGGACCCACTGGCCCAACGTGGCCACGAGGCTCGACTCCTCGGCCAGGGGGATGAAGGCCCACGGGGGGATGAAGCCGAGCCGGGGGTGCTGCCACCGGGCCAGGGCCTCGACCCCGGCGATGCGCCCCGTGGCGATGTCGAGCTTGGGTTGGTAGTGCACCGCCAGTCGCCCGCACTCGACGGCGGCCCGCAGGCTGTCCTCCAGCGCGAAGCGCAGACGGGCCCGGGCCGACATGGCCGAGTCGAAGACCTCGAAGGTGTTGCGGCCCGCGCCCTTGGCTTGGTACATGGCGGTGTCGGCGTGCTTGAGCAGCGTGTCGGCGTCCGCACCGTCGAGCGGCGACACCGCCACACCGATGCTCGCCTTCACCGACAGCTGACGCGTCCCCACGTTGAACGGATCGGTGAAGCGCTCCAGGATGCGTTCGGCCACCTTCACCACGGCGTCGTCCTTGGCGCCGCTGTCGGGGATGAGGAGGGTGAACTCGTCGCCCCCGAACCGGGCCAGGATGTCCTGCTCGCGCAGGCAGCCCTGCAGCCGCTTCACCACGGCCTGGAGGAGCTGGTTTCCGACAGCGTGCCCGAGGCTGTCGTTGATGTCCTTGAAACGGTCGAGGTCGAGGAACATGACGGCCACCGACGTGCCGCTGCGCTCGGCCTGGGCGAGGGACTGTCGGAGGCGGTCCTCGAACAGGACGCGGTTGCACACGCCGGTGAGCGGGTCGTGCTGGGCCCGGTACTCCGCCGCGGCGTGGGTGAAGACCTGGCGCAGCAGGTAGAAGAGCACGAGCAGGGGCAGCAGGGTGGAGGCGATCACGAGGCCACGCTCGCGTGTGACGTCGAGAGCGCTCTGGGTGCTGAGGACGCCGGGGACCACGAGCGCGGCGACCACGAGCATGCCGACACGCACCGCGCTCGGACGGGTGGGGCGCAGGGGCACGGGGTCGAACGCCGCCTTGTGCGACGGGTGGAGGAACGACCAACCCCACAGGCACGCCGCCCACAGCACGACGGTCTCCACCACGACGACCGGCTCGGTGCTGCGCACCAGCGTCATGGCGGCGGCGACGGCGTGGGCGAAGAAGAGGAACACGAAGGCGCCGAAGAGCGAGCGGTAGTTGGTGGGGTGGCGCTCGGTGAGCGACACCAGGCTTCCCGCCAGCCACAGCACCACGAGGTCGGCGAGCGGCACGGCCAGAGCCGGCAGCTGGTGGCCGGGGTGCCACCCCTGGCGGGGCACGATCACAACGGCCAGGGACACGAAGGCGAGGGCCAGGGTCATGACGAGCGCTTCGGCCACGGCCTCCGCGGCGCGTCCCGGCAGGCGGTGATGCAGGAGCAGGCACAGCCCCACGGCGACGAGCGCCGCAGCCGCCAGGTCGAGGGCGGACGTCGTGCCCCCACCGGTGGGGAGCCCGCCGTAGTGCGCGGCCTCGAGGACCACGCTGCCGACCACGCACAGGAGCCCGGCACCGATGGCCGCCCAGGCCCGGGCCCACACGCGGCGGTGGAAGCGGCGCGCCGAGGCGATGCCGAAGACGATGGTGGGTATCGCCAGGACTCCGACCAGGGCGGCCACGTCCACGGGTCGCTCACCCATGCCCGCCCGGATGCCCACCGCCAGAGCCACGGCGATCCCCGCTAGGATCACCCTACGTGGCCATGCTGACACAAAGCATGATGATAAGAGCCGCACCCGGGCTTCACAAGGGTCCACGCCTACGAATGAGCCGGACGCCCTAGACCCGGCCCCCCGGGGTCGCCGGCGCAGCCCCCGGCACCGCGGGGCTCAAGGACCGGGAGACGTCCGTCGATACGACCAGGCGCGAATTCGCTGCTCATAGCATTGGAGGGGGAGATGCTCGCTGGGCCTTCGCACCGACGTGACGCCGGCGCGCTCCCCGAGGCGCCCTTGGCCGGCGCGCCCGGCACGGGCCAGGACCGGTTCGCCCCCGGCCCCGCCGGCGTCGGGGACAAGCCCCACGCACGGCGCCCGAAGCTCAACCCCTATGTCCTGAGCTACCTCATGGGGCCGGCTGCGCTCGTGGCCCTCGTCTTCCTGCGGCGACTGGGGGTGGTGGCCAAGGAGCCGGTGTGGGTGTGGCTGGCGGTGTTCGTCGCCATTCCCGTGTCGAGCATGGCCGTCGAGGCGCTGTACCGGCGCAGCCCCACCGCCTTCATGCTCAACGCCCGGGTGGCGTGCCACGCCGCCGCTGTCACCGTCGTCATCTATCTGACGGGGTGGGGACCGGTGCTCACCGGGGCCTTCGCGTTCACCGCCCTCGAGAACGTGGCGCACGACGGCTCGCGCACCTGGAGGCTCACGGCGCTGTGGAGCCTGGCGGGCATCGCCGTCGGGCAGGTGGCCATCTGGCAGGGCTGGGCACCGTCGTTCCTGTCCGTGGGCCACGGCGAGGGCCTCGGGCTCATGGGCGCCTTCGTCCTCGTGTTCGTGGTGCGCATGGCCGGCGCCACCATGCAGCAGAAGGAGGAGGCCGAGACCTCGATGCGGGCCAGCGAGGACCGCTTCCGCTCGCTCGTGCAGAACTCGACCGACACCACCCTCGTCATGGGGGCCGAGGCCGTCATCATCTACGCCAGCCCCGCCACCGTGTCGATGCTCGGCCGGGACCCCGGGGAGATCGTGGGCATGCGGGCCACCGAGCTCGTCCACCCCGACGACCGCGCCCGGGTGGAGGTGCAGCTGGCCTCGTTGCTGCAGACGGTGTCGGTGACCGACCCCATCCAGTTCCGCATGCAGCACGCCGACGGGACCTACCGCCACGCCGAGGCCGTCGTGAGC
>JBEKVE010000176.1:0-7328 GCA_049514335.1 Acidimicrobiales bacterium
GGGCCACCGACACGGCCTTGCGCTCCACCAGGTCGATGAGCCGGCCCGGGGTGGCGATCACGACGTCCACGCCCCGGTTGAGCTTCTTCATCTGCCGCTCGATGTCGGCACCGCCGTAGACGACGGCGACGCGTGGGCCCGAGGCGACGCCGAGGGGCTCGAGCACCTCGGCCACCTGCACGGCGAGCTCGCGGGTGGGGACGAGCACGAGGGCGCGGGGGTCCTTGGCATCACCACGGCCCACCCGCATGAGCAGGGGGATCCCGAAGGCGAGCGTCTTGCCCGACCCGGTCTTGGCCTTGCCGCACACGTCACGCCCGGCGATGCCGTCGGGGATGGTGAGCGCCTGTACGGGGAAGGGGGCGGTGATGCCCTGCGACGCCAGCACGGCCACCAGGTCGGGGGCCACACCGAGCTCCTCGAAGGAGGTCGCCAGGATCTGGGGCGCGTCGCTTTCGGTGGCAGGGTCGTCCCCCGCCAGGCGTTCGGAGACTTGGGTCATGTGTTCCTTCTGCTCACTCGGTCTTCGCACGGCCGCCTGTCGGCCGCTGTCAGGGTGGGCCCGCCTCGGTGGACTCCGCCCTGGCCGCTCGAGGCGACCCTCGAAGAACTGGTGAGGAAGACCCCGCGCTCACGGCATATGCCGTGGCACGCACTGTCATCTTACCTGTTCATCGCCGCGAACAGGGACTTTGCTGCACCGGCCCAGCTCAGGGGGTCGCCGGCGCGCTGTAGATCTCGGCGCCCCGGGCGCGGAACTCCACCGCCTTGGCCTGCATGCCGAGCTCGACCACCTCTTCGGGGGACACGCCCTGCTCGTCGGCCAGGGCCCGCACGTCGTGGCTGATGCGCATGGAGCAGAACTTGGGTCCGCACATCGAGCAGAAGTGGGCCGTCTTGGCGGGGCCGGCGGGCAGCGTGGCGTCGTGGTAGGAGCGGGCCGTGGCGGGGTCGAGCGACAGGTTGAACTGGTCCTCCTTCACGTCCTCGCGGTCGGGCAGCCCCAGATGCTCCTTGGGCGTGACATAGCAGAGCATGGCCGTGCCGTGCATGCCGATCACCGCCGCCCCGATGGCCGAGGTGATGTGGTCGTAGCCCGGCGCCACGTCGGTGGTGAGCGGACCGAGTGTGTAGAAGGGAGCCTCGTGGCACACCTCCTGCTGGAGGGTCACGTTCTCGGCGATGCGGTGCAGCGGCACGTGGCCCGGCCCCTCGATCATCACCTGCACGTCGTGGCGCCAGGCGATCTCGGTCAGCTCGCCCAACGTGCGGAGCTCGGCGAACTGCGCCTCGTCGTTGGCGTCGGCCACCGACCCGGGACGCAGCCCGTCACCGAGCGAGAACGCCACGTCGTAGGTGGCCAGGACCTCGCACAGCTCCTCGAAGTGGGTGTAGAGGAAGTTCTCCTCGTGGTGCGCCAGGCACCATGCCGCCATGATCGAACCGCCCCGGCTCACGATCCCCGTGACGCGCCGGGCGGTCATCGGCACGTAGCGCAACAGCACGCCGGCGTGGACGGTGACGTAGTCGACACCCTGCTCGGCCTGCTCGATGATGGTGTCGCGGTACATCTCCCAGGTGAGCTCCTCGGGGCTGCCGTCGACCTTCTCGAGCGCCTGGTAGATGGGGACGGTGCCGATGGGCACCGGGGCGTTGCGGACGATCCACTCGCGGGTGGTGTGGATGTCGGGACCGGTGGAAAGGTCCATCACCGTGTCGGCGCCCCAGCGCGTGGCCCAGGTCAGCTTGTCGACCTCCTCGGCCACCGACGAGGACACGGCCGAGTTACCGATGTTGGCATTGACCTTGACGAGGAAGCGGCGGCCGATGGCCATCGGCTCGGACTCGGGGTGGTTGACGTTGGCGGGGATGATGGCCCGGCCCGCCGCCACCTCGGCGCGCACGACGGCGGGGTCCATCTGCTCGCGCGCCGCCACGAATTCCATCTCCGGGGTGATGTCCCCACGCCGGGCGTAGTGCAGCTGCGTGACCGGCGCCGGGCCCCGGGCCACGAGCGGGGGTCGGCGACGCCCCGGGAAGGCCGCCGCCGATCCACCTCGCCGGATGGCGGCGCGGCCGTCGTCGCGCAGCTGCGGGGTGCGACCGTCGTGCTCGACGACGTCACCGCGCCCGGTGATCCACTCCAGGCGCAGGGGCGCCAACCCCGACTCGGGGACCGACCCCGGTCCCGAGGTGTCGTAGAGCAGCACCCGGGACGGTGGTCCCGACAGCGTCACCTCGGTGAACGGCACCCGCACGCCGGCGCGCCCCGCCTCGACGTAGATCTTGCGGCGGTTGAACTGGCCCGGCCCGTCCCCCGCACCCTCGCCATCGGCGCTGTTCCCGGTGTCCGACATCCCTGGCATCGTCACGTGCACGTGACCCTCCCTCCGCCGGCATTACCCGGATCAGGTCGACGGTCGGCGCCGGCGAGGCGCCCTCTCAGCCCGGTACCTCCGAGCTCCCGTGGGCCGAGTCTCGCGCGCCCCGCCTCCGGCCGCGGCCCGGGTCCCCGGCGGCTTCGTGGCGCCGCGCCGGGCCGTGCCGAGGGGCAACCGCTGTGCCATGGTGTGCCCGTCCGACCAGGGAAGGAGACACGCTGTGGCACCGCAGGCACCCGAGGCACGGCGGCAGGGAGCGTCGAAGGAGGCCGGGGCCGAGCCCGTGCGTCTCGGTCCCGGCGACAGGGCGCCCGCCTTTACGCTGCCCGACCAGGACGGCACCAAGATGGCACTGCGCGACTTCGCCGGGTCGCCCGTGGTCGTGTACTTCTATCCGGCCGACGACACGCCGGGCTGCACCAAGGAAGCGTGTCAGTTCAACGACAACCTGCGCGCCTTCTCGAAGGCGGGGGTGGCGGTGCTGGGCATCTCGCCCGACGGGGCCGAGGCCCACGCCCGCTTCCGTGCCAAGTACGGACTGCGCTTCCCCCTGCTCACCGACGCCGGTCACGGCGTCATGCAGCGCTACGGCGCGTGGGGCGAGAAGACGCTCTACGGCAAGAAATCGGTGGGGGTGATCCGCTCCACCTTCCTGGTCGGCGCCGACGGCAAGGTGCGACGCGCCTGGTACCACGTAAAGGCCGACGGCCACGCCGACAAGGTCCTGGCCGAGCTGGGCGGCTGATCTCCGGACCCGGCACCGCAGGCCGCCCGACGGTCAGCGCTGATGCCGGGGGCACCACCAGCTCGTGCGTCCGCCGATGGTGGAACGCACGAGCTCCGTCCCGTCGCGCGGGCACCGGCCGCCGTGCACGCGCTCGGGCATGAGGTCGCCGGTGTGGGACCCGCCGCGCGCCGCCAGCTCGTCGAGCGCGGTGCGCAGGTGCCGGTGCAGCCGTCGGTGCTCGGCGGCGGTAAGCGAGTCGGCGCGCCGCCCCGGGGCCAGCGAGGCCCGCCACAGGACCTCGTCGGCGATGAGATTGCCCACGCCGGCGAGGCGGTGCTGGTCCATGAGCCGGGCCTTCAACGCCACCGCGCTCGTGGCCAGCGCCTGGCGCAGCGCCGCCGGGGTGACCGACAAGGCGTCGGGCCCGAGGCGCAACTCGTCGGGGTCGAGCTCCACCCCACCGAGCAGGCGGGGGTCGCGCACCGCCATCCGCCCACCGTCCTCGAAGACCACGGCGAAACGGTCCCACTTCGGTTCGTCGCGACTGCTGCTGTAGACGAGCTGCTCCACCCCGGCCCGTCCGTCGAGCAGCAGCTGCCCCGTCATGCCGAATCGCAGGCCCAGCCGATGGCCCTCGCTGTGACCCCCGAGGTCCAGGACGAGCAGCTTTCCGTGACGCCGGGCCCGGGTGAACCACGCGCCCCGGAGGGCGGCCGTGACGGTGGCGGGAGACGCCCCGCCCCGGACGAAACGCCGGTCACCGATCTCGACGCGCTCGACGGACCGGTCGAGCGCGCCCTCGGCCATCCGGCGGTAGCTCTCGACCTCGGTCAGCTCCGGCACGACGGCCGACGCTACTGTGGGCGCCGTGCCACCCGAAAAGCCGCACTGGGCCCATCTCTACCAGGAGGTCGTGACCTCCGGACTGTGCACGGGGTGCGCCGGCTGCATCATCGCCTGCCCCCACGAGGTGCTCCACTACGACGACCAGAACGGCGTCTACCGACCGTGGAAGGTCGAAGAGGACGGCGGGGCCACCGATTGCACCCACGGCGTGAAGGGCTGCACCATGTGCACGCGCGCCTGCCCGCGCTTTCGCACGTGGGAGAGCGAGATCGACACCTTCATGTTCGGCCGGGAGCGCACCGTCGACGAGGTGGCGGGCATCAGCGGGGACATCGTCCTGGCCCGCGCCACCGACCCGGAGGTCCTGTCCTCGGCCCAGGACGGCGGGCTCGTGTCGGCCATCTTGATCTGGGCGCTCGAGCACGACGTCATCGACGCCGCTCTGGTGTCGGCCGTCGAGGGGGAGGGAACGTGGAAGGCGGTCCCCGCCGTGGCCCGCTCGCGCGCCGAGGTCCTGGCCACCGCGGGGTCGCGCTACACCTACTCCGCCAACACCCTGGCCTACCCCCGAGCCATCGAGGCCGGGGCGGAGCGCATCGCCCTGGTGGGGATGAGCTGCCAGGCGTCGGTGCCGGCCGTGATGTCGGCCCGCAAGGCGGGCAAGGTGGCGCGGCGCCTGGCGCTGTCCATCGGCCTGCTGTGCTCGAAGACGTTCGACGACGCCATCTTCCCCGACCTCTTCGAGGCCAAGTACGGGCTGGCCCGCACGGACATCTCCAAGATCAACATCAAGGGCGTCTTCCAGATCTGGACCCACGACGGCGGGTACACCGAGGTGCCGCTCAAAGAAGGGCACGCCTGGACGCGCGAGGGGTGCAAGGCGTGCCCCGACTTCGCCGCCGAGCACGCTGACATCTCCACCGGCGGCATCGGCGCCTACGGGGACTGGACCCTCACCATCGTCCGCACCGATCAGGGACGCGAGGTCCTGGCCGGCATGGTGGCGGACGGCGTGGTGCAGACGCGCCCCGGTGACGACGACCCCGGTGCCCTCGATCTGCTGCGCCGGCTGGCCCGGGTGAGCCGGCGGCGGTGGCCGACGGGGGCCACACCCGGGCCCGAGCGCACACCGGCACCGGCCACGCCGGCCTGAACGGCGCCGGTCAACCTGGCGGCGGCGCGTGGCGCCGACCGGGACCGCCCGCTCGCTCCGCCAGGACGCGTGCCCTGAACACCACGGCGTCGATCATGGGCTCGGTGAGCCTGCCCGTGAAGGTGTTCTGCTGGCTCGGGTGGTACGAGCAGAGCAAGGTGCGCCCGCCCCCCACCTCGACCTCGAGCCCGTGGGCGAAGCGTGGGCGGGGACGCACGCCGAGCTCGTCGGCCATCACCCGGTAGGCGAACTCCCCGAGGGCGACCACCACGGCCACGCGCCCCAGCAAGGCGAGCTCTCGGCGCAGATACGGCAGACACGTGTCTCGCTCGGTCGGGGTGGGTTTGTTGGCCGGCGGCGCGCACCGTACGGCGGCGAGCACATAGGCGTCCGACAGCTCGAGCCCGTCATCGGCCGAGACGCTCGTGGGCTGGTTGGCGAAACCGCCGCGCCACAGCGCAGCGAACAGCCAGTCCCCGGAACGGTCGCCGGTGAACACACGACCGGTGCGGTTCCCGCCGTGGGCGGCGGGGGCGAGCCCCACCACGGCCACCCGGGCGGCGGGGTCCCCGAAGCCCGGCACCGGCCGCCCCCAGTACTCCTCGCCGGCGTAGGCGGCCCGGCGCTCGTGCGCCACCTGCTCGCGCCACGCCACCAGCCGGGGGCACAGGCGGCAGTGGACGATCTCGTCGGTCAGCGCGTCGAGCGGCGAGCGCGTCACGGCCGACAGCGTACGATGGCGCCCCGTGCCCGCCCGCCGTACCCCTGGTCCTGCCCTCGCGCTCCTCGTCCGGCACGGGCGCACTCCCACGACCGGCACGATCCTGCCCGGGCGCGCCCCGGGCCTGCACCTGTCCGAGGAAGGCAGGGCCCAGGCGGAGCGGACCGCCGAGCGCATCGCCGCCATCGACCGGCCCCCCGTGGCTGTCTACGCCTCGCCCCTCGAGCGGGCGGTGGAGACGGCCCGCCCCATCGCCCGCCGCCTCGGGCTCCGGGTCCGGATCGAGCGGGGCCTGCTCGAATGCGATTTCGGCGCCTGGACGGGGGCCAAGCTGAGCACCCTGCGGCGCCGGCGGGAATGGAGCAGCGTGGTCGCCCTGCCGAGCTCGTTCCGGTTCCCCGAGGGGGAGTCGTTCATGGAGATGCAGGCCCGGATCCTCGGCACCATCGACCGTCTCGTCGACCGCCATCGGGGGGAGACGTTCGTGGCCGTGTCGCACGCCGATCCCATCAAGGCGGCGGTGGCGGCCACCGCCGGGGTGCCCCTCGACCTCTTCCAGCGCCTGGTGGTGGCGCCGTGCTCGGTGTCGGCCCTGGTGCGGGGGGGTACGGCCTCCCACGTGCTGTGCCTCAACGCCACGTCGTCACTGGCCGAGCTGGCCGTGTCGTGAGCCCCGCACTCGATCTCGGCGATCTCGACCGGTTCACGGTGGGGGCCGAGGGTCCCGTGGGCCAACGCGTGTTCGTCGTGCAGTGCCGCAGCGGTGGCACGCTCGTGACGCTCAAGGCCGAGAAGCAGCAGGTCTCGGTGCTGGCGGAGTACCTCGGTCGCCTGCTCGCCGATCTCGACCGCCCCGAGGACCTCCCTGTCGACCTCGAGCTCGAGGAGCCCACCGAGCCGCACTGGGTCATCGGCACGCTGGGTGTGAGCTACGACGACGCCCTCGACCGCGTGGTCCTCGTGGCCGAGGAGGCGGTGGCCGAGGACGAGGAGGGGGACATGGCGCGCTTCACCATCACGCGCGCCCAGGCGGCCGCCTTCGCCATCCGCGCCACCAGCCTGGTCGAGGCCGGCCGCCCGCCGTGCCCGCTGTGCGGGGGCCCGCTCGACCCGTCCGGACACCAGTGCCCGAGAACGAACGGCCACCGACCGCCGGTGTCCTGAGGCTGCTGGCCCAGGGCGACCTCGAGGTCGTCGGCCGCATGCCGTGGAGCTCGAACCGCACCTTCCTCGCCACCTGCGTCCTCGACGGCGAGGAGACCGGCGCGGTGTACAAGCCCGGGCGCGGCGAGCGCCGGCTGTGGGACTTCCCCGAAGGGGTCTACCGCCGCGAGGTGGCCGCCTACGAGCTGTCGTGCGCCCTCGGGTGGGACATCGTCCCCGAGACCGTCGAGCGCGATGAGGCCCCGCTCGGCCCGGGGTCGGTGCAGCGCTTCGTTCCCGCCGATTTCTCCCAGCACCACTTCACGCTGGTGGAGGACGAGCGATACCACGACCGGC
>JBEKVE010000177.1:0-6945 GCA_049514335.1 Acidimicrobiales bacterium
GAGGGCCTGTCGGTGCTGGAGTACTTCATCTCCACCCACGGCGCCCGCAAGGGCCTGGCCGACACCGCCCTGCGGACGGCCGACTCGGGGTACCTGACCCGACGCCTGGTCGACGTGGCCCAGGAGCTGATCATCCGCATCGACGACTGCGCCACCTCCCGGGGCATCTGGCTCGAGGAGGTGGTCCCCGACGAGGCCGGGCGCCGCTCCTACCTCGAGACCCGGGCCTACGGCCGGGTGCTGGCCGAGGACGTCACCCTCGACGACGGCACGGTCATGACCGCCGGGACGCTGCTCGACGACGACCTCGTGGCGAGCCTGCGCGACGACCCCGCCGTCACCCGGGTCCGGGTGCGCTCGGTGCTGACGTGCGAGTCCGAGCACGGAGTGTGCGCCACCTGCTACGGCCAGTCGCTCGCCACCGGCATCATCATCGAGCTCGGTGAGGCCGTCGGCGTCATCGCCGCCCAGTCCATCGGGGAGCCCGGCACCCAGCTGACCATGCGGACGTTCCACACCGGTGGCGTCGTGGGCGAGGACATCACCCACGGCCTGCCCCGCGTGGTCGAGCTGTTCGAGGCCCGCACCCCCAAGGGGGCGGCGGTCCTGGCCCACTACTCGGGCGTGGTCCGCCTCGAGGACGAGGAGGGGGGCCGGCGCATCACCGTGGTGGCCGACGACGGCACCGAGGAGTCGGTGCTGGTGTCGGCCCGGGCCCACCTCGAGGTCACCGCCGGCCAGGAGGTCGCCGCCGGCGACGCTCTGGTCGAGGGGCCCAAGGACCCCAAGGAGCTCCTCGAGGTGAAGGGGATCCGCGAGACCCAGCAGTACCTGGTGGAAGAGGTCCAGAAGGTCTACCGGGACCAGGGCGTGTCCATCCACGACAAGCACATCGAGCTCATCGTGCGCCAGATGCTGCGCCGGGTGCTCGTGGCCGAGCCCGGGGACGCCCCGTTCCTGCCCGGCGAGCGGGTCGACGCCCAGGTCTACGCCGAGGTCAACCGGTCCCTGGTGCAGGAGGGACGGCGTCCCGCCGAGGGTCGCCCCGAGCTCATGGGCATCACCAAGGCGTCGCTGGCCACCGACTCGTGGCTCTCCGCCGCCTCGTTCCAGGAGACCACCCGGGTGCTCACCGAGGCCGCCATCGAGGGCAAGTCGGACCGCCTCTTCGGCCTCAAGGAGAACATCATCATCGGCAAGCTGATCCCGGCCGGCACGGGCATGGGCCGCTACCGCGACATCGTGGTCGACCTCCCCGACGCCGCCGGCGTGTCGCTGCGCTCCTACGGCTTCGACGAGGAGACCGACGACATCGCCGCCTGGCTGCGTGACATCGGCGGCCCCACCGGGTCCGGTGGCGGCGAAGGTGGCGAGGCCGGGTTCGGCTCGACCGGCTACGGCGAGGGCGCCTTCACCCCCTACGGGGACGCCGGTAGCGCCCCGGCCGGGTGGGGAGCGCTCGACGCCGGCCCGGCCGACGGCGTGCCGAGCTCGTCCAACGGCGACGGCGACCACGGGGTCGAGGGCAACGGACAGCTGGAGGCCGGCGCCTGAACCCACGTCCCGCGGGGCTGTCGACCCCGTCCCACCCTCCTGCCGGGCCGGCGCGATTGCTCCGTTGACCCGGTAGGATCTACCATTGCCTGCTCGCGTGGCGGGGTGCCCCCGGACGTCCCGCCCGGCAGTGTTCGCGAGCAAGTCCCCCGTCGGAAAACGGCCAGAGGTCACGCGTGCCCACGATCGAACAGCTCGTCCGCAAAGGACGGGTCTCCAAGCAGTCGAAGACCAAGACGCCGGCGCTCAAGGGAGCGCCCCAGCGCCGTGGCGTGTGCACGCGCGTCTTCACCACCACCCCCAAGAAGCCGAACTCGGCCCTGCGCAAGGTGGCCCGGGTGCGCCTCACGAGCGGCATCGAGGTGAGCGCCTACATCCCCGGCGTGGGTCACAACCTCCAGGAGCACTCCATCGTCCTGGTGCGCGGCGGCCGGGTGAAGGACCTCCCCGGTGTCCGCTACAAGGTCATCCGCGGGGCCCTCGACGCCGCCGGCGTGCGGGAGCGCAACCAGGCCCGCTCGCGCTACGGCGCCAAGAAGGAGTCCTGAGATGCCCCGCAAGGGCCCGGCGCCGCGCCGGGAGCTCGCCCCGGATCCCGTCTTCCGGTCGGTCCTCGTCACCCAGGTGGTGAACAAGGTCCTGTCGCGCGGCAAGCGCACGCTGGCCGAGCGCCTGGTCTACGACGCGCTCGAGGTGGTGCGCGAGAAGACCGGCGGCGACCCGGTGTCGATCCTCAAGCGGGCGGTGGAGAACACCCGCCCCGAGCTCGAGGTGAAGAGCCGGCGGGTGGGTGGCGCCACCTACCAGGTGCCCATCGACGTCCGCCCCCGGCGGGCCACCACCCTGGCCATCCGGTGGCTGGTCGGGTTCTCGCGCCAGCGCCGCGAGAAGACCATGGCCGAGCGCCTCGCCAACGAGGTCCTCGACGCCGCCAACGGCACCGGCGCGGCCGTGAAGCGCCGGGAGGACATGCACAAGATGGCCGAGTCCAACAGAGCCTTCGCCCACTACCGCTGGTAGCGGGACCGGCGTCCCGAAGGGCGCCCCCCGCTCCGGCACGAACCATCCGAACGACCCGAGAGCAACAGCACCATGGCCGACGCACGCCCTATCCGCGAATTCCCCCTCGCCCGGACCCGCAACATCGGGATCATGGCGCACATCGACGCGGGGAAGACCACGACGACCGAGCGGATCCTCTACTACACCGGCAAGAACTACAAGATCGGTGAGGTCCACGAGGGCGCGGCCACCATGGACTGGATGGTCCAGGAGCAAGAGCGCGGCATCACCATCACCTCCGCCGCCACCACCTGCAAGTGGCGTGACCACTGGATCAACATCATCGACACCCCGGGCCACGTGGACTTCACCGTCGAGGTGGAGCGCTCGCTCCGGGTCCTCGACGGCGCCGTGGCGGTGTTCGACGCCGTGGCCGGCGTGGAACCCCAGACCGAGACGGTGTGGCGCCAGGCCAACAAGTACGCCGTGCCGCGCATCTGCTTCATCAACAAGATGGACCGCATCGGGGCCGACTTCGCCCGGGCCGTGGACATGATCCGCGATCGGCTCGACGCCACCCCGGCCGTGATCCAGATCCCGGTGGGCGTCGAGGGCGGCTTCCACGGCGTCATCGACCTGCTCTCGCTGCAGGCGCTTCTGTGGGACGACGACATGGGGGAGAAGTGGCGGATCGAGGAGGTCCCCGCCGACCTGGTGGCCGAGGCCGACGGGGCTCGCCACCAGCTCGTGGACGTCCTGTCGAACTTCGACGACACCATCATGGAGAAGTACGTCGGGGACGAGGCCATCACCGGCGACGACCTGCGCCGGGCGCTTCGCCGGGCCACCATCGCCAGTGAGGTCGTGCCCGTCCTGTGCGGCTCGGCCTTCAAGAACAAGGCCGTCCAGCCGCTGCTCGACGCCGTGGTCGACTACCTGCCGAGCCCCCTCGACGTGCCCGCCGCCGTCGGGGTCACGACCAAGGGCGAGCCGATCGAGCGCAAGGCCGACGACGCCGAGCCCTTCTCCGCCCTGGCCTTCAAGATCATGACCGACCCCTACGTGGGGAAGCTCACCTACCTGCGGGTCTACTCGGGGACGCTGTCCAAGGGGTCCACCATCGTCAACTCCACCAAGGGGGGCCGCAAGGAGCGCGTGGGCCGCATCCTCCAGATGCACGCCAACCACCGCGAGGACAAGGACGCCATCTTCACCGGCGACATCGTGGCGGCGGTGGGGCTGAAGGACACCACCACGGGCGACACCCTCACCGATCCCGGCCACTCCATCCTGCTCGAGACCCTCGAGTTCCCCGAGCCCGTCATCCACGTGGCGGTGGAGCCCAAGACCAAGGCCGACCAGGACAAGCTGGGCCGGGCCCTGTTCGCCCTGAGCGAGGAGGACCCCACCTTCCGGGTCCGCACCGACGAGGAGACGGGCCAGACCGTCATCTCGGGCATGGGCGAGCTGCACCTCGAGGTGCTCGTCGACCGCATGCTGCGGGAGTTCTCGGTCGACGCCAACGTGGGCAAGCCCCAGGTGGCGTACCGCGAGACCATCAAGAGGCCGATCGAAAAGGTCGAGGGGCGCTACGTCCGTCAGACCGGCGGCCGGGGCCAGTACGGCCACGTGGTCATCGGCCTGGAGCCCACCGGGCCCGGGGGCGGGTACGAGTTCGTGGACAAGATCACCGGCGGGGTGATCCCCAAGGAGTACATCCCGGCCGTGGACGCCGGCATCCAGGAGGCCCTCACCAACGGGGTCCTGGCCGGCTACCCCATGGTCGACGTCCGGGTCACCTTGACCTATGGGTCGTACCACGACGTGGACTCCTCGGAGATGGCCTTCAAGATCGCCGGCTCCATGGCGGTGAAGGAGGCGGCCCGGCGGGCCGGCCCGGTGCTGCTCGAGCCGGTCATGGCGGTCGAGGTGGTCACCCCGGAGGAGTACATGGGCGAGGTCATCGGTGACCTGTCGTCCCGGCGGGGCAAGGTCGAGGGCATGGAGCAGCGGGGGACCAGCCAGGTCGTCCGGTCTCTGGTGCCCCTGGCGGACATGTTCGGCTACGCTACCGACCTGCGTTCGCGGACCCAGGGGCGGGCCACGTACACGATGCAGTTCAGCGCTTACCATGATGTCCCCGACTCGATCGCCCGTGAGATCGTCGCCCGGGCCCGTGGCGAGTAGCAGCGCCGTCACCGGGTACCGATCCCACAGACACACGGCGCAGCGGTCACAGACGTAGCAAGCGCACCACGCAGGAACCAGAAAGACACAGAGAGAGCAGGCGGTCCCCGAGGGGGAGCCGCCGGAGACAGGGAGCCGGAGCGACAGCATGGCCAAGAAGAAGTTCGAGCGCTCGAAGCCACACGTCAATATCGGGACGATGGGGCACATCGACCACGGCAAGACGACGCTCACGGCGGCCATCACGAAGGTCCTGTCCGAGAAGAACCCCAACGTGGCGTTCACGCCCTTCGACCAGATCGACAAGGCCCCCGAGGAGAAGCAGCGCGGCATCACGATCTCCATCGCCCACGTCGAGTACGAGACCGACGCCCGCCACTACGCCCACGTCGACATGCCGGGCCACGCCGACTACATCAAGAACATGATCACCGGCGCCGCCCAGGTGGACGGGGCCATCCTGGTGGTGTCGGCCGCCGACGGCCCCATGCCCCAGACCCGGGAGCACGTGCTGCTCGCCCGGCAGGTGGGCGTGCCCCACATCGTGGTGGCGCTCAACAAGGCCGACATGGTCGACGACGAGGAGCTGCTCGACCTGGTCGAGCTCGAGGTGCGCGAGCTGCTCTCGCAGTACGACTTCCCCGGGGACGACGTGCCCGTGGTACGGGTGAGCGCCCTCAAGGCGCTCGAGGGTGACGCGGAGTGGACCCCCAAGATCCTCGAGCTCATGGACGCCGTGGACAGCTACATCCCCGAGCCCGAGCGCCCCATCGACCGCCCCTTCCTCATGCCCATCGAGGACGTGATGTCCATCACCGGCCGTGGCACGGTGGTGACCGGCAAGGTGGAGCAGGGCCAGGTCAAGGTGGGCGAGGAAGTCGAGATCGTCGGGCTCCGGGCCACGCAGAAGACCGTGGTCACCGGGGTCGAGATGTTCCGCAAGCTCCTCGACGAGGGGCGTGCCGGGGACAACATCGGCGCCCTGCTGCGGGGGACCAAGAAGGAGGACGTCGAGCGCGGCCAGGTCCTTGCCAAGCCCGGCTCGATCACCCCGCACACCAACTTCGAGGCGAACGTCTACGTGCTCACCAAGGAGGAGGGTGGCCGTCACAAGCCCTTCTTCAACAACTACCGCCCGCAGTTTTACTTCCGGACCACCGACGTCACCGGCTCCATCACGCTGCCCGAGGGCACCGAGATGGTGATGCCCGGTGACAACACGGAGATGGTGGTGGAGCTCCAGAAGCCGATCGCCATGGACGAGGGCCTGCTGTTCGCCATCCGCGAGGGTGGGCGCACGGTGGGTTCCGGCCGGGTCACGAAGATCCTCAAGTAGCGGTCGGGCAACGGGTCGGGGAGCGAGGGGACACAAGAGCCATGGCAGACGCCTCACGCCAGAAGATCCGTATCCGCCTGAAGGCCTACGACCACGAGGTCCTCGACCAGTCGACGGAGAAGATCGTGCAGACGGTGCTGCGCACCCAGGCCAAGGTGCAGGGCCCGGTGCCGCTTCCCACCGAGCGCCACCGCTACACGGTGATCCGCTCCCCCCACAAGTACAAGGACAGCCGGGAGCACTTCGAGATGCAGGTGCACAAGCGCCTCGTCGACATCGTGGAGCACACCCCGAAGACGGTGGACTCCCTGCAGCGCCTCGACCTGCCGGCGGGCGTGGACATCGAGATCAAGATTTTCTAACGTCTGACCCTGCGCCAGATGCCGCACTGGCGTCGATCACGAACCTGGTCGAACACCGACACCTGCCCGAGCTGATCGACCGATTCACCCGGCGGTACACCAACCCCCTGACCCGTCGCACCTACGTCAGCAACCTGTCGGCCCTCTTCGCCCACAGCGGCACGACACACCCCCGGCACCTCTCCGACGGCGACGTGATCGCCTGGTGCACCGACCAGGCCCCGGCCAACAACACGATCCGGAACCGCCTGTCCCAAGCGTGCACATTCCTCCGCTGGTGCGTCCGAGAAGGCGAAGCAGACTCCGCTCTGGTGGAGGCCCTCTCGAACCGGGACAACCCCCTGCGCCGCATCCCTCGCATCTACGGGAAACGCCAGGGCAAGCACCCCGCCAGATGGCTGTCTCACGACGAGGCCTTCGAACGCCTCCTCGCCACGTGTGCAGACGACGGTGACCGTGGCATGCGAGACGAAGTGCTGCTACGCCTGGGCCTGGCCGGGATGC
>JBEKVE010000178.1:0-6417 GCA_049514335.1 Acidimicrobiales bacterium
GGGGCGCTGCAGAAGAACCGGGGGCTTCGCTTCCTGTGCACCACGGTGGGCGTGCGGGTGTGCACGAGCCGCACCGTGCTCACCGGCGCCGCTGCGGTGGGGGACGAGCTGCGGCTGCCGGTCAACCACTTCGAGGGCAACTTCACCTGCGACGTCGCCACATTGGAGCGCCTCCGGGCCGAGGACCGCATCGTGCTTCGCTACACCGACAATCCCAACGGCTCGATGGACGACATCGCCGGGGTGTGCAACGAGGCGGGCAACGTGGTCGGCCTCATGCCCCATCCCGAACGCGCCTGTGACCCCATGACCGGGGCCACCGACGGCATGGTCCTGCTGCGGGGGCTGCTGGCGTCGGCGGCGCTCCCCGTCCGCCTACCCGCCTGAGCGCCCTGCCGGCCTGAGGGCCCTGCCGGCCTGAGGGCCCTGCCGGCCTGACGCAGTGAGCCGGCGCGTCGTGGTCAGCGCCCCAGGACCGTGGGGGACGGCGACGTGCGCTCGATGCCGGCCTGCTCGAGCACCTGGGCGCTCACGCCGGCCGACCGCCACGACCGGTAGCTGATGCCCTTGCGCTCCCCGTAGGCGCGGGCGACCTTGACGAACCCCTTCTGCAGGTCGTCGATCTCGGCCGACGCCGCCAGCCGGCCGGCCTCGGCCTCGAGGTCGGCCTTCTCTTGCAGCAGGTGCAGGCGGCCCAGGGCGTCGGCCACCACCAGCCGCTCGTTCACGACGGCGAGACGCTTGTCGATGGACTCCGGCGTCCGCCTGCGGCCCCGCTTGGGACGCTGGTGCTCGATGGCCTCGAGGTAGCGGCGCACCGCCCGTCCCTCCTCGCGACCGCGGGCCAGCGCCGCCTTGTGGGCGCTCGACATGGGTGCCCGCCCCGGACGTTGCCTACCGTCGGCCATGCCCGGGATTATGGGACGCGGGGGGCTTCCTGGCAACTCAAATGGGATGTGCTGATTGGATCAATAGGGTGGGCTTCATTGCCACCCCACCGCCGTCGGGGAACGCCGCGTGGCCGGGGTCGCGCCTTTCGTCGCTGGTGTGGGCGAGTCCCGTGTTCTCCCGGGAGGGGCGGGGGGCGGTGTACCGGGGTGCCGGCAGCCGCAATGACGGCGTGACGTCCCGGCAAGACCGGGGCGTCCTCCGTCCCCAATCGACGCGGCCGGGCCCCGCCTCCCGGTACGGTGAGGCCGTGCCCGAGCCGGTGTCCGAGGAGCAGTCGCTGCACCGGGCGCTCGGCCTCACCGACGACGAGGCGGGGCACATAGAGGCGATCCTCGGTCGCCCCCCCAACCACCTCGAGCTGGCCATGTACGCCGTGATGTGGAGCGAGCACTGTTCCTACAAGTCGTCTCGCCTGCACCTGCGCCGTCTGCCCACCGAGGGTCCCCACGTCCTCGTGGGACCAGGAGAGAACGCGGGCGTGATCGACGCCGGCGACGGCATCGCCGTGGCATTGCGCATCGAGAGCCACAACCATCCCTCCGCCGTCGAGCCGTACCAGGGGGCGGCCACCGGTGTGGGGGGGATCCTGCGCGACATCTTCACCATGGGGGCTCGTCCCATCGCCTTGATGGACCCGCTGTTCTTCGGCCCCCTCGACGACCCCCGCTGCCGTTGGCTGACCGAGGGGGTTGTGGCGGGGATCTCGGGCTACGGCAACTCGGTGGGGGTGCCGACCGTGGGGGGTGAGCTCACGTTCGCCCCCGGCTATGCCCGGAACCCGCTCGTCAACGTGCTCGCCCTGGGCGTCATGCCCGTCGAGCGGCTGGTGCTCGGCCGGGCCACGGGGGAGGGCAACCTGGCCGTGCTGCTCGGATCGACCACGGGCCGCGACGGCATCGGCGGGGTCAGCGTCCTCGCCTCGGCCTCGTTCTCCTCCGACGAGGGCGGCGACGACAAGCGTCCGAGCGTGCAGGTCGGCGACCCCTTCGAGGAGAAGCGGCTCATCGAAGCCTGCCTCGAGCTGCTGGACCGGGGCCTGGTGGTCGGCATCCAGGACCTCGGGGGTGCCGGTCTCGCCTGTGCCACCTCGGAGACGGCGGCACGCGGCGCCATGGGCATGGACGTGAGCGTCGCAGCCGTGCCCCGGCGCGAGCCGGGGATGGAGCCCTTCGAGGTCATGACGTCGGAGAGCCAGGAGCGCATGCTCGCCATCGTCACCCCCGCCGACCGCGCCGCGGTGGAGGAGGTGTGCGGACGTTGGGAGGTGCGGGCCACGGTGATCGGCGTCGTCACCGCCCCCACCGCCGACGGGGGTCGCCTGCGCATCCTGGACGACGCGGGCGATGTCCTGGCCGACGTCCCCGCCGCGTCGCTGTCCGACGACGCCCCGCTCTACGACCGTCCCCGGGCCGCCCCCGCCGACGTCGACGAGCGCCGGCGCCAGGGTGACGGCGTTCTGGCCGCGGCGGTGTCGGCCGCCACCCCGGCGTCGGTGGCAGACGATGTGCTCGCCCTGCTGGCCGACACGTCGTGGGTGTGGCGCCAGTACGACCACCAGCTCTTCCTCAACACGGTGGTCGGCCCCGGGTCCGACGCCGCGGTGCTGCGCCTGGCCGCCCCCGGATTGCCGCCCAGCGAGCGGGCCCTCGCCCTGTCCACCGACTCCAACCCCCGGTGGTGCGCCGTCGACCCCCGGCAGGGGACGGCCATGACAGTGGCGGAGTCGGCCCTCAACGTGGCCTGCGCCGGGGCGAGGCCGGCGGCCCTCGTCAACTGCCTCAACTTCGGCGACCCCGAGCACCCCGAGGTCATGTGGCAGCTGTCGGAGTCGGTGGACGGCATGGCCGAGGCGTGTCGGGCGCTCGACATCCCCGTCATCGGGGGGAACGTGAGCCTCTACAACGCCAGCGGCGGCGTCGACATCGACCCCACGCCGGTGGTGGCGGTGCTGGGCGTGATCGATGACCTCGAGCGCCGCCCCCCCGGGCCGGCGATGGTGGCCGGCACCACGCTCGTGCTGCTCGGGACCACCGACGCCGCGCTCGGCGGCTCGCGCTGGGCCGTGGAGCGCCGCGAGGAGCGCTTCGGGAGCCTCGCCCCGCTCGACCTGGTGGCGCATCGCCACCTGGTTGGGCTGGTGGCCGACCTGGTGGGGTCGGGCGACCTGGTGCGCAGCGTGCACGACGTGTCAGGGGGAGGACTGGCCGTGGCCCTGGCCGAGGGGGCGATCGCCTCGGGAGTGGGGTGCCGCATCGACGCCGGGCCGACAGGGGGCGTGGCCGGGCTCTTCTCCGAGTCGCCGACGCGGGTGGTGATCGGCACCGACCGCCCCGACGAGCTCCGGGCCCGGGCCGCAGCCGCAGGGGTCCCGGCAACCGTGCTCGGGGTGGCCGATGGTGAGCGCGTCGTCGTGGCCGGTCTGCTCGACGTGTCCGTGGCCGAAGCGTCCCAGGCGTGGCGCACCGCCCTCCCCGGTGCGCTCGGCGAGCCCGTCCCCGCCTGAGGGTCCCGGCCGTGGAGAAGCTCCAGTACCTGGTGTGGCTCCCGGAGGGCACGGCGCGCCGCGACGTGAAGCCGATCATGATCGACGCCGTGGCCCCCGCCCTCATGGACGAAGGCGTCCACGGTCTCACCATCGATCTCGACGACGACGAGGCCGATGTGGCGTCACCCGTGCCCGCGCCCGAGGGCGAGCACACGCCGCAGGCGCTCGTGTCGGTGTGGCTCGATTGCTACGACCGGCGCGCCGGGGTCGAGCGGGTGCTGGGCGAGGCGGCCGTGCGGGTCGACGGGTACCAGGTCCTCGAGTCGCTCTACACCGACTACGGCACGAGCCGCTGGTCCCCCCGGCGCCACTGGCCCGACGGGCACCGCTCGCCGGGCATCTTGACCGTGGCCACCTTCGAGCAGCTGCCCGGGACCGACTTCGAGGAGTGGCTGGCGTTCTGGCACGGCCACCAGTCGCCCATGTCGGAGGCTGTGCAGCCCCGCTGCCGCTACGTGCGCAATCTGGTGGTGCGCCCCCTCGTCGCCGGCCTTCCCCCGTGGCGCGGCATCGTGGAGGAGGCGTGGCCGAGCGCGGCGCACGTCACCGACCCCATGCTCTTCTACTGCGCCGGGGGGGACCCGGCCGTCATGAACGCCAACATCCGGACCATGCTCGACCACGTCACCAAGCTCATGGACCTCACCACCATGCGGAGCATGACCATGAGCGAGTGGATCATGAAGACCCTGGGGGCCTGAGGCCGCACGGCGCCTGCGGCGCCCGGTCAGGCGCGGTACAGGAGCGATCCCGGCGTGGTGAGCAGCTCACCGGTCTCGAGCCACGTCTTGAGACCCGACAGGATCATGGGCCAGCCGCCGTAGAGCTGGGGGTTGGCGTCCTGGCGCAGCTCGTCGTGGACGACGAGCAGGCGGCACGAATCGCCCACCGGCTCGATCTCCCACGTCACCCGGGAGGCGCCCTCGCGCCGCACGTCGTCGTCCCACAGCGCCGTCATGGTGTGCACCAGGCGGCGCGGGGGGTCGACCTCGAGAACCTCCCCCCCGCCGAGCAGCCCGGTCGGGCTGCTCATCTCGATGGCGGCGCCCGGCTTCCACTCCGAGGTGACCCGGGCGCCGAAGTTGTACTTGCTCCTGATGTCGGGATCGATGATGGCGTCCCACAGGCGCTCGGGCGTGGTGCGGATGTAGATCTCGTAGACCTTCTCCATGGGGTTCTCCAGTCTGTGCTTGAGGTCGCCGAGGCCCGCCACCCAGGGCTCGGCGTACTTGCTCACCCACCGGTCGTGGACGAGCCGGATGGGGACGGGGTTCAGGAAATGGAGCTTCTCCCGGCCGTGGCGCCGGGTGACCACGAGCCCCGCCTCCTCCAGCTGGCGCAGATGCTTCATGACCCCGAACCGGGTCATTTCGAACCGGCTCTCGAGGGCGTTGAGCGTCTGGCCGTCGTGGCGGAACAGCTCGTCGAGCAGTGCTCTGCGGGTCGGATCGGCGAGCGCTCTGAACACGTCGTCCACGGTGACATTATGTGACTAAATCGTCACATGTCAAGCCCGGGAGCGCTCCCTTGGTCGAGAACCCGGAGGCAGGCGTCCACCACGGCGGCGTCGTACAGCAGGCCCCGGTTGGCCTCGATCTCGGCCACGGCGGCGGGGATGCCCAAGCCGGCGCGGTAGGGGCGGTGCACCGACATGGCCGACACGACGTCGGCCACCGAGATGACGCGCGCTTCGAACAGGATGTCGTCCCCCTGCAGGCCGCGGGGATAGCCCGAGCCGTCGAGGCGTTCGTGGTGCTGCAGGATCATCTCGGCCACCGGCCAGGGGAACGAGGCGTTGGTGACGATGTGTGCCCCGGTCTGCGGGTGGGTGCGGACCATCTCGAGCTCGGCCGGGGTGAGGTGGCCCGGGCGGGCGAGGATCTCGATGGGCACGGCGATCTTGCCGATGTCGTGGAGTGTGGCGGCGACCTGGATGCCTTTCACGGTGTGCTCGGGTAGCCCGAGCTGGCGGGCGATGGCGGTGGCGAGGCGCGCCACCTGGCGCTGATGGCCCGCCGTGTAGGGGTCGCGGATCTCCACGATGGTGGTCACGGCCTCGGTGATGGCGGAGAAGCTCTGCTCGAGCCGTTCGATGTAGTCGTTTCGCTCGGTGACGTCGCGCCCGTTCACGACGAGGCCGGCGACCGAGGGCACCGCCAGCCGGTTGGTGGCGACGGTCTCGAAGGTGCGCACCCCCCCGGTGGTCCCCACGAAGCGAAGCGTCTCCGTCGCCGACGTCTCGGGGGCGGCCAGCAGGCCGTCACAGGTCAGGGCGAAGGCGTCCACGTCGTCAGGGTGGACGAAGCGGAAGACCGGGGTGCTGAGGGCCTCCTCGACGGGCACGCCGAAGGTGTCGGCCGCGGTGTGGTTGAGAAACGTCAGGATCCCGTGGGCGTCGACCACGAAGACGATGTCGGAGGAGTGCTCCACGAGCACCTGGAACCGTTCGTCGGCAGCGTTGCGCGCATCTCGGGGCTGGGGCACCACCAACAGTCATCGGCGTCCGGCCCCGGTGCCGCACAGGGACCAAGGGCCCTTCCTGGCGGGATGGCGGTGGTGCTCAGGCGACCCTCCGGCCCGGCACGGGGCGGCGGTCGGGTACGCCCGGCACCGGACGGCCTCCCGGGAAGGGGCCGCCGGCCAGGGCCAGCCGGACCGAGTCGAGCAGCGCCTCCCCGGTCACGGGCATGACCAGCGGAACCCGTCCGGCGACCAGCGCGACCCGCTCCCCCAACAGCTGGCTCGGTGCCTGGACCACCACCGGGGTGGCGGGATAGTGATCGGCCAGCCTCGCCACGATGCGGCGCGGCGCGGCGTGGTGGAGCCCGAGCGCCGACACCACGACGTCGGCGTCCTCGACCAGCGCGCAACGACCGCACTCGAGGAGCGGGCAGCGTCGATGGGCCCGATCGCACGGGCCG
>JBEKVE010000179.1:0-6405 GCA_049514335.1 Acidimicrobiales bacterium
GTTCGACCACTGGCGCCAGCGGGTGGTGCTCGTGGACAACGTGGTGGTGGGGGAGGGCTGGAGCGGCACCGATGCCGACGCCGCCTACGCGGCGGCGGGCGAGCGCCTCGACGCCCTCGCCGCGTCGCTGTTCGGCCCGCTCCAGACGCCGCCGCTCGAGCCGCCCGACGCCGAGGAGGAGCCGGCGGTGACGCGGACCATGGCGCCGGAGACGTTCATGGACGCCGTGCAGGTGGCCAAGGAGCACATCCGGGCCGGGGACATCTTCCAGGTCGTGCTGTCGCAGCGCTTCGACCTCGACCTGGGAGCGGCGCCGTTCGACCTCTACCGCGTGCTGCGGCTCGTGAACCCGAGCCCCTATCTCTATTTCCTGCGCACCGAGCACTGCAGCGTGGTGGGGGCGACGCCCGAGCCGCTGGTGCGGCTGCGCGACGGCGTGGTCGTGTCGCGACCCATCGCCGGCACGCGACGGCGGGGCCGCACCGACCAGGAGGACGAGCGTCTCGCCGCCGAGCTGTCGGAGCATCCGAAGGAGGTGGCCGAGCACGTCATGCTGGTGGACCTGGCCCGCAACGACGTGGGCCGCGTGGTGGAGTTCGGGTCCGTCCACATCGACGAGTTCAAGACGGTGGAGCGCTACAGCCACGTCATGCATCTCACCTCACAGGTGTCGGGGAAGCTGCGTGCCGGCCTCGGTCCCATCGACGTGCTGCGGGCCACGATTCCCGCCGGCACCCTGTCGGGGGCGCCCAAGGTGCGGGCCATGCAGATCATCGACGACCTCGAGCCCACCAAGCGCGGCGTGTACGGGGGGGTGGTGGGCTACATCGACTTCTCGGGCAACCTCGACGCCGCCATCGCCATCCGGACCATGGTGGTGACGCCCGACGGGCGAGCTTCGGTGCAGGCCGGGGCGGGGATCGTGGCCGACAGTGATCCCGCCGACGAGGAGACCGAGTGCGTCAACAAGGCCGCGGCGCTGCTGAGCGCCGTCCCCGCCGCCCGCCGGGCGACGGCGGCCCGCCTCGCCTGGGCGGAACGGTGAGCACCGCCACCTGGAGCGCCCCGCCCGGATCGGCGGAGAACGAGGCCGGCGCCTATCTCGAGGACTACGACGCCGTGCGCCGCGGGGTGGGAGCGGTGCCGGTGGGTCGCGACGTCGTGCGCCTGGCGGGGGTGGACGCGCTGTCGTTCCTCCAGGGTCAGGTGTCCCAGGACGTCGCGACCTTGGCGGAGGGGGAGTCGGCCGAGTCCCTCGTCCTCACGCCCCAGGGCAAGCTCGACGCGCTGGTGCGGATCACGCGCCTCGGGCCCGAGGTCGTGGTGCTCGACGTCGAGGGCGGGTTCGGCGAGGCGCTCGTGGCGCGCCTCGGGCGCTTCAAGCTGCGGGTCAAGGCGACCGTCGAGCTCCTCGACTGGCGGTGCGTGGCACTGCGCGGTCCCGGTGCCGGCGACGCCGTGGCCGGCGGTGGACCGGGGGCGGGGACCGTCGTCGCCGTGCCCTTCCGGTGCAACGGCGTCGACGGTCTCGACCTGCTGGGCCCGTCCCCCTCGGTGCCGGCCGGGGTGCGGGTGTGCGGCGCCGACGCCTGGCTGTCGCGACGGGTCGAAGCCGGCATTGCGTCCATGGGTGCCGAGCTCGACGAGCACACCATCGCCGCCGAGGCCGGGCTTCTCGACCGCACCGTCAGCTTCACCAAGGGGTGCTACACGGGCCAGGAGCTCGTGGCCCGGCTCGACGCCCGGGGCAACAAGGTGGCGCGCCACCTGCGCGGGCTCGTGCTCGGGCCCCAACCTCGCGACGCGCCGCCGGTGGTGGCGGGATCGGAGCTCGTGGCGGACGACGCCCCGGGGGCGAAGTCCGTGGGCACGGTGACCTCGGCGGCGTGGTCGCCGGCGCTCGGGTGCCACGTGGCGCTCGGCTATGTCCGTCGCGCCGTCGAGCCCGGTTCGCTGCTCCAGGTGCGGACCGGCGGCACCGCCGAGGTGCGCACCCTGCCGCTCGTCCCTGCTGACTGACGCGGCGATAGGTCGGGCCGACGGCGTCGGCCCGCTGGGGCGGTGGTCTCAGGACCGCAGGGCCTCGGCCACGACGTCGACCAGCTCGGGCCGGCACACGAGCAGGTCCGGCAACCACGGGTCGGCGGCGCCGTAGCGAAGCGGCGCGCCGTCGAGACGCGAGGCGTGCATGCCGTGGGCGCGCGCCACGGCCACCGGCGCCGCGGAGTCCCATTCGTACTGGCCGCCGCCGTGCACGTAGACGTCCACGGTGCCGCGCACCACGGCCATGACCTTGGCTCCCGCCGATCCCATGGGGACGAGCTCGGCCCCGAGGTGCGTCGCCACCCGCGTCGCCTCCACGGGCGGCCGGGTGCGACTCACGGCGATGCGCACCGGCCCGTCGCCACGCGCCACCGGCGTGGGGGAAGCCGCACCACCGGTGGCGAACACGAGTCCCTCGGCGGGGAGCGCCACCGCCCCCACCACGGGGTCCTCGCCCACCACGAGCGCAACGTGCACGGCGAAGTCGGCTCGCCCCTCGGCGTACTCCCGGGTGCCGTCGAGCGGGTCGACCACCCACAGGCGCCGGTGCCGCTCGCCGGCGGGGGCCGCACCGTGGTCGCGCCCGCCCTCCTCGGAGCGCACGACATCGTCGGGACGGGCTTCGGCCAGGGCGGCCACGATGCGGTCGTGCGAGGCACGGTCACCCTGGTGGCCGAGGGCCGGACCGGCCGGGGACCCGTGGCGCTGTGCCCGCTCCCGGAGCTCGACCAGCGCCCGCCCGCACTCCTCGGCGATTCGGGCGGCGAGCGCATGGTCGTCGGTCGTGTCCACCGGTCCCTGCCCTGGTGTGGCTGCTGTGGTGTGCCTGGCGCGGTGTGCCGTCGCCGGGGCCGGGGGCACGGCGCCGGGTCCGGAGCCCGCCGACCGTATCGGAAAGCGACCCGGCCAAGCTATTCTCGTCTGTCTATGGGGGGACGCTCGGAGGCTGGTACGTACCAGCTCTCCCATCTCGAGGCGCTCGAGGCACAGTCGGTGCACGTCATGCGCGAGGTCGTGGCCGAATTCGAGCGGCCCGTGCTGCTGTTCTCGGGGGGCAAGGACTCCGTGGTCATGCTGCGGCTGGCCGAGAAGGCGTTCTGGCCCGCCCGTCTGCCCTTCCCTGTCATGCACGTCGACACCGGGCACAATTTCCCCGAGGTGCTCGAGTTCCGGGACCGGCGGGTGGCGTCGCTCGACGCCCAGCTGGTGGTGGCCTCGGTGCAAGCCTCGATCGACAGCGGCCGGGTGGCCGAGGACCCCGGCCCCAACCCGTCGCGTAACCGCCTCCAGACGAGGACCTTGCTTGACGCCATCACCGAGCACCGCTTCGACGCCGTGTTCGGCGGCGCCCGGCGCGACGAGGAGAAGGCGCGGGCCAAGGAGCGGGTGTACTCGTTCCGTGACGAGTTCGGCCAGTGGGACCCGAAGAACCAGCGACCCGAGCTGTGGGGCCTGTACAACGGTCGCCACCGCAGCGGCGAGCACATCCGGGTCTTCCCGCTGTCGGACTGGACCGAGCTCGACATCTGGCAGTACATCGCCGAGGAGAGCCTCGACATCCCCGAGATCTACTACGCGCATCGCCGCTCGGTGTTCCGCCGCGACGGCATGCTCCTGGCGGCGAGCGACTTCGTCACCCTCGTCGACGACGAAGAGGTCTTCGAGACCACGGTGCGCTACCGCACCGTGGGCGACATGACCTGCACGGGTGCGGTCGAATCGAGCGCGTCGACCCTCGACGACATCATCATCGAGACGGCGGCCTCCCGCTTGACCGAGCGCGGCGCCACGCGCGCCGATGACCGCGTCAGCGAGGCCTCGATGGAGGACCGCAAGCGCGAGGGGTACTTCTGAGCATGGAGCTCCTGCGCTTCGCCACGGCCGGCTCCGTCGACGACGGCAAGAGCACGCTCATCGGGCGGCTCCTGTACGACTCCAAGGCCATCTTCGAGGACCAGCTCGAGTCGGTCGAGCGCATCAGCCGCCAGCGCGGCGACGAGTACACCGACCTGGCCCTGCTCACCGACGGGTTGCGGGCCGAGCGCGAGCAGGGCATCACCATCGACGTGGCCTACCGGTACTTCGCCACCCCGCTGCGCAAGTTCATCATCGCCGACACCCCCGGCCACATCCAGTACACGCGCAACATGGTCACCGGGAACTCGACCGCGGACCTCACCCTCGTGCTGGTCGACGCCCGCAAGGGGATCGTCGAGCAGACCCGGCGCCATGCCTTCCTGGCGTCGCTGCTGCGGGTGCCCCACCTGCTGCTGTGCGTCAACAAGATGGACCTGGTGGGCTACGACGAATCCGTGTTCCACGCCATCCGCGAGGAGTTCAAGGCCTTCGCCACCCGCCTCGAGCTCACCGATCTGGCCTTCATCCCCATCTCGGCGCTCCAGGGCGACAACGTGGTGCAGCGCTCGCTCAGCATGCCGTGGTACGAGGGCCCGTCGCTGCTGCACCACCTCGAGCAGGTCTACATCGCCTCGGACCGAAACCTCATCGACCCCCGCCTGCCGGTGCAGTGGGTGGTGCGCCCCACCGCCTCGACCATCCCGGACTTCCGCGGCTACGCCGGCCGCATCGCCGGCGGGGTGTTCCGCCCCGGGGACGAGGTCATGGTCCTGCCGTCGGGCCTCACCACCACCGTGACGGCCATCGACACCTTCGACGGACCGGTGGAGGAGGCCTTCCCCCCCATGTCGGTCATGGTGCGGCTGGCGGGCAACCTCGACGTGTCGCGCGGCGACCTCATCTGCCGTCCCCACAACCGGCCCACCGTCGGCCAGGATCTCGACGCCATGGTGTGCTGGATGACCGAGCGGCCCCTCGCCGAGGGGGACGTGGTGGCGCTCAAGCACACCACCCGCTGGGTCCGGGCCCAGGTGCGCAAGATCCACTACGCCCTGGACGTCAACACCCTGCACCGCAACGAGGCCGCCGACACCTTGGGCCTGAACGACGTCGGCCGGGTGAGCCTGCGGGTCACCCAGCCCCTCTTCTACGACAGCTACCGCCGCAACCGGACCACCGGGTCCTTCATCGTGGCGGCCGAGGACACCAACGTCACCACGGGTGCGGGCATGATCCTCGGGGCGGACTGAACCATGCCCACCGCTCCCGACGTGGTGTGGTCCGTGGCGCGCTTCACGCGCCGCGACCGCTGGCGGGCGCTCGGCACGCGGGGGGCCACGGTGTGGTTCACGGGGCTGTCGGGGTCGGGCAAGTCGACCCTGGCGGCGGCGGTGGAGGAGCACCTCGTGGCGTGCGGCCGCTGGGCGTACCGCCTCGACGGCGACAACGTCCGGTCGGGGCTGAACGAGGACCTGGGGTTCTCCCCGGCCGAGCGCGACGAGAACATCCGCCGGGTGGCGCACGTGGCCCGGCTCTTCGCCGACGCCGGGGTCATCGCCCTGGCCGCCCTCATCAGCCCCTACGCCCAGGGCCGGCGCGAAGCCCGGCTCCTGCACGAGCAGGCCGGGCTGCGCTTCGTGGAGGTGTTCGTGGACACCCCGGTGGAGGTGTGCGCGGCGCGCGACACGAAGGGGCTCTACGCCCGGGCCCGGGCGGGGGAGATCCCGTCGTTCACGGGCGTGAGCGACCCCTACGAGCGGCCCACCGACCCGGAATTGGTGGTGGACCACACCATCGAGCTGACCGATGCCGTGGAGATGGTCCTGGCGGCTCTGGGGATGCCGGCCTGAGGGCACTCTGACCTCGTTCACCCCTCCTGTTACCGCGGTATGCGGTAGAATTACCACGGAGAGTGAAAAGTGCGAGTGAGAGATCCTTCGGTTCCGGCAACGACTGACGGCTTGACGTTGACTTCGCGCGAGGAGTGGTGAGAAGCTTGGTCCTTACCGGCCCGCCGGGATCGGCACAGGCGTTGCTCTGGGCGGGGGGAGCGTGGTGCAGAAGCCGATGGTGAATCGACACTGTAGGGCGTGCTCGGCCGGCGATCAGGGTCGCCACCGGGCGACCAGCGTGTAGGGGGGGCTTTCCGTTGTCTTCGTTCCAACCCAGCGGGCTCGAGGACTCTGTCCTGGTCGTCGACGACGACCAGGCCACGAGGGACAGCCTGGCGTCGGTCCTGAAGGGGGCGGGGATCGAGGTCTTCGTCGCGTCGGACCCCACCGAGGCCCTGACGTTGCGGGGGCTGCAGCGACCGTCGGCCGTGGTGGTGGACCACCAGCTGGCCGATCACACCGGCGTCGAGCTGGCCCAGCGGCTCAAGCAGGACGATCCCGACACCCCGGTGCTGCTCCTCACCGGACTGGCGTCGCTCGACAGCGCCCTGGCGGCGTCGGGCCAGTTGGACGGGCTGCTCGTGAAGCCCCTCGTCCCCCAGGCCTTCATCCA
>JBEKVE010000180.1:0-6323 GCA_049514335.1 Acidimicrobiales bacterium
GGTGGAGGCGGTCGGCGAGGGAGGTCGCGGCTTGGGACCGGCGCCGCCTGGGTAGGAGCGACGATGGAGCACAGAGAGGAGTGGCTGGCCAGCACCTTCGTCGAGCTGGCCGACACGCTGGTGGCCGATTTCGACCTGTTGGACTTCCTGTCGGTCCTCGTGGAGCGCTGTGCCGAACTGCTGGAGTCGACCGAGGTGGGTCTGGCACTGGGCGATGTCCAGGGCCACCTCCGGGTGCTGGCCTCGTCGACCGACCGCATGCGCCTCCTCGAGCTGATCGAGGAACAGACCGACGAGGGTCCGTGCCGGGACTGTTTCCGCTCTGGTGAGCCCGTGCTCAACGTGCCCCTCGACGCGGCTGGAGACCGCTGGCCGCGCTTCAGCGCCCGAGCGGTCGAGGGGGGGTTCCGCACCGTGCACGCCCTCCCCCTGCGCCTGCGCAGCGACACCGTCGGGGCCATGAACATCTTCAGCGTGGGCGAGGGCGTTCTCGTGCCGAGCGACGTGCACCTGGCGCAGGCGCTGGCCGACGTGGCCACCATCGGCATCCTCCAGGAGCGGGCCATCACCCGGGGCCGGACGCTGGCGGTGCAGCTGCAGGGTGCGCTCGATTCGCGCATCGTGATCGAGCAGGCCAAGGGGATCGTCGCCGAGCGCCTCCAGCTGGGGATGGACGAGGCGTTCGAGTTGCTGCGCGAGCTCGCCCGAAGGGACCGGCGACGCTTGAGCGAGATCGCCGGTGCGCTCATCGAGGGCGGCGTCTCGGAAGCCGACCTGCGATCGGTGACACCGGTGGGGGTGCGCAGAGGACAGAAGGGCCCCACCTGACTCCGGCGGTTGTGCAGCCCGTCAGGGATGTGACGGGGCCGGCGGTGCTCCTTGCACATCGAAGACGAGGTCGTCGATGTAGCAGTACCACCAATCCTCTCCAGGTTCGTAGGAGCGGATGAGGGGGTGGTCGCCGTGCTCGTGGAAATGAGCGGTGGCGTGGCGGTTGGGCGAGTCGTCGCAACAGCCGACGTGGCCGCACGCCATGCACAGGCGCAGGTGCACCCAGTGACCGCCCATCTTGAGGCAGTCCTCGCACCCCCAGCTCGACGGCTCGACGGCTTCGACGGTGTCCATGTGCGTGCACGAAGCGGGCATCGGCGTTCCTTTCCTTGTGCTGTCTCTGATCCTCGTGTCCTCGGTCGCGCCACCCGGTCCGGATGGCGCCCGGTCGCCCGGGCGAGCCGTCAAGACCGGGTTCCGACGGGCGCTACTCCGATTCCTCCACGGTCAGCTCCGCCGCCGGGTCGGCTTCGAGGCGATCGTCGGGGATGGGGGCGCCGCTTCTGACCGAGCGACCGTAGGTACCCTGCTGGAGCCGTGCCTCGGCGCGCCCGATGGCGTCGAGACGGTTTCGGAGTGCGGCGATGACGGCGTCGTCCCCCTCCTCGGCCGTGAGACGTTCGGCGGGGTCGGCCATGTCGCCGCCCTCGTTGGCGGCGCTGCGATCCTGCTGCGCGGCGTCGCCGGTCTCCTCGAGCAGGCCCTCGACGCGCCGGCGCTCAGCGCTCAGCAGTTCCCGTGCCCGTGTGCCGTCCATGTGTGCTCCCTGGTCGTGTCGTTCGCCTCACCGTAACAATCGCGCCGCGATGTCTGCTCCGGCCCCCATGACCCGGTCCGGTGACCCGAATCGACCCGCCGTCGCTCACGAGCTCAAGGCGAGGTGCTCGTGAACCGAGCGGACGGCGCTCGACCCCTCTCCGACAGCGGCTGCGACCCGCTTGAGCGACCCGTGACGGACGTCGCCCACGGCGAAGACCCCCATGCTCGAGGTCTCGAACGGGAGCGGGTCACGGCCAGCGGGGAGCTGGCCCTCGGCACCGCCGAGGTCGCGGTCGGTCAGGATGAACCCGTCGTTGTCGAGTGCGACGGCGCTGTCCAGCCAACTGGTGGCGGGTTCGGCGCCGATGAAGCAGAAGAGACCGTTACACGCCACCGAGGTGCGGGATCCGGTGGGTACGTGCTCGAGGGTCACCTGTTCGAGATGGTGGTCGCCGGCGAGACCCCGCACCTCGGTGTTGGCCAACACCGTGATGTGCGGGCTCGCCTCGATGCGTTCCACCAGGTAGTGCGACATCGTCTGGGTCAGGTCGGCCCGGCGCACGGCGATGGAGACCGCACACGCCTGTTGCGACATGTAGATGGCGGCCTGCCCGGCCGAGTTGCCGCCTCCCACCACGACGACGCTCTTCCCGCCGCAGATCCGGGCCTCGAGGTCCGTGGCGGCGTAGTACACCCCGGCCCCTTCGAAGCGTTGCAGGTCCTCCACGGCGAGTCGGCGGTAGCGGGCACCGGAGGCCACGATCACCGCCCGGCAGGGGATCTCGCTGCCGTCGGACAGGGTGACGACGTGAAAGCCGTGCTCAGCTCGAAGGCCGGCGGCCTCGCACGGTGCGTTGAGGCGCGCCCCCAGGCGCTGGGCCTGCACGGCGGTGCGCGACACGAGGTCCTCTCCTGAGATGCCGTTGGGGAAGCCGGCGTAATTCTCGATACGCGAGCTCGACCCCGCCTGCCCCCCGACGGCCACGGCGTCGATCGACACCGTGGCCAGTCCCTCCGACGCGCCGTAGACCGAGGCAGCCAATCCGGCCGGTCCGGAGCCCACGACCACCAGATCGAACAGGGTGCCCGGAACAGCCCGGAAGGTCAGCCCGAGGTTCTCGGCCATCTCACCGGGCGTGGTGTGGCGCAGCACCGCCGTCGGGGTGATGACGGCGGGAGTGTCGGGCAGGCGCAGGCCCATGCCGGCCAGCAGGACCTCGGGGTCGGTGGACTCCTCGAGGTCGATCCACACGTGGGGCAGCTGCGACCGTGTGGCGAAGGCACGCAGCGCGATCGCCGCCGGGGAGAAACGCGACCCCACGATCCGAACCGCACGGGCTCCGTCGCCCTGTCGGAGGCGCTCGCGCCTGGCACTGAGCTCCAGGAAGATGAGATCGGCGACGTCGGGCATGGTGTGCATGAAGCGGCGAAATTCGTCTTGGCGTACCCGCAGTACTCGTCCTGGCTCGGTCATGCGGCCGGTCAGGTAGGGCCGCTGCCCGGTGAGCAGGCTCAGCTCGCCCAGGAAGCCGCCCACGCCGAAGCTGGCGATGACCTCCTCGGTATCGATGTCGGGCCGGATGATGTCGGCCCGGCCCTCCAGGATGACGAAGAAGTCGTAGGAGGCGTCGCCCGCCCGGAACAGGACGTCCCCGGCGTCGACGATCATCTCCTCGCCGAAGGGAGCCAGGTCGGCCAGTGCAGCATCGCCGAGGGTCACCGCCACGTCAGCGCCTCCCGGGCTGGAAGGGCCCCCGCACTGGAGGCCTGGTGGTCGTGTGTTCGCCTGCTCATGACCTCGGCCCGATCCGATGGGACGCGGACGGCGTCGGGTTGGACCGGTGGGGTCCGCCCGGCGTGCCCGAAGGGCCGCCCTGCGGGCCCTCACCAGCATGGTATTCGCCGGTCGCCCCAGGTGCTCCCAGGTCTCATCGATCTCCGGGTCCTCGAAGTTGGCGCGGTCTCGAACCGGCGAGTGCCGTTCCAGCCGACGTCGCCGCAGGTAGCTCCTCGACAGGTTGGCCACCGTCGTCCGGAGGTATCCGTCGGGGTTGTGGGGCTGTTCACGCAACTGGTGCATCTTCAGGAACGCCTCTTGGACGAGCTCGTCGGCGACGGCCGTGGACCCGGTGAACAGGCGGGCCAGGCGGATCATCGCCTCCCGCTGGCGGCGGTACAGGACCGCCAGATCGGGGGAAGGGGCCGGACCCGACACCATGTGCTGGTCAGCCTCCTTCCCCCACAGCGGCGCTCATTACCCTGACATGACGCACAGGGGCCGCAAAGGGTTCCCTCCGGCCTCAGGGTCCTCCGCCCCGGCGTCTCTGCCCGACCGGCGGCACTCGGGCCGACGCGGCCCCACCGGCCAGAGCCTGTTCGAGGGCCGTGCCCGGATCAGGGCCACTCGTGGTCGTTAGGAGTGCCTGGTCTGGCCCGGTGCAGGACCACGATGCCGTCCTGGCTGAACAACGTCTGGAATTCCCCTTTGACGATCAGCGTCTGGTAGAGCGCGGCCTGGTTGCCGACGGCTCCGGTGTCGAGGACGAGCCAGTCGACCTTCGAGGGGTCGGGCGGCTTGCGCAGGCCGATCCCCCAGTTGGTCACGATCCACGGGTTCGGGTACTCGTAGACACTGACCCGGTGGGTCAGATGATCATCGATGTCGTAGGTGGCTGACACCGACGCGTTCGGGGGCACGATGCTGATCGCCGCGTTGATCGCCTGGTCCCGGGCTTTCGGTGGCACCCAGTACCCAGTGTGGAAGTTGACGCTGATCGGTGACGGTGACCAGGCCACGTTGCTCGCCAGGGCAGCGGCCACGGTCAGGCCGACCATGAAGCGGCGACCGGCAGCGGTTCGCCCCCGCTTTGCACAGGCCTCCACCGTGGCCAGAAAGACTCCGGCGACCACGATCGACGTCAGGAAGAAGTGGATGTTGTACGCGTCGTTCGTTGCCGATGACGTGTTCACGAATAGTTGTGGCAAGCCGATCAACAAGACGAGCGGCTCCAGCAGAGCGATGAACGACACCGGCCAGAAGATCTGTGCGTAGTACGTCCATCGCGACCGCGCAAAGACGACCTTGATCCACTTGCCGGGGTGGAAGAAGAAGTTCCCGATGATCGAGAAGATCGACGTGCCGAGCTCGGGAAAGTTGGTCACGTAGAACGGCGCAGCACCCCCATTGGCGAACGGGATGATGAGCTTGGTGCAGATGAGGAACCATGCTGCACCGGCAAGTGCCGTGATGACCCCCTGCGCACGCTGGCGATGCTTGATCCACAGGCAGATTCCGAGGGCGAAGACGGCCAGGCCGGCGTCCTCCTTGCACGAGAGGGCCACCACCACCGCGACCCAGAACCAACCCCAGCGTTGTCGTGTGGCCAGCCAGTAGGCGAACATGAGCGGGGTGATGATCAGCGCGTCGGGGTGGAACTGCCACTGGTTGATCCATTCCACCGACGGATAGAGCAGGTAAGCGGCGCTGAGCCCGACGGCCAACCAGGAGCTCTCTAGCCGATCGCGCCCCAGGAGCCAGAGGGGAATGGCACCTGCGGCCAGCCAGGCGGTCTCGATGGCGTAGAGAAAGTGCGGTCCGGCTCCCAGCCAGTAGGCGGGGATGAAGAGCAGCGTTATGAGATTGACGTGATGACCGAAGTAGTCGAGGCCCCGGATCGTGATGAACGGATCCTTGAACTGCGACAGCAGCCAGATCCCCTGGTCGTAGATGCCCATGTCGAAGCCGTACGTTCCGTAGTTCGACTGCTGCTGGTAGGTGAGCGTGCCGAACACGGCGACGTACGCGCACATGAGCACGACGAGCGCGGTGATGGGGCCGGCGCGCGGCAGTCTCAGAAAGGAGACATAGAGCGGCTCACCCCGGGAGCGGTCGTTCGCGTCGCTGGAGCCGACCCGCTGCCGCCGGAACCGACGCACGGGCCGAAGCAGGGTCTGCTCGGCGCCGGCGAGCGCCCCCTCGAGGCGCTGCATGATGGGAACGGGGTGCCTCGTGGTGGAGGACTCGCCGCCCACGGTCGGAGAATCGATGTGACTCGGCTCCGCCGATTCGGGATCGGACCGGACGGTCATCGAGGCCGCCCGGCGTGCGGGGCCGCTGCCACCATGCCTGAAGACCTTACTAACCCCCACCACCGTACTGAGGGGTTCGGCGAGGATGTGCCACCGATGAGAAGAGCAGGACTCCGCTCACTGCACCGCACCGCCCCACGCCCTCAACCCTCGACGTTGCGCGCACCCTGACGTCCGGATCGCAGCACACTGAGCGCAACCCCGAAGACGAAGGTGAAGGAGCCGGCCAGGAGGGCCGAAACGAAACGCTGTTGGGCGGCGAGGGCATGATCGTGGACGGCAAGCGGCACACAGGCCTCTCCCTTCCTCGCCACGGACAGCGCAGTCAGGCGCGGCGGTGTGCTCGCGCCCCGTGTCGCCTCCTGCACGTGTCCATTATCCGCTCACCGGGAGGCGTACTCGGGCACGGTACGTGTGCCGGCTTGGTCGACCGTTCAGATGGCTCCGGCCGTCTGCCCCGGGTGTCTCATAGCGGGGAGACGGTGATTGGACCAGAGGGGACAGAGGTGTCCGAGGCACGCGGTGGGGGAGTGGGCGTGTTCGCCCAATCCCGTTCCGGGAAGTAGGATGGTTGGCGTCCACGGGCGAGGGGGGTCAGCTGTGCGCTCAGTCAGGGTTGGGGATCGGGTCCAGGCGAACCATGG
>JBEKVE010000181.1:0-6893 GCA_049514335.1 Acidimicrobiales bacterium
CGGCCCCGGTTGAGCTTCGTCATCTGCTCGACGAAGCCCTGCAGCGAGCGGTTGGCGTCGAGCATGAAGGTGTTGATGGTGATGCCGGCACGCGTGCAGCGAAGCACCTCGGCCAGGGTCACCCGCACCGTCTCGGCCGTCGGGGACGATGTGGGCGGTGGGCTCGCCGTCGGTGATCATGATGATCTGCTTCGTGCCCGGCCGGTGGGCGAGCATGCGCCGGGCGAGGATCAGCCCGTGCTGCATGTTGGTGCCGTAGACGTAGTCCCACGACACCTCGGGGAGCTCCTGCGGCTTGATCTCGCGTGCAACCTCGGAGAAGCCCACCAGGCCCAGGAAGTCGCGGGGAAAGCGCGTGGAGATGAGGGTGTGCAGTGCCATGGCCACCTTCTTGGCGGCGAGGAAGTTGTCGCGCATCGGCATGGACAACGACAGGTCGACCATGAGGACCGTCGACGCCCGCGTGAGGTGCTCGGTGCGGGCGATCTCGAAGTCGTCGGGTTCGAGGCGGACCGGTGTCCCCGCCCCCGAGCGCGTGACGGCGTTGTGCACCGTCCGCTGGATGTCCAAGGTGAAGGGGTCGCCGAACTCGTAGCGCTTGGTCTGTCCCTCGGGCTCGTGGCCCGTCCCGATGTAGGTGTTGCGGTGACCGCCGAGGCGGTCCTTGGCCAGCTTCGAGAACAGGTCGGACAGCGCCCGCTGCCCGATGCGACGCGGTGACGTGGCCGAGCGCAGGAACTGCTCGAGCTGGTCCATCTCGCCCAGCCGCCGCGCCGCCGAGGCGGCGTCGGCCAGACCCATGGGATCCGAGCCCGTGAAGCGGTAGCGCCGGCCCCATCCCGCGTCGGGCACGGCGCGTCGCAGGTTCTCCGACAGGCGGTCGATCTGCCACCGCATGTCGAGGTCCTCGAACAGCGAGTCCGCCAGCGCCTGGAGCTGGGCACGCTGCTCGGGCGACATGGAGTCGAGCGCCGCCTGGACGGCCGCCATCTGGGCCGCGAACTGCTCCAGCAGCTCGTCGAGGGTCTGGGGGTTCCCGGGGAAGAACTCGCCGTAGTCCTCCATGAACGACTCGAAGCTGGGATCGAGGGGCTCTCCCCGATCGCGCTGCTCGATCATGCGGTTGAGGGCGTCGAGCATCTGGCGGACCCGCTCGAGCTGGGCCGGATCCGGATTGGTCATGGCCTCGGACATCTGGTCGAACCAGCTCTTGGTGATCTCCTGGCGCAACTTGTCGAGCAGCTGCTCGAAGTGCTCGCGGGCCTCGGAGGAGACGAAGTCGTACTGCTGCAGGCCGCGCACGCGGCCGGCGAGATCGTTGGGGAGGAGCTCCAGCTCCATGGTGCGCTCCGCCACCACCTCGTCGGTCACCTGGCGGCGGCGCTCGTCGTCGGACGCGGCGGCTTCGGACTTGAGCGACTCGAGCCCACCGCGCTCCTGGGACACGACCTCCTCGAGCTCGCGGGCGATCTCCTCGAACGCCCCACCGAGATCGCCACGGTCGAGCTCCTCCTGGCGCTGCTGGCGCAACCGCTCCATGAGCTCGCGTAGCCCCTGGACGCGCTCGCCGTCGGCACCGCGGAACCCCGAGGTGAGGAGGCGACGCAGCGCCGCGTCGGGATCGCCGTGGTACAGCAGGTCGTCGGTCAGCTCCGAGAACAGGGCGTCGACCTCGTCCTCGAAGCCACGCTGGGTGCCGTCCCAGCGCCGGTACTCCCAGTGGCTCGTCACCCCCGGCCCCGGTACGTGGCCTTGGTGCCCGCTGCTTCCTTGTTGAGGCGCTTGGTCAGGTGGAGGCCCTCGAGCACGAGCTCGGTGGCGGCGGCCACCGCACCGGGAGTCTCGCCCCCGGCCACGGCCATGACGGGCCCGACCAGCGCCGGCACCTGCGTCAAGATGGCGCCGTAGGCAGAGGCCGGCAGGTCGTCGCCGGCGTGCACGACGTCGGTCTCGTCGAAGGCGCCCACCACGGCGGAGAGCTGGTCCGTGGGGCAGCGGCGGCGGAACACGGCGAGCACCGCGGCGGACACGAGGCCCTGCAGGATGCGCTCCTCGCGCCCCTCCTCGAGCGCTTCGATCTCGATCTTGCCCTGGGTGGAGGTGATGAGCGCACCGAGGTCGCTGATGCGGGGGACGGCGTCGGCCTCACCCAGGCGCAGAGCACGCCGCACGGCGTTGGCCGCCATGGTCTCGTAGTTGGAGATGCTGAGGCGCACCGACACGCCCGAACGCTGGTTGACGTGCGGGCTCTGGCGGGCGAGCTGTGACAGCTCGGCCACGATCTCGGCCATGAAGGCCGGGACCTCGACGCGCGGCCCCCCCGCCGTGCTCACCGGAGGCCTCGCCTCCTGGAGGACGATGGCGAGCTCGGTGTCGGTGTCGGCCGGGTAGTGCGTGCGGATCTGGGCGCCGAAGCGGTCCTTGAGCGGCGTGATGATCCTGCCCCGGTTGGTGTAGTCCTCGGGGTTGGCCGTGGCCACGAGCACCACGTCGAGGGGCAGGCGTACGGTGAAGCCCCGGATCTGCACGTCGCGCTCCTCGAGCACGTTGAGCAATCCCACCTGGATGCGCTCGGCCAGGTCGGGAAGCTCGTTGACGGCGAACAGCCCGCGGTTGGCCCGGGGAACGAGGCCGTAGTGCAGCGTCATCTCGTCCGACAGGTACCGGCCTTCCGCCACCTTGATGGGGTCCACCTCGCCGATGAGATCGGCGATCGAGGTGTCGGGGGTGGCCAGCTTCTCGGAGAAGCGCAGATCACGGTGCACCCACGACAGGGGCGTGGCGTCGCCCTCCTCCGCCACGAGGTCGCGGGCGTGGCGCGACACGGGGGCGAAGGGGTCGTCGCGGATCTCGGACCCGGCCACGACGGGCAGCCACTCGTCGAGGAGGTTCGTGAGCGAGCGCACGATGCGGGTCTTGGCCTGGCCGCGCTCTCCCAGGAGGATGATGTCGTGCCCAGCCAGCAGGGCGTTCTCGAGCTGGGGCAGGACCGAGTCGTCGAACCCGAGGATCCCCTCGACGAGCGGGCGCCCCGCCGCGATGCGGGCCGCGGCGTTGCGCCGGATCTCCTCGTGGACGGGACGGGGCTCCCAGCCCGAGGCACGGAGGTCGCCGAGAGTGGAGGGGAGGTCGCGCGGGGGATCGGGGGGGATGGCGTTGCTCATGGCGGCGAGCCTACGCCCGGTCGCCCCGAGCCCGTCCGCCGGCACCGTGCGCCGGTTCACCACCGTGGCCGACCGTGGAGCGACGGTGGGGCCACTGTTTCCCTGAGAACGACCTGGGGTTTGCGGACAGTAGTCTGGGACTCCGCTGGGACGGACCCTGCACCCGTCTCACGTGGGCAGGCAGCGGGGTGCGGGTCCTCCGTGTGCCCGTGCCCCGCTGCCACCACCACCCGCCGTCCTCCGTCGGCCCTTCTCGCCCTCTCATTGGCACACATAGTGGGCATTCAATGACGCAGCGCGCTCACCAAGGGCCCCGCCGCCCGGCGCCGTGGCGGGTTGGCACCGGGCGCGCCCTGGTCACGGTTCTGGTGCGCATCCGGCGGGGGTGGAAAGATGATCCACCGTCAGAACCCTGGCGACGTCGCCCCGGCCGATCAGGCCACGACGAGGGCCGGGGACGGTGCGAAGTGGAGGGTTGGCCGCCGCGCGCCGACGGTTGGCAAGGAGGACGACGAGGGCGTGAGCACCACACTCCAGGACATCGAGCCGGTCCCGGTACCGGTCCAGCTGGGCGGCGTTCGGGGCGGACCCGACGTCACCACGCTGCGGCGCGACCGCTGGTGGCGGAATCCGCTGGCCACGGCGGCGTTCCTCATCGTCGTCGTCGTGTACGCCACCTGGGCGGTCTTCCAGAACGCCTACTACTACGTGGGGGCAGCCGCCCACCGGGACCTCATCTCACCCCTCTACTCGCCCTGCATCACGGGCAGCTGCGTGGCCGGGGCCCACGGGACGTTCCTCGTCCTGCACTGGTGGCAGATCTCCCCCGGCCTGCTGGCCCTGGCCGTGCCGGGGGGCTTCCGCCTCACCTGCTACTACTACCGCAAGGCCTACTACCGGGCCTTCTGGCAGTCGCCGCCGGCGTGCGGGGTCACCGACGGCCACCGTCGCTACACCGGTGAGACCCGCTTCCCGCTCATCCTGCAGAACCTGCACCGCTACTTCTTCTTCCTGGCGCTCGGCTTCAACGTGATCCTCACCATCGACGCCGTCATGGCCTTCCGCATGCCGGGCGACGGTGGGATCGGCGTCAGCGTGGGCACGCTCGTGCTGTGCGCCAACGCCGTGCTCCTGTGGCTGTACTCGGCCTCGTGCCACGCGTGCCGCCACTTCTGCGGCGGGCACGTCGACCAGTTCTCCAAGCACCCCATCCGCTACCGGCTGTGGAAGATCACCACGCCGCTCAACGCCCGCCACATGCAGATCGCCTGGGCCAGCCTGGCGGTGGTGGCCTTCGCCGACCTGTACGTGCGCCTGGTGGCGAGCGGCGTGTTCAACGATCCGAAGATCTTCTGAGTGCCGGCACCGAGGACCATTCGATGACCGAGCACGAGACCCACGATTACGACGTCGTCATCATCGGCGCCGGCGGCGCCGGCCTGCGAGCCGCCATCGAGGCCAAGGAGATGGGACAGCGAACGGCGCTCGTGTGCAAGTCGCTCCTGGGCAAAGCGCACACCGTCATGGCCGAGGGTGGTGCGGCGGCGGCGATGGGCAACGTGTGGTCCGAGGACAATTGGCAGGTGCACTTCCGCGACACCATGCGCGGCGGCAAGATGCTCAACAACTGGCGGATGGCCCAAATCCACGCCCAGGAGGCCCCCGACCGCATCTACGAGCTCGAGCGCTGGGGGGCGCTGTTCGACCGCACGGCTGACGGCCGCATCCTGCAACGCGACTTCGGCGGCCACCGCTACGCCCGTCTGGCACATGTCGGTGACCGCACCGGGCTGGAGCTGATCCGGACGCTGCAGCAGCGGGCGGTGCAGCTCGGTATCGACGTCTTCATGGAGTGCAAGATCCTGCGCCTCTTGAAGGACGGTGACGGCGCCATCAGCACCGCCGTCGGGTACTGGCGCCCCACCGGCGCCATCGTGTCGTTCACGGCCAAGGCCTTCGTGCTCGCCACGGGGAGCATCGGCAAGTCGTGGCTCTACACGTCCAACTCCTGGGAGTCCACCGGCGACGGGCACGCCATGGCCGCCTGGGCCGGCGCCGACATGATCGACATGGAGGCCGTGCAGTTCCACCCCACGGGGATGGTGTGGCCACTGTCGGTGCGTGGCATCCTCGTGACCGAAGGCGTGCGCGGTGACGGCGGCGTCCTTCGCAACTCCGAGGGCCGCCGCTTCATGTTCGACTACATCCCCGAGATGTTCGCCGCCGAGACCGCCGACACCGAGGAGGAGGCGGACCGGTGGTACGACGACCACATCAACAACCGCCGTCCCCCCGAGCTGCTGCCGCGTGACGAGGTGGCACGCTCGATCAACTCCGAGGTGAAGGCGGGACGCGGCGGCCCGCACGGCGGCGTGATGCTCGACATCGCCACCCGCCGCAGCGCCGAGGACATCCGCCGCCGGCTCCCCTCGATGTACCACCAGTTCATGGAGCTGGCCGGCGTGGACATCACGGCCCAGCCCATGGAGGTCGGGCCCACGTGTCACTACATGATGGGCGGCGTGCGGGTCGAGGCCGACACCGAGGCCACCACCGTGCCCGGGCTCTTCGCCGCCGGCGAGGTGGCCGGGGGCATGCACGGCGCCAACCGCCTGGGCGGCAACTCCCTGTCGGACCTCCTCGTGTTCGGGCGCCGGGCAGGGATGGCAGCCGCCGAATTCGCCCGGGGTCGCGCCAAGGCACCGGCCGCGGACCCGGCGGAGCTCGACAGCGTCGTGGCCGAGGCCGAGGCGCCGCTGTCGCGCCAGGGGGGCGAGAGCCCCTACGAGGTGCACGCCGCGCTGCAGCAGACGATGCAGGAGCTGGTGGGCATCATCCGGGTGGAGTCCGAGCTGCGTCAGGCGCTCGACGAGCTCGACGTCCTGGAGGAGCGGGCGCAGAAGCTGTCGGTGCCCGGCGGACGGGCCTACAACCCGGGCTGGAACCTCGCCACCGACCTGCCGTCGATGCTGACGGTGTCGCGCCTCGTGGCCAAGGGTGCGCTCGAGCGGCGCGAGAGCCGCGGCGGGCACACCCGCGAGGACTACCCGAGCCCCGATCCCGAGCTGGGCAAGGTCAACCTCGTCCAGCGCATCGACCCCGAAGGGGTCTACTCGCTCACGCCCGAGCCGCTCCTCGAGATGCCCGCCGAGCTGAAGGCCCTGTTCGAGGAGGCGCCGCACTGATGGCCGACGTGACGATGCGTGTGTGGCGGGGCGACGACGGCGGTGGGGAGTTCGCCGAGTACGTCATGCCCGAGGTGGAGGGCGAGGTCGTGCTGGATGTCATCCACCGCATCCAGGCGGGTCCCGCCCCCGACCTGGCCTGCCGGTGGAACTGCAAGGCAGGCAAGTGCGGATCGTGCTCGGCCGAGATCAACGGGCTGCCCCGCCTGATGTGCATGACCCGCATGGACCAGCTGCCCGAGGACGAGCCGGTCGTGGTGGCACCCATGCGGACCTTCCCCATCATCCGCGACCTGGTGACCGACGTGTCGTTCAACTACGCCATGGCGCGCCAGGTCCCACCCCTCGAGCCCCGCGCCCCGGAGTCCGACGGCACCTATCGGATGATGCAGATCGACATCGAGCGCGGGCAGGAATTCCGCAAGTGCATCGAGTGCTTCATGTGCCAGGACGTGTGCCACGTCATCCGGGACCACGAGGACAACAAGGCGCACTACGCCGGTCCCCGGCTGTTCATCCGCTTCATGGAGCTCGAGTCCCATCC
>JBEKVE010000182.1:0-6305 GCA_049514335.1 Acidimicrobiales bacterium
GACATCGGCACCGTGGTGCTGCCCGACGCCGATCTCAAGATCTACCTGACGGCCTCCACCGAGGCCCGCGCCCGTCGCCGGGCCGAGGAGCGCGCCGACGGCCGCAGCGTGGACGACGTCCACCGCGACCTGGTGCGGCGCGACCGGCTCGACTCCACCCGCGTCGTGTCCCCCCTGCGGGCGCCGGAGGACGCGGCCGAGGACGCCACCGTGATCGACTCGACCGGCAAGTCCGCCCTCGAGGTCCTGGAAGAGGTGCTCGCATGTCTGTGACCGATGACGAGCGCGCCGCGGTGCGGCGCACCGGCGTCCGCATGCCGCCGTTCGTCTACCGCGCCGTGCGCGCCGCGGCGCACGCCGTCAACCGCGGCTACTGGCGGGTGGAGGTGGAGGGCGCCGAGCACGTGCCGGCCACGGGGCCGGTGGTGCTCGCCCCCGTGCACCGCAGCTTCATGGACTTCTTCGTGGTGTCGGAGGTCACGCCGCGCAAGATCTTCTACATGGCCAAGGACGAGATGTGGCGCTCGCGCCTGCTGGCGTCGTTCCTCGACGCGGTGGGGGCGTTCCCCGTGCACCGCGAGGCCGCCGACCGACTGGCGCTCGACCGGGCCCAGGACGTCCTCGAGCGCGGCGACGTGCTCATCTTGTTCCCCGAGGGGACGCGGCGGGTGGGCCCCGTGGTCGAGGACCTCCACGAGGGCGCGGCGTTCCTGGCGGCCCGCACCGGCGCGGTGGTGGTGCCCATCGGCATCGGCGGCACCGCCGCCGCCATGCCCAAGGGGTCGAAGTTCGTCCGCCCCGTGAAGGTCCACGTGGTGGTGGGCGAGCCCCTCGCCGCACCCGAGCGCTCGGCACGCGGCCGGGTGCCGCGCACGCAGGTGCACGCCCTCACCGAGCGGCTGTGCCAGGAGCTCCAGGCCCTGTACGACGAGGCCGAGCGCCGCGCCGCCGCCGCCCGCCGCCGCTGAGGGCGGCCGGTCGGCGCCGCACCAGCCGAGGGCGCAGGCGGGGCCAGCGCGACAGCGCCAGGAGCGCCAGCACTCCCACCACGGTGGCGGCCACCCCCTCGTCGACACGGTGGGGCCGGTAGGAGAACGACACGAGCGACGTGCCGGCCGGCACCGCCACCGCCTGCACGAGCCCGTGGCGCTGCACGGTCTCGGCTCGGCCGGCACCGCTGGGGGCTGCGGCGCTTCGCACCGTGGCCTGCCAGCCCGCGGCGAACTGCTCGGAGCGCACGAGGGTGGCGGGGTGCGCGCTGTGGACCCGGACGGTGACGGCCCCCCACGACGTGCTCGACACGACGCGGGCGGTCGCCCCCGCCGACCCCTGCACCCAGGCCATGCCGGCCACGTTGTCGCTGAAGACGGAGAACGGCCCGATGGTGCCGTCGAAGCGCCACCGGCCGGGGTCCACGTCGTCGCGCAGCGAGCCGTCCACGCGGTAGGTCCCCTGGCCTTCGGTGCGCACCACCGCCGCCCCCACCCCGACGGCCCCCGTGGCCTGCAGGACGATGCCCGCCGCCGGCACGGGCCTGGCGGCGGTGACGGTGACGGTGGGGTTGTTCCCCGCGCCCAGGTCTGCCGACCCGATCCACGTGGTGGGCGAGCCGTCGGGGGAGAGGACCCCGACGCGCACGGTGGCGGTGCCCGCCACCGGTCGCACCGGGACGCTCACCGACGTCACCGACAGGACCGTTCCGAAGTACTGCGCGCTGTTGTGGCCGGGTCTGAGGCGCACCACCGCCTCGGGGGCGGGGGCGAACTCGTAGGCCTCTGACGTGGTGGCGGGGGCGAGGCTGCGGTCGTCCGGGGCGGCGGGATCGGGGCCCACCGGTGGCAGCCGCACGGCCCCCGGCGCCGTGCTCGTCTGGGGTGCCTCGGGCGGGGCCGTCACGAGATGCACGAAGTACTCGGGCACCGACACGAGCACCCCCAGGTCGAGCGAGGCGAAGGTGCCGTCGGCGAGCTTGGCGGGCGTCATGTTGAGCTGGAGGTGGGTGCCGGTGGCCCGGTCGTAGCCGGCGTCCACCACCGCGCCGTAGCCCTGCACGCTCACCAGGTGGCGGAGGATGGTGAGGTCGGGCTGGCCGAGGCGGTTGGTCTGGACCGGGTAGTAGCGGTCGGGGTCGAAGATCGCCATCCGGGGCAGGCCCCCGCCGGGACCGGGGCCGAGGTCGGTCACGGCGTCGGTCACGGCGTTGGCCCACGCGTCCTGGGCCGAGGTGGCCGCCTGGGGGTCGGGCACGCCCTGGACGAAGACGTTGAACACCACCAGGTCGACCACCACCAGGGCGCCGAGCAGGCGGGGCATGAGGCGCGCCAGCCGGTGGCGGCCCACCACCAGGGCGCCGGCCGCCACGGCGATGGCGCTCGGCACCGTCAGGAAGGCGACGAGCGGCCACAGCGACGAGCGCGTCACCGGCCCAGGCACGTGGACGAAGTGCGGGAGCCAGGTCCCGCCGGCGAGCAGCACGACCTGGAGGCCGACGACGGCCAGCGGGGGAAGCAGCGGCAGCACCACGTCGGAGCGCAGACCACCGGCGAACCATCGGCGCCGCCCCGCCGGGGGGCCAGGCGCGGGTGCGGAGACGGGCGCGGGTGCCGGAGAGGGCGCCGGCGACAGGAGCATGTGGTCCACCCAGGCGGCGAACAGGACCGCCACGGCCAGGTCGACCTCGAGCAGGTTGCGGGAGAGGAGGCGTTGACGGTTGAACAGCGGCACGTGGAACAGGACGTGGCCGAGCGGGGTGAAGTCACCCCACGTGAGCACCGCGCCGATGACCACGATGGCGTACCAGATGCGCCACGAGGGGGCCTCGGGGTGACGGCGGTGACGGCGCGCCAGCAGCCCGAGGAGCCCCATGACGGGCAGGATGCCGATGTAGCTCGACACCTCGGGGAGGTTGTAGGTGGCGAAGTACGACAGCGGGAACTGGTGCACGCCCCCGAACAGCAGGGGGTCGAGCCCGAGCAGGGTCAACGACTTGTTCATCGATCCGGAGGTGAAATAGGCGTAGTCGTGCACGGCCCGCTGGCTCTGGGCCTGCGCCAGGGCGCCCGGCACGAGCTGCACCGCCGCCAGCAACAGGCCCACCACCACCGCCGTCGCACCGCCGACGACCAGCGCCAGGCGCCGCTTCGGGGTCCGGACCCACAGCCACACGGCGTAGACGGCGAGGACCACGCCCCCGTCGAGGATGGGCTCGGCCGCCCCCGACAGCCCCATGAGCCCGAGCGACCCCGCCAGGAGCGCCACCCACGGCGCCGCTGAGCGCCCCTCGGGGCGGTGGGCGATGCGGTCCAGGGCACCGAAGGCCCAGGGGAGCCAGGCGGCGGCCTCGACCACGTCGAGGTGCACGCTCTGGGCCGCCATGAACCCGCCGTAGGTGAACGCAGCCGCGCCCAGCGCCGCCGCCGTCCAGGACCGCCCGAGCACCCGGAGCAAGAAGAGCATCCCCGTGGCTGCGACGACCTCCACCAGCGCCTGGTTGGCGACCCAGGCGAGCGCGCCGGGAAGGACGGCGAACAGCCACGTGGCGGGATAGGCGGCACCGGCGTTGAAGGCCGACAGCAGCGGTGAGCCGCTCCACAGGTAGGGGTCCCACAGCGGCAGCTGACCCTGGCGCACGTCGGTGCCCACGAGGACCCGCAGCGGGTAGTTCTGGATCAGGTTGTCACCGACGAGCCAGGTGGCCCCGAACGCGGCGGGAAGGCCGAACAGCGCGGCGGGCACCGCCACGAACAGCGCCGTCAGGCGGGCCCACGGCCGGCGGCACGCCGCGGCCAATCCCCCTCGCAAGCTCCCCACCGGTCCGCCCGCGGCGACCGGGTCAGCGGTGGCGGTGGCGCGGGCCGCAGCACAGGACGACCCGTGCGCGGGCGCGCCTGTGCGGCGTGTCGAACGGTGAGGGCATCAGAAGGTACGGGGCCGGGCGAAGACGGCGCGCACGAGCGGCTCGAAGTGGTCGAGGGACTCGGTGGGGTAGTCCGGGTCGAAGCTGGACTGGTCCCACTCGTCGGCGAAGCGCTCGCCCAGGGCGAACCACGCCTCGCCTCGGTACTGCTCGCGGGCGTCGGGGTCCCCCCCGAAGTGGTGGTAGTAGTGCCGCCCCTGGAAGTCCTGGTGGGTGCGGATGACGTCGAACACCTCGTCGCGCACGTAGGGACGAAGGATCTCGGCCGCGATGCGGGGGTGGTTGGGCACCGACACGAACTTGCCGATGTCGTGGCACAAGGCGGCCACCACCATCTCCTGGTCCGCCCCGGCCTGCTCGGCCCGGGTGGCGGTCTGCAGCGAGTGCCGGAGCTGGTCGACGGCGAAGCCGTCGACGATCTCACCCAGGGCGCCCAGCATCGCCAGGATCTGCGTGGCCACGCGTGTCTGGCGCTCGGCCGTGCGGGCGCCGATCTCGGCCCACTGCTCGGCGGTCGACTCGTCCATGCGGCGGAAGCTGGTCAGGGTGCTCATGGCCGCCATTGTCGCGCCCCGGGCGCGCGACGCGCCGGACGGCGCCCCAGGTGCCCCCGAGCGGGTTCGGGCACGGAGGCCACGAGGGAGGTCGCATCGAGGGGGCAGCACACCACAGACCGACGTTTCGGGCGGAGGTGCCCCGCTCTGCCCGGGTCGCGCACCGACACGGCGCCGAGGACGCCCCCCGCCGCCGCCACCACCCCGGCCACGACCACGGCCCGGTGGAAGCCGGCGGAGAACAGGACGGGGTGGAGATAGCTGCGCCCGTCCAGTCCGGACAGGGCGGGGAGCACCGCCACGGCCACCAGGCTCCCGGCCCGGGCCACGTCGTTGTTGACCGCCGAGGCGAGCGAGGCGTGCTCGTCCGGCGCCGCCGCCAGGGCGGAGGCCGTGAGGGGGGCCACCGTGACGGCGAGGCCCAGTGCGAGGACCGCCACGGCGGGAAGGACCTCGGTGAGGTAGTTCCCCGACGGGCCCACCAGATAGAACAGCGCCATTCCCGCACCCACGAGCACCGGGCCCACCGACAGCTGGAGGCGGGGACCGATGCGCGCTGCCAGCGCCCCCGAGCGCGACGACAGGGCCAGCAACACCGCCGTCAGTGGCAGGAGGGCGATTCCCGACTGCAGCGGGGAGTAGCCCGACACCTGCTGCAGTTCCACGGGCAGGAGGAAGAGCGCGCCACCCAACGCGCCGTAGACCACGAAGGTGACGGCGTTGATGGCGCTGAATTGACGCGCCGCGAACATGGCGAGAGGCAAAAGGGGATGCGTCGTGCGGCGCTCGCGCACCACGAACAGGGCGAAGAGCACGAGCGACCCCGCCAGCGTCCCGACCACGAAGCCCGAGTCCCACCCGCGGGTGGGGGCCTCGATGAGCGCGGCGGTGAGCGCCAGCAGACCGGTGGTGACGAGCGCTCCCCCCACCACGTCGACGGGCCCGGTGGCGTCGGGGTCGCGCGACTCGGGGACGTGGCGCAGCGCCACGGCGACGACGAGCACGGCGAGGGGAAGGTTGATGACGAAGATGAGCCGCCACGACACGGCCTGCACCAGAAAGCCCCCCAGGAAGGGCCCCACCGCCGTCCCCACCCCGCCGAGCCCGGCCCACGCCCCGATGGCACGCGAGCGGTCCTCGGGGGCGAACGACGCCTGCAGGATGGCGAGGGACCCCGGGGTGAGCAGGGCCCCGCCCGCGCCCTGCAGGATGCGTGCCCCGATGAGAAAGCCCGAGCCGGTGGCCACCGCACACAGAAGCGACGCCACCGCGAACCACACCACGCCGATCACGAACACCTTGCGCCGGCCGAAGTGGTCCCCGAGCGAACCACCCACGAGCAGCAGGCCGGCCAAGGTGAGCAGGTACCCGGTCACCACCCACTGGAGGCTGGACACCGCCAGGTGGAAGTCGCGCCCGATGGAGGGAACGGCGATGCCCACCACCGTCGAGTCGATCGCCGCCAGCGAGGACCCGAGCACCGTCGCCACCAGCACCCAACGTCCGGCCGTGCTCGACAGCCGGAGCCCGGCGCCCTCGGCGCCCTCGGCGCTCACCCGGCCAGCTGGGCCAGGACCTCGGCCGCCGACACGTGCCGGTCGCCGAGCGTTCCGCCTCCGCGTGCCGAGGAGCCGCTTCCGGACCCGTCCCCGGACGCGGCCGGCGACGGCGCACCGAGACCGAGCGCCACGGCGGCGGCGAGGCCCCGCAGCAAGTCGCGCAGCTCGGGGGGCGGGGGGAAGTACTCGTCCTCGTCGGTGACGTGCACCTCCTCCACCCCGTGCACGGGAGCGAGCCGCTCGAGCACCGCCGCCACGAGCGCATCGGGCGCCGAC
>JBEKVE010000183.1:0-6293 GCA_049514335.1 Acidimicrobiales bacterium
CCCACCACGTACGCCGACCCCGATACGTCGAGCTCGTACCCCTCGCGGTGCAGCAGGCGCAGCTGACGGGGTCGGGTGCGCTCCATGTCGTTGACGGCGCTGCGGGCGGACTCGAGGTCGTGCAGGGCCCGGCCCCGGTACCGGTCGGGGACCAGGAACTCGGTGATCGACCGGCCGAGCACCTCGTCGCGCGACCATCCGAACAACAGCTCGGCCTGGCGGTTCCACTCCGTGAGCACCCCGTCGCGATCGGTCTCCACGAACGCATCGCGCGCCAGGTCGAGGACCCGTTCGAGGCGTGAGCGCAAGCGGTTGACCGTGAGCTGGCGCTCGCGACCCAGCCGGCCCGTTCGGCCCGTCCGCTGATCGGCGCTCAGGTCCATCACCCGGTCTCGCACTGTGACCCCCGTGGTGTCGTCCGCGCCGTCCGCGCCGTGTGCTCCCGGTGGGGCGAGGACGACAGCGGTCGGGCGGGGCACCCGCCCAGGCGGGGTGACTCGGCTGCCGCCAGCGACACCCCACGGACAGAGCCCGCCACGCTACGCGATGTGGTTCATGTGATCAAAGCAACAGATGTGAAGATAGTGAAGACCCCGCTCAGGGGCACGGATACCCTGGCCGCACCCCCACACTCCGGCGTGGGCGGCCCCTGCGACGTTGCCAGGCCCGGTGGGGGACGGTTGGTCGGTGCGGCGGTTGCCGCCTACGGTGCCGACATGGTCCAGGTCACCGGGGTCGCACAGAAAGAGGCGTGGGACCGAGACGTCATGCCACCGGTGGAGCGCGTCCGCCCTGGCCTGTGGTCGATCCCGGTCCCGATCCCCGACAACCCCCTGCGCTACGTCCTCGTCTACGCCTTCGAGCTCGACAACGGCGTGGCCATCGTCGACGCCGGATGGAACACCGAGGACGCCTGGTCGGCACTGAACCAGGGCCTGGCGGAGGCGGGGGGGTCGATCAGCGACGTCCGGGCCGTGCTCGTCACCCACATCCACCCCGACCACTACGGGCTGGCCGGCCGGGTGCGCGAGGAGTCAGGGGCGTGGATCGGCCTGCACCCCGACGACGCCGAGATGCTCCACTCGCGCTACATCGAGACCGACGACCTCCTGGCGCGCATGCGGGAGTTCCTCCAAGACGCCGGTGTCCCGCCCACCAAGCTCCCCGATCTGAACTTCGCATCGATGATGATCCGGGGTCAGGTCACCATGGCGGAGCCCGACGTCCTGTTCGAGGACGGCCGACGCGTGGATGTCCCGGGCTGGGATCTCCAGACCGTGTGGACGCCGGGGCACTCACCGGGACACGTGTGCTTCTACAGCCACGATCACAGGCTCCTGTTGTCGGGCGACCACGTCCTGCCCCGCATCACCCCCAACATCGGGGTCCACACCCAGCAGTTCCCCAATCCGCTCGGCGAGTACCTCGAGTCGCTGCTCAAGGTCCAGAATCTCGCCGTGGACGAGGTGTTGCCCGCCCACGAGTACCGCTTCGCCGATCTGCGCAGCCGCCTGGACGAGATCATCACGCACCACGCCGACCGTCTGGCCGAGATCGAAGGGCTGATCGAGCAGCACCCGGGATCGACGGCGTGGGACCTCTCGGTGCAGCTCAAGTGGTCGCGGCCCTGGCACGAGATCGCCGATTTCATGCAGCGTGCTGCGGTGGGCGAGACGCTGGCCCACATCGTGCTCCTCGAGAACCACGGGCGGGTACGACGCCAGGGCGCGGCCCCGTCGCGTTTCTTCCTGCCCGACCCGGGCTGAGGTCGACCGGACCCACGGTCCCTCGTTCGCGAGGCCCCAAGGTGTAAAAAAGGCGGCCGAGGCAGAGGCAAAGGTCGTGGCCACGCACACCCCGCTCGCTCAGCGACTTCCCAAGCTCGAAGCTCGGCACGCAACCTCGCGCGCCCGACTCGTGCGGCGGGCGATGGCGGCGCTGGCGGTCGTCTGCGCCTTCCTGCTCCTGGCGGCGGTGCTGACCGTCACCTTCGTGGGGCTGTCGAGCTCACCGCACCCAACGGCCGGGACACCACCGCGATCCACCGGTGCAGGAGGGCGCACCCCCGGCACCGCTACGACGCCGAAGGTGGCCAGGAGCACGGCGTCGACCGGTACTGCATCGACTGGCACCGCGTCGACGCCCGCCGCACCCACCGGCGCCTCCTCGACGGCACCCACGGTGACCTCGACCCTGGCACCGTGGCAGCTGCCCGCGCCGATCGAGGGTGAAGCGGTGCTCCCCGGCGCAGCGGGCCACCTCGTCGTCCTCGGGGGTTCGACCTCGAGCGGGGGCCTGGCCGACGGTGTGTTCACCCTCGACACCGCCACCGGGACGCTCGTGCAGGCGGGCGACCTGCAAAGTCCGGTCTCCGCCAGCGCAGCAGCAGTGATGGGTGGCCAGGACGTCGTCTTCGGGGGTGCCATGCCCGCACCGCTCGCCACGGTGCAAGGGCTGGCGCTCGCTCGAACGGCTCCGGGGGCGGGGGTGAGCACCACCGCCGCCACCGTGCTCGGGTCCCTGCCCGCACCGCGCAGCGGCGCCGCCGCCGTGACCGTCGGTGCTGTGACCTATGTGGTCGGCGGGAGCGACGGCACCACCCCGGAGCCCGCCGTTCTCGCCACCACCAACGGACGCGTCTTCACCACAGTGGCCACCTTGGCGCAGCCGGTCTCGTTTCCCGGCCTGGCCGCGGTCGGCGGCAAGCTCTACGTCTTCGGAGGCAAGGCGCTCACCGGCAGCGGGACCGGACACCCCGTGGGCGCCGTCCAGGTCGTCGACCCCGGCGCCGGCACGGCGCGCCTCGGCGGACTGCTCCCCGAGCCGGTGTGGGGAACCTCGGCGGTCACCATCGGCGGAGACGTCTTTCTCATCGGTGGTGCCACCGCTGCTGCTCCCGACGGGGGGGCCGCGCCAGCCACGGACGCGGTGTGGTGGTTCGACCCAGCGACCGCCGCGGTGCGGGTCGTCGGGCACCTGGGCGTGGCGGTGACCATGGCGGGGGTGGCCGTCGACGGACAGACCGCCTGGGTCGTGGGTGGGGAAGCCGCCGGGGCGCCGCAACCGGTGGTGCAGTCGATCACCGTCGGCTAGGACCCGCCCGTCTCCTCGACGCCACGGGCCCTGTCTCACAGCCATTCGCGGCATCGTCGGTCACGGCACCTCTTCGCCCGGAGACGCCTCGGGCTCCGCGCCGGGCGACGGGGGCGGGCCCCACTGTCGGCGCTCGCGGCGGCGCCGGACCATCACGTAGGCGACGACGGCGAGCACCACGACGCCCACGATGACGAACGAGAAGGTGCCGACGGTGCGGGCCACGGCGGTATAGGACGTGCCCGCCGCGTAGCCGATCATGACGAACGTCGTCCCCCACACCACGCCGCCGATGGCGTTGTAGAACAGGAACGTCCTGTAGCGCATGGCGCTCATTCCCGACAGGCCGGGGACGAGGGCGCGGGCCAGCGCCACCCACCGGCCCAGGAACACCGCCGGCCCGCCGTAGCGGGCCAGCAGCTCCTCACCCCGCCGGACCCCGGCGTGGCCCCGCAAGGGCCGGTGCTCGAGGAGAAAGGGGCCGATGAGCTTGCCCACCTCGTAGCCGACGGAGTCCCCGGCGATCGCACCGCCCACGATGACCACCAGCATGAGCTCGAGGTTGGCGTGTTGCAGCGAGGCGAGCACGCCACCGGCCAGCGCGGCGGTCTCGCCCGGGACGACGAAACCGAGGAGCACGGCGGCCTCTCCGAACACGAGCAGGCCGCACAGTACGTACGCCCCGGGCCCGTGGAAGTGTTCGAGCCATGTGCCGACGCTGGCGAGCACGACCGCCGGTGTGGTCGGTGACGACGCGGCGCTCAGCGCGCCCAGGGCGCCCATGACGCGCTGACCCACGTGCGACGACGACAGGCGGGACACGTCATGAAACGGGTGTAGCCGCGGCCCGGGCGCCACAGCCACACCGGCAGGTGCAGCAGCGCGAACTCCGACACCCGGACCTCCGAGCGCGACCCGCACGACGAGCACTCGACGGTGATGGGGCTGAGCAGACTCTGCTGGGCGCCCCCTCCGCCCCCTCCGCCCCCCACGCCGCCCGGGCGTTGGACGGTCCGCGTCGCGCCACCTGCCGACCGCCTGGTGTGGGGCCTCCCCGCTCCGGCCCTGGCCTCAGGCGAGAACAGGGCGTGCTTGCCGGGCGCGTCGCACTCCGCGGCGTGACGGGGCCCGTCCTCGTCGCGCTCGGCGGGAGCCCAGAACAGCGCCCGCTTGCCGAGCGGGTCAGGTGCGTCGGTCATGGGGCGCACCGGTCAGACCGTGCCCGGTCGCTCAACGGACCGGCCGGGGGTCGGCGTCGAGCTGGCAGGCGATGGCCCGGTAAGCCTCGGCTCCAGGCGAGGACGGCGCATGCTGGAAGATGCACTGCCCACGCGCCGGCGCTTCGGCGAAGCGGATCGACTTGCGCACCGGGGGCTCCAACAGGGTCAGCCCGTGCCGGGCCCGCACCTCGTCGAGCACCTCACGGCCGTGGCGGGTGCGGTCGTCGTACATGGTGGCGATGACGCCGCGCACCCGGACGTCGGCGTTGGCGAACATCCGCACGTCGTCGATGGTCTCGAGCAGCTGACCCACGCCCCGGTGGCTGAGCGCCTCGCACTGAAGCGGGATCACCACTTCGTTCGACGCCGTCAGGCCGTTGATGGTGAGCACGCCCAACGAGGGAGGACAGTCGACGAGGACCACGTCGTACTCGTCAGCCACGGTGGACAACGCCATGGCGAGGACGTGCTCTCGTCCGGTGCGGGTGAGCAGGTGCACCTCGGACCCGGCCAGATCGATGGTGGCGGGCAGGATGTCGAGCCCGTCCACGCCCGACACGACGCGGCGGACATCGGCGGCCTTCATCTTGCGCACGAACACGTCGTGCAGCGACTGGTGGAGGCTCTCGGGATCGATGCCCACGGAGTACGTCAGGCAGGCCTGCGGGTCGAGGTCGACCAGGAGCACCCTGCGGCCCATCTGGGCCAGGGCGAAGCCGAGGGCATGCACCGTCGTCGTCTTGGCGACGCCCCCCTTCTGGTTGGCCACCGCCAGGATGCGCGCCACGCCCGGAGTCTATGCCTCACCTGCCCCGCCGCCCACGGGTCCTCAGCGAAGCGCACCGCCTCGTCGCGCAGCGCACCATCCCCGTCGCGGTGCGTGCCGGTGCGCCCCCCCGGACACGCCGGCGAGGGGGGCTCAGATCGAGGATGCCTCGGTGAGCTTGATCACGATGGCGTGCAAGCGACGCAGCTCGTCCACGCTCAGTGAGGCGAAGGAGGTGGGAGGCTCTCCCAGCACCTTGTGTACCTGTGCCTGGGCGGCCTCCCCGGCCACCGACAGCGCCACCATCTTGACCCGGCGGTCGCTCGGGTGAGAACGACGCTCGGCCAACCCGGCCCCCTCCAGGCCGTCCACCAACGAGGTGACGTAGGAGGGGTCGCAGTGAAAGCGCTCGGCCAGGTCCCGCATCGGTGTAGGCCTCTCGCTCGTCAGGACGAGAAGAGCCTTCAGGACGCCCGGGGCGAGACCGGTGACGTCGCACGCCTCGTGGAAGCGCCGCTGGCCCTCGCCTTCGAAGACGAACCGGTACAGGGCCTGCCACGCCTCTCCGGCGGCCGCCTGGCGGGCACCCCCGTCCCCGGTCTCGTCCCTCGCCACGTCCTCACCTTTCCGTCCGCCGGCCCATCTTCATGACCATTGTCAACTATTGAGTAGAGTCTATAGCTCATGGACCACGAAGGCGCCGACCCACACGCCCTGAGCGCCCACCGGCACACGGGCGTGGCATTGGTGCTCATCTGCGCGGTCCAGATGATGGTCATCCTCGACGGCACCATCGTGAACATCGCCCTGCCCTCGATCCAGCACGAGCTGCACTTCTCGGCTGTGAGCCTCGAGTGGGTCATCACCGCCTACGCGCTGGCCTTCGGTGGACTGCTCCTGCTCGGCGGGCGCAGCGGAGACCTGTTCGGCCGACGGCGCATGTTCACCATCGGCGTGTGCCTCTTCACCGCCGCGTCGCTGTTGGGAGGCTTCGCCACCGACCAGGCGTGGCTCATCGCCGCCCGGGTGGCACAGGGCGTCGGGGGCGCCATCGCGTCGCCCACCGCCCTCGCTCTCATCCAGAACACCTATCCCGAAGGACCGCAGCGGTCGCGGGCCATGGGCGTGTACGCGGCGATGTCGGGTGCAGGCGGGTCGCTCGGCCTCCTCCTCGGGGGCGTGCTCACCGACGTCGCCTCGTGGCGCTGGGTCCT
>JBEKVE010000184.1:0-6270 GCA_049514335.1 Acidimicrobiales bacterium
ACCCGAGTGGCCCGACCCGTTTCCCGCACCGTGGCCGTTGGCCGCACCGTGGCCGTTGCCGCCACCCTCGCCGTAGCCGGCTCCGTCGGTGACCCCCCCACCGTGGCCGTTGCCCGGAGCGTGCGCCGCTGCGTTGTCCACGTCGTCCACGTCGTCCCGGCTGTCGCCGTCGTCCCGGCTGTCGCCGTTGGCGCCGTTGGCGCCGTCCAGCGCAGGCGCGGCGGCGTCCCACAGGCTGGGCCCCGGTCCCCACAACCGACCGTCGCCGGCCATGGCCTCGTCCCCGCCGTCGGGGCCGTGTCCTGCCTCGAACGCCACTCCGCCGTCGAATCCCGTCTCACCGTCGTCGGCGTCGCCCTGGGCGGCCGGACCGAGGCCGTGCATCTCCAGCATCCGCTGGTACTCGTCGGCCAGGCGTCGCACCACGAGTTGCTCCACAAAGCGCCGGCGCACGTTGTGGGTGCCGGGGCGCCGGCGGGCGGCGGCCACGATGGCGGCCGAGGCGTCGGCGCTGAGCCGGAGCACGCCGGCACCGTACGGGACCTCGGCATCGCGGCGCAGGGGCCGCTGGCGGCCCCGGACGGCGCGCGCCAGCACGGTGGCCATGCGGGCCTCGCCTTTCAGGCGGGCGACCGGAAAAGCGTCTGCGGCCCGCACCTGCACGCCGTGGACCAGGCCGCCCACGGTGGAAAGGGTGACACCGCTCTCACCCAACGAGGGCAGCACGTGCTCGATGTAGCGCAGGAACAGGGGGTTCGGCCCGATCACGAGCACCCCCTGGCGTTCGAGGGGGAAACGGTGCGTATAGAGAAGGTAGGCAGCCCGGTGGAGCGCCACGGCCGTCTTGCCCGTGCCGGGACCCCCCTGCACCACCATGACGCCGGGCAGCGGCGAGCGGATGATGGCGTCCTGCTCCCGCTGGATGGTGGCCACGATGTCGCGCATGACGCCGGTGCGGGCGCCCTCGAGGGCGGCCAGCAGGGCGCCGGGACCCCCGAGCTCCACGTCGGTGTCGGCGCCGTCGGCGGGGTGGGCCGAACCGTTGGCCTCGGACCCCACGGCGCCGAACCACTCGTCCTCGATCCCGACGATGCGCCGGCCCTGGGCGGCGAGGTGGCGGCGCAGGACCAGGCCCATGGGCTCGCGGCCCGTGGCCCGGTAGAAGGGCTCGGCCACCGGGGCGCGCCAGTCGACGACGAGCGGCTCGAGGTCGTCGCCGGAGATCCCCAGCCGGCCGATGTGGAAGCTCTCGTTCGCCTGCGAGCCGTCGCCGGTGCCACCCGGGCGGCCGTCGCCGGTGGTGCCGAGCTGCCCGTCCGAGCCCCGGGCGGGGGCATCGGGCGCCGGGCGCCGGTCGATGCGCCCGAAGCACAGGGCCTGCTCGCCGATGTCGAGCTGGTCGAGGCGGGCGAGGCTGGTGCGGACGATGACGTCACGCTCTTCGCGGAATTGGTGCGTCCCTCCCCGGCCCTGGTCGAGAACGGAGCGCAGCATCTCCGCGGTGTCCGAGCGCAACTGGTCGAGACGCTCATAGGCCCGGTCGACGTGGGCCTGTTCCGCCTCGAGCTCAGGATGCGTTGCCACGGCCGCTCCCCCTCCACCACGTGCGCGGTGAACCATCGATCATACCGTCCGGCACGGGCCTTTCTTCCGGGCCGCTCCGGTTCGACGCAGCGGCGCCACAGGGCTGGATCGGCCGTCGAACAGGGCGGATGACCCACCCGCGCCGTCAAGTAGCGTCCCTGTCGTGCCAGCCGCCGACTCGGCGTTCGTGCGAGCCTGCCGGTCCCAGCCGGTGGACAGGGTGCCGGTGTGGTTCATGCGCCAGGCGGGGCGATCGCTGCCCGAATACCGGGCCGCCCGGGGCTCGGGGAGCATCCTCGACGCCATCCGCCGACCCGACCTGGCGGCCGAGCTGACGCTGCAGCCCGTGCGCCGCTACGGGGTCGACGCCGCCATCCTCTTCAGCGACATCGTGGTGCCGGTGGCGGCGGTGGGCTTCGGTGTGGATGTGGAGCCGGGACGCGGCCCGGTGGTGGACCCGCCCTTCCGCGGGCCCGAGGACCTGGCCCGCCTGCGACCGTTCGACCCCGCCGCCGACACGGCGTACGTGCTCGAGGCCGTGCGCCTCGTGACGGCCGAGCTCGATCCGCAGGGTGTTCCCCTCATCGGCTTCGCCGGGGCCCCCTTCACGGTGGCGAGCTATCTGATCGAGGGCGGCCCGTCGCGTGACTACGCCCGGACCAAGGCCCTCATGCGGGGGGCGCCCGAGCTGTGGGGGGCGCTGCTCGACCGGCTGGCCGACATGGCCCTGGCGTCGCTGCGGGCCCAGGTGCAGGCGGGGGCGTCCGCCGTGCAGCTGTTCGACAGCTGGGCGGGGTCGCTGTCGCCCGCCGACTACGAGCGCTGCGTGCTGCCCGCCACGAAGAAGGTGCTCGGCGGTCTCGAGGACCTCGGTGTCCCCCGCATCCATTTCGGCGTGGGGACGGGCGAGCTGCTGGCCCTCATGGCGGATGCGGGCACCGAGGTGGTGGGAGTGGACTGGCGGGTCCCGCTCGACGAGGCCCGGCGACGCGTCGGGACCGGGCACGCGCTGCAGGGGAACCTCGACCCGGCCACGTGCTTCGCCCCCTGGGACGTGGTCGAGGCCGAGACCCGCGACGTGCTGCGGCGCGGCGGCGGGACGGGCCACGTCTTCAACCTGGGTCACGGGGTACTGCCCGACACCGATCCCGACGTGCTCGCCCGCGTGGTGGACCTCGTGCACGCCACGCCCCCCGGCGGGTCGGTGGCCGGGTCGTGAGCCCGGCGCCCGGGCGTGTGGGCGTCCTCGTCATGTACCACGGCACGCCGCACGCTCTCGACGAGCTCCCCGCCTTCTACACCGAGATTCGCCGGGGCAGCCCCCCGCCTCCGGACCTCCTCGCCGACCTGGAGCGTCGCTACCGGGCCATCGGCGGCGTGTCGCCGTTGAACGAGCGCACCGCCGCCCAGGTCGAGGGCATCCGGCGCGCCCTCGACCGACGAGCCCCGGGACGCTGCACGGTGGTGGCGGGGGCCAAGTTCAGCGCCCCGCGCATCGAGGACGCCGTGCGGGAGCTGGCCGGCGACGAGGTCGACCGGATGGTGGGGCTCGTGCTCGCCCCGCATTTCTCCGCCGCCAGCGTCGGTGACTACGCCCGGCGGGCGCGGGCGGCGGCCGAGGCATCAGGCCCACCGGCCGCGCCCGACGCGGTGGCGCTCGTCGTCATCGAGCACTGGCACCTCGCACCGGGCTTCGTGGCGCTCCTGGCCCGCCGGGTGCGCCAGGCGCTCGACGCACTACCCGACGACAGCGCACCCGGGGCAGCGGTGGTGTTCACGGCGCACAGCATTCCCGCCCGTCTGGTCGAGGCGGGCGATCCCTACGCCACCCAGGTCCAGGAGTCGGCGGCGGCCGTGGCCGAGTCCCTCGGCCTGACGCGCTGGTCGGTGGCGTGGCAGAGCGCGGGACGCACGGCCGACGCGTGGCTCGAACCTGACGTGCGCGACGTCATCGCCGCGTTACCCGGCACGGGCGCCACGGCGGTGGTGGTGTGCCCGGTGGGCTTCGTCTCGGACCACCTCGAGGTGCTCTACGACGTCGATGTCGAGGCGCGCCAGGCGGCGGAGGGTGCGGGGCTCGCCTTCGCCCGCACGGCGTCGCTCAACGACGACCCCGAGTTCTGCGACATCCTGGCCGGTGTTGTGCTCGACGCCATCGGCGCCACGCTCTGACCATGCCCGACGCAACGGCGCGCCGGGACCCCGGTGGGACGGGCACGCGCAACGGCCCGGCGACCGTGGTGGTGGTGGGTGGGGGCATCGCCGGGCTGAGCGCGGCGTGGGCGCTCTTGTCGGGAGCGGGGGCGATGGCCCTACGGATCGTCGTCCTCGAGTCCGACACCCGCCTCGGGGGCAAGTTGCTGTCGGTCCCCATCGGGGGACGATCCGTCGACCTCGGGCCCGACGCCTTCCTGGCGCGGCGCCCCGAAGCCGTCGGCCTGTGCGAGGAGCTCGGGCTGGCCGACGAGCTCGTGGCCCCTGGCAGCAGGACGGCCTACGTGTGGGCCCGCCGTCGACTCCGTCCCCTGCCGGCGGGGCTCGCCCTCGGCGTTCCCACCCGCCTCCTCCCCCTGGCCCGATCGCGCATCGTGTCGCCCGCCGGCGTGGCCCGGGCGGCGTTGGACCTCCTGGGCTTTGGCGCACCGGTCGGCGGTGACGACGGGGCCGTGGGCACGATCACGCGCCGGCATCTCGGACGGCAGGTGACGACGCACCTGGTCGATCCGCTCATCGGTGGCATCCACGCCGGCAACTGCGACACCATGAGCGCAGCCGCCGTGTTCCCCCCGCTGTGGGCGGCGGGCCGCCGCCGCGGGAGCCTCATGCGCGGCCTGCGCACAGGCGCGCCGGGAACAGGCGGCCCGGGTGCCGCCACGGAGCAGCAACCCGTGTTCCTCACCCTCCCCGGCGGGATGTCGCAGCTGGTGGCGCGTCTCGCCGAGGCGCTGCGCGGCCGGGGGGTCGAGATCCGCACCGGCCGGCGGGTGGCGCGCCTGGAGCGCCGCAGTGGTGGTGAGGGATCTGAACGTCCGGCCTGGGTGGTGCACGGTGCCGACGAGGTGGTGCACGCCGACGCCCTGATCGTGGCCACGCCGGTGCACGTCGCGGCGCAGCTCCTGGGGGCGCTGGACCGGGACCTCGGCGCCACCCTCGAGGGCATCGACGATGCCGATGTGACGCTCGTCACCGTGCGCGTCCCCGAGGGAAGCGTGCGCACCACGCTGGACGGCACCGGATTCCTGGTGCCCCGGGTGGACGGGGGCCTCGTCACCGCCTGCACCTGGCTCACGTCGAAGTGGCCGCACCTGCGCCGCCCCGGCGACGTGCTGCTGCGCGCCTCGGCCGGCCGATTCGGTGACGACCGGCCGGCGCAGCTGTCGGACGACGACCTCGTGCGGCGCGTCCTCGTCGAGCTCGACCCCATCCTCGGCCTGGACGCGCCGCCCCTCGAGACGGTGGTGACGCGGTGGCCGGGGGCCTTTCCCCAGTACGCCCCGGGCCATCTCGAGCGGGTGGCGGGAATCGAGGCCGCCGTGGGACGCCATCCGGGCCTGGCGATGGCGGGGGCGGCGCTGCGCGGCGTGGGCATTCCCGCCTGCATCGACAGCGGCCGGCGGGCGGCGGCGGCCGTTCTCGAGCACGTCGCAGCGTCGACGGGGGGCTCTGCGCCGTGACATCGGGGCCGAACGTGCGCGTGGCGGGCGCCCGGCTCGGCCCGGCGGGCCGCACCCAATCGCTCGGCCGCGCCGGCCGTGCACGCGTCGGCGTGCGGGGCCGCGTCGTCGTGCCCTCGCTGCTCGCCGGCGTGCTCATCGCACTCGCCCTGCCGCCCTGGGGGTTCTGGGTGCTCGCCTTCGCCGGAGCCGGTCTGCTGTGGTGGCGGCTTCGTGGCCTGCGGCTCCGGGCCCGCTTGCTGGCCGGGTTCTGCGCCGGCGTCGGCATGTTCGTGCCCGGACTGTGGTGGGTGACGAGCTTCAACACCTACGGGGGCATCGTCCTCATGCTGCTCGAGTCGATCGCCCCCGCCCTGGCGTGCGCGGTGGTGCCGGGCCGCACCCGTGGCCGGAGTGCGGCGCTGGCCGGCGCCATGGTGCTGACCGAGGTGGTGCGGGCCAGCTGGCCGTTCGGCGGCCTGCCCATCGGGGGGGTCGCACTCGGGCAAGCGGGGGGACCGGTGGCGGGCGCCGCCCGCCTGGGTGGCCCGCTCCTGCTCGTCTCCCTGGTGTGGCTGGGGGGAGCCGGCCTGGCCCTGTTGGTCACGCCGCTGGTGCGCTCGATCGGCGACGGGCCGGGCGTCGCCGGCGTCCTGTGGCGGCGCGGTGGCACCCCCTCGGTCGCCCGTTCCTTCTCGACCCCCCGTCGCCGCGGCCCGATGGAGGCCGGCCTGCTCCTCCTGGCGGTGGTGGTGGGTCTGTCGGTGTGGGGGGCGCTCGCCCCCGACGGGGGCCCGGCCGTGCGCACCCTGCGCGTCGCGGCGGTGCAGGGTGGTGGCGTGCGGGGACTGCGCCAGTCCGACGTGGACCCCACCGTCGTGTACGACGCGCAATTCGCGGCCACGGCGGAGATCGCCGGCCACGACGCCGGGCGCCCACCGTCGCTCGTGCTGTGGCCCGAGGACGTGGTCGCCCTCGACGGGCCGCTCGCCCGGTCGCCCGAGGAGCGCCAGCTGTCATCGCAGGCGCGCCG
>JBEKVE010000185.1:0-6244 GCA_049514335.1 Acidimicrobiales bacterium
CCCCGACATGTACCCGAAGTTGGCGGGCGTGGCGAGGAGGACGCCGTGTGCCCACAGGACATCGTCGGGCCCCGCCTCGAACGCCCCGGTGACACGGACGACGAGCTCCTCGCCGGCCGCCGCCGTCATGGCGCCCACCGCCGCATCGCGTAGCTCCGTGGTGGCGCCGGTGCGCGAGTGCCCCACGACGAGCAGGTGCCGGCGCGCATCGGCGTCGGAGGTCGAGCCGGGGTCGGCATGGCCGGTGTCGGGGCGCATCGCCCCCGATCGTAGGGAACGGAGCGGTCCCGGGGCTCGGTCGCGACCCCGCGGCGGAGGTGGCATCATCGGACGATGCCCGACGAGCCCGCCGGCGCGGAGGCGCCCGAGCTGTCTCCCCGGGTCGGCACGCGCACCATCTCTCCGGCCATGGTCCTCGCCGTCGTGTGCGTGGGGCAGTTCATGGTGGTGCTCGATCTGTCGATCGTGAACGTGGCACTGCCCTCGATGCAGCACGACCTGGGCTTCAGCACGGCAGGCCTGCAATGGGTGGTGAACGCCTACGCGCTGGCCTTCGGCGGATTCCTCCTACTCGGCGGACGAGCCGCCGACCTCTTCGGGCGACGGCGCATCTTCATGCTCGGCCTGTGCCTCTTCGCCGGCGCCAGCCTGGTGTGCGGTCTGGCCCAGAACCAGGCGATGCTGGTGGGAGCGCGAGCCCTGCAGGGTCTCGGGGCGGCCGTGCTGTCGCCCGCCACGCTCACCATCCTCACGGTGACCTTCCGGGCTCCGGCGGAGCGGGCCCGGGCCCTCGGGATCTGGAGCGCCATGGCGGCCGTCGGCGGCGCGTCGGGGGCACTGCTCGGCGGCATCCTCACCGACCTGCTGTCGTGGCGCTGGATCTTCTACATCAACCTGCCCGTGGCCGCAGCCGCGCTCGTGGCCGCCCGCGTCGTCCTGGTCGAGACGCGCGCCGACGGGGAGCGGCGCGCCCTCGACGTGCCCGGTGCCGTGACGGTCACCGCCGCCCTGGTGGCGCTGGTCTACGCCGTCGCCGGCACCGACACCCACGCCTGGTCGTCTTCCGCCACCGTGATCCCGCTCCTGCTGGCGGCGGTGTTCCTCGGTGCCTTCGTGGTGGTGGAGACCCGCCTGGCGCCCGTTCCCCTCGTGCCGTTCCGGCTGCTTCGGTCACGGGCACTCGCCGTGTCCAACATCGCCATGCTCTTCGTGGGCGGCGCCATGTTCTCGATGTGGTTCTTCGTCTCGCTGTACCTCCAGGACGTGCTGCACTTCTCGCCCCTCGTGACCGGGCTCGGGTTCGTCCCCCAGACGGCCTGTATCGCTCTCGGGGCGCAGGTGAGCGCGCGCCTGGTGTCTCGCATCGGCGTCCGGCTGCCGTTGGTGGTGGGGGCGTTCATGAGCGCCGGTGGCCTGTTCTGGTTGTCGCTGGCCGGGCCGCACGGGTCGTACTGGGGCTCGGTGTTCGGAGGCGCCGATCTGGCCACGCTGGGCATGGGACTGGCCATCACCCCGCTCGCCTTCGCCGCCACCGCCGGCGTGGCCCGCAGCGAGGCGGGGCTGGCGTCGGGTGTGCTCAACACGAGCCGGCAGGTGGGCGCGTCCACCGCCCTGGCCGCGCTGGCCACCCTGGCTGCCAACCGCACCCACGCCCTCCTGGCCGCAGACGGGCCGGGCGTGGTGGACGCGTCGCGTCGGGCCACCGCCCTGTCGGGCGGGTTCTCACGGGGTCTCGCCGCTGCCGCCGCAGTGGCGCTCGTGGGGGCAGTGGCCGCCGTCTTCGTGCCCAAGCCGGCGCCTCCGCCGGCGACCCCCGTCGCTGCTCCCGTCGCCGACACCGCGCCGGTGGCCGGCGAGAAGGGGGACGGGCACGGGGCGGCGACGGGCACCGTGGTGGCGTCCACCCCTCCGGGCTGAGCTAGACGAGGCCCTGCCAGTTCCCCGTGGAGGGCTGCGACGCCGAGGCCGGTCCGGAGCCGAACACCGAGAAGACGTTGGCCATCATCCGCCACAACACGGGGGTGACCCCGGCGAAGGCCGGGTGGACGGTGTTGGCGTAGATGCGGGGGGCGTGGGAGAGCCGCGACACGAACGACGCCGTCCCGGTGGCGAGCACCCCACCACCGCCGGGCGCGGTGTAGTACGTCATGTCCGAGTAGCGCCCCGGGCCGCGGTTGGGCACGGGGGAGTGGGCCAGGATCGTGACGTTCTGTGGCGACCCGGTCAGGCCGGGCTCGTAGTGGTCGTACTCACCTTCGACGACGAGGTGGAGGTGCTCACCGTCGCTGACGCCGGTCCCCACGAACACCCAGGCGCCGGCATCGGCGACGACCATGTCGGCGAGGGCGGCGACGTCGGCGTACTGCGAGCCGATGACCTGTTGCTCGGGCCGGGGGACCGGTGGATCGGGCCAGTTGGCCGTGACCTCGGCGGGGTCCGAGCCCCACAGCGGGTCTTCCCGGGCCAGGTCGGTCTTGTAGCAGACCTGGTGGCGGTCGGGCCCGAGCGGCGAGTCCTCGAAGCGCACGTGCCGGTAGATGGCGTTGGCGCCGAGGAAGGCGAAGTTCGTGCCCCGCCCGAGGGCTGTGGCCGCGCCGTCGCGCATGGCGCTCGACCAGTACTCGTCGTGTCCCAGGCTGAACAGGCAGCGGTGGCGCAGCAGGCGGGTCGGGTCCTGGTGCAGATCGAGGTCGGTGAAATACGTGGCGTCGAGCCCGAGGCTCTCGACCATGTAGATGAGAGGGAATTCGTTGCCGAGGAAGTCCGGCGCCCCCCATCCCCGGGAGTCATAGGGACGGTCGAACGACACCACCCGCGAGCGGTCCGCGCCCCCGCCCTCGCCCGTGGCGCCGTCGCCCGGGCCCACGTACAGGCTGCGTCCGCCCCAGGCGTTGTACGCCTGCCACGTGGTGACCGACTGCTGCACGGCAAAGGCGGCGGTGCTGGTGTCGTCGCGGATGCACAACGGGATGTACCCCGCCGTGAGCCCGTTGTCGCTCCCTGTCAGCTTGAACAGGTACGCGCCGGGGGGCCAGGCGTCGTCGATCCCCACCCGCAGCGTCGGCTGCCACTGGCACTCGACCATGAAGGTGACGGGGTCGGTGGTGGGACGGGGCTGGCTCGCCGACCCCGACAGGACCGGTGAGCTCCACACGTGGCGACCACCGAGTCCTCCGTAGTAGCCCATGCGGTACAGCTCGACGGTGTACGGCACGGCTGGAGGGTCGACGTACAGGGTCACCACGTCGCCGGAGACGGCGCTCACGTGGTCGGAGTACCCGTAGATCTGCGTGGTGGCGCTCACCACCCAATCGAGCGTCCCCGGTCGCAGGTTCTCCTCGACCAGCCACGGCGCCGACGGCGCCGACACGCCCCCCTCCAGGGTCACCTGCTCGACCGCATCCGTGGCGCGGGTCTTCGCCTTGGCGCCGCGCCGCGCCGTCCGGTGCGCGGCGTCGTGCCGGCGCGCTCGGGCCGGACCGAGCGCGCCGTCGACGCCGTACGCCGCCCCGCCCAGGGCAGCCAGGCCCAAACCGGTGCCCGAGGCGCGCAGGAACCGCCGGCGGCTCAGCGAGGGCTGCCGGCCGTCGGTGGCCGGCGGGCGACCCTCGTCGCTGCTCGCCGAGGTCGGGTCGGGCGGGGGTGCGTCGGACGGGGTGATGGGCCCAGTCTACGGCCCCTCCGGTATGCGGCCCTGGTCAGGAGCCCTGTACAGATCGAACATATGTTCGATACGATACGCCGGTGCCCGACCCGGTGCCCCGGCCCGTGCAGCTGCGGTGGCGAAGAGCCGACGACGACGGGGGACAGCCCATGCTCTTCGCCGAGGAGGACCTCGTCGAGCGCCACGTGGGCATCGGGGAGTACCGGGGCCTCGAATTCCTCCACGTGAACGCCCGCCGCGTCATCAACGAGGTCCCCGCCGCGTCGCGCATGCCCTTCCGGTACACCATCAACGCCTACCGCGGCTGCAGCCACGCCTGTACCTACTGCTTCGCCCGGCCCACGCACGAGTACCTGGGTCTCGGGATGGGGGAGGACTTCGAGCGCAAGCTCGTGGTCAAGGTGAACGCGGTGGAGCGGGTGCGGGCCGAGCTGCGTTCGCCTCGCTGGCGCGGCCAGCACATCGCCATGGGGACCAACACCGACCCCTACCAGCGCGCCGAGGGCCGCTACCACCTCACCAGGGGGATCGTCGAGGCGCTGGGGGAGGCAGCCAATCCCTTTTCGATCCTCACCAAGTCGACGCTCATCCTGCGCGACCTCGACCTGCTCGTGGCGGCGGCGGCACGGACCGACGTGCACTGCAACCTGTCCATCGGGACGCTCGACGAGGAGGTGTGGAAGCTGACCGAACCCGGCACCCCGCACCCCCGGCGCCGGGTCGAGGCGGTGCGCCGCCTGAACGACGCCGGCATCCCCACCGGGGTGCTCGTGGCACCGGTCATCCCCGGGTGGTCCGACGCCCCCGAGCAGCTCGAGGCGGTGGCGGCGGCGTGCGTCGAGGCCGGGGCGGTGTCGATCACGCCCATCGCGTTGCATCTGCGACGCGGCGTGAAGGAGCACTTTCTGGCCTTCGTGGCCCGCGAGCGGCCGCAGCTGCACGCCGAGCTGTCCCGGCGCTACGCCCGCTCGGCATATCTGGCGCCCGCTGCCCAGCGCCTCATCGAGGACGGCGTGCACGCCGTGGTCGACCCGGCGCGCCGTCGGCGCCGCGCCGGTGACGGGATGGGACACCCCGTGGCCGACCCGGTCCCGGACGCCGCATCACCGGAGCAGCAGCTGCTGTTCGCCACGAAACCGCCGCAGGCACCGATCTGCGCCGACGCGTGCTGCGCCGACGAGCCCTCCGCCGTCAGGCCTCGATGAGGCGGCCGTGGAGGTAGTCGTCGTAGGCGCCCAGGTCGAGCAGCCCGTGTCCCGAGTACGAGAAGAGGATCACCTTGTGCTCCCCTGACTCGCGCGCCGCCAGGGCTTCGTCGATGACAGCACGAATGGCGTGCGCCGTCTCCGGGGCGGGGATGGTGCCCTCGGTCCGGGCGAATTGCAGCGCGGCGTCGAACACCTTGCCTTGCGGATAGGCCACGGCGCGCACCCGCCCGTTCTTGACCAGGTTGCAGATGATGGGGGCGTCGCCGTGGTAGCGCAGGCCCCCGGCGTGGATGGAAGGGGGCACGAAGTCGTGCCCCAGGGTGTACATGGCGAGCAACGGCGTCATGCCCGCCGTGTCGCCGAAGTCGTACTCGAAGCGACCCTCGGTGAGTGTCGGGCACGACGAGGGCTCCACCGCCAGGATGTCCACGCCGGTGTCGGGCACGAAGGGCAGCGAGATGCCCCCCAGGTTCGAGCCACCCCCGCACGAGCCGATCACGATGTCAGGGCGCTCCTCGCCCGCCATGGCGAGCTGCTCCTTGGCCTCGAGTCCGATCACCGTCTGGTGCAACAGCACGTGATTGAGCACCGAGCCGAGCGAGTAGTGCGAATCGTCGCGCCCCACGGCGTCGCCCACGGCGTCGCTGATGGCCGAGCCGAGCGATCCGGGGTGGCCGGGTTCGCCCACGGGAGAGGGCTCCACGTCCGCTCCCCAGACCTCCATCATCACCCGGCGGTACGGCTTCTGTTCGAACGAGGCGCGCACCATGTACACCTTGCACTCCAGGCCGAACAGCGTCGTGGCGAAGGCCAGCGCGCTGCCCCACTGCCCGGCGCCCGTCTCGGTGGTGAGCCGGGCGACGCCTTCGGCCTTGTTGTAGAAGGCCTGGGGCACGGCGGTGTTGGGCTTGTGCGATCCCGCCGGGGACACCGACTCGTCCTTGTAATAGATGCGGGCGGGCGTGCCGAGCGCCTCCTCGAGACGACTGGCGCGCACCAGGGGCGTGGGCCGCCACGAGCGCAGCACGTCGAGCACGGGGCCGGGGACGTCGATCCAGGGCTCGGCGCTCACCTCCTGGCCGATGAGCGCCATGGGGAACAGCGGGGCCAGGTCGTCGGGCCCGATGGGCTGGCGCGTGCCGGGGTGCAGCGGTGGCTGCAGCGGTTCGGGCAGGTGGGGCACCACGTTGAACCACGCCTCGGGGATCCGGTCGTCGGGCAGCAGGAAGCGCATGGCCGCACTGTACCGGCGCACGCATCTGCGAACATGGGCCCGTGCCGGCGCAAGTGCGGGGGACATGGATCATCGACCTCGACGGCGTGGTGTGGCTGGCCGAGCAGCCCATCCCGGGGTCGGCCGACGCCGTCGAGC
>JBEKVE010000186.1:0-6188 GCA_049514335.1 Acidimicrobiales bacterium
TGCGCATCGAGTCGGGGCTCATTCGGCGCGACTCGCGCCAGCTGCCGGTGGCGCGCATCCAGGCGGTGGACGTCTTCCGGCCCTTCCTGGCGCGCATCCTGGGCCTGGCCGAGCTGCGCATCCGCCTGGCCGGCTCGCACGCCGCCGGTGGGCGCCTCGCCTACCTCTCTGAGCCTGTCGCCCTCGACCTCCGGGCACGACTCCTCGCCGGGCACCACGGCCTCGACATGGCCACGCCCGAGCCCGAGGAGCACCCGGTGGCGACCGTGCCCACGGGCCGGCTGGCCGGGTCGGTGGCGCTGTCGTCGGCGACCCTCCTGACCGTCGTCCTGATCGCCGCCGAGGTGGTGGTCTCGGCGGTGTCCAGAGCCGCCGCCGTGGCCATCGGGGGCACGTTGCTCGTCTACCTGGTGGGGCTGGTGCGCGCCGTGTGGACGCGGGTGTCGGAGCAGTACGGCTTCACCGTGGCGTACGCCCCGGACGGCATCCGCATCCGCCGCGGGCTGCTCGGCACGGTGTCGGAGACGATCCCCGTGCGGCGGGTGCAGGCCGTGCGCAAGTTGCAGCCCCTGCTGTGGCGGCCGTTCGGGTGGTGCCGCCTCGAGGTGGAGATCGCCGGCGGCTCGGCCGGGGCGGGCCAGGGATCGCGGGCCGGCACGGTCACGAAGGCGCTCCTGCCGGTGGGGACCGAGGACGCCGCCCGGTTCCTCGTGCAGAGCGTGGTAGGCCCGGGCGGCCCGGCGCTCTCCGCACCACCGCGCCGGGCCATGGCCAAGGCGCCGTTCAGCTACCACTTCCTCTCCGCCGGGGTGGACGACGCCCTGGCCGTCGCCGTGACGGGGAGGGTCCAGAAGGTGACCAGCTGGGTTCCGCTGCACAAGGTCCAGAGCGTCCGACTGGTCCAGGGGCCGGCCCAGCGCCTGGCGGGCCTGTCCTCGGTGCACGTGGACGCGGCGGGTCGGCGGGTGCACGCCGTGTTCCGCGACCGCGACGCGGCCGAGGCCGAGGCGCTGTTCGACGACATCGCCGCCCGCAGCCGCGTGGCGCGCGAGCGGACCACCACCGTGCCGCTACCGCCGGCGGCGGTGACGGCACCGGTCCCGGCGCCGGGCGTGGTGCCCGCGCCCGGGCCCGGGCCCGTGGTTCTGGCGCCGCCCCCGTCCCCTGCCGTCGTGACGCCGCCACCGGTACCGGCCGGCTGGTACCGCGATCCCGGTGGCCGCCACGAGCTGCGCTTCTGGGACGGCAGCGGATGGAGCGACCACGTCTCCGACGCCGGGCGCACCGCCGTCGATCCTCTCCCCTGATCACCCTGGCCTGATCGCCCTGGCCTGACCATGCCGGCGATCTTCGCCCTGACCAGGGGGTTGACGGTCAATATAAGGTAAGCCTAACCTTAGTTGCGGTGGTAGCGACCTTCGTGATCTTTCTCCGCGAGGGGATCGAGGCGAGCATGATCGTGGCGATCCTGCTCGCCTACCTGGACCGCATCGGCGAGCGCCGCCATTTCGTGGACGTCCTGGCGGGCGTGGGTGCCGCACTCGTGCTGGCGGGCGGAGCGGGGGTGGCCGCCTACCTGACCATCCACAGCTACGACGGCACCGACGTGCAGACCATCTTCGAGACGGCGACGTACCTGCTCGCCGCGGTGGTGCTCACCTACATGACCTTCTGGATGCGCAACCACGCCCGGTCGTTCTCCCACGAGCTGCAGGAACGCACCCAGGCGGCCATCGGCCGGGGCGAGCGACGTGGCTTGTTCCTCATCGCCTTCCAGGCGGTGGGGCGCGAGGGGCTCGAGACCGTCGTGTTCACGCTGGCCATCGTGTTCTCGACCTCGGCCAAGGGTGCACTGGCCGGGGCCGTGGCCGGGCTCGCCGTCGCCTTGTGCGTCGCCTTCGCCGTCTACCGCCTGGGCAAGCGGCTGAACGTGGCCCTGTTCTTCAAGGTGGTGGGCGCGCTCCTCATGGTCTTCGCCGCCGGCCTGCTCGTCGATGCGGTCGACGACATGCAATCGCTCGGGTGGCTGCCGGTGCTCACGCATCCCCTGTGGAACACCAACCGCGTGCTGAACGAGGGCAGCACCCTCGGCGACATCGTCCATACCTTCTTCGGCTACGTGGGACGGCCCACGGGACTCGAGCTGCTCGTGTGGGTGGCGTACGTGGTGGTGGCGGTGACCGCCTTCCTGGGGCTGTGGCACCGGGGCCGGCCCGCCGTGGACACGGGCGCCGGGGGCGCGGCCTGACCGGGTCCCACCCGTCGGGGATGCGGACAACCGGTCGAGCCCCCCGGTTACCCTTGCCCGTGGCCCGCGTTCGGCTGGCGTTGCTGGGAGTGGTGGTGGTGGCGGCCGCCTGCGCCAGCTCGCCGTCGTCGGCCCGACACGCCCAGGAGACCCGGGCCCCGCTGCCGGCGGGACGGTCCCCGTCGAAGATCTCCAAGATGGTGTGCGCCGTCGACGCCCAACGCGAGATCGCCGACGCCCTGGGTTTGAAGGCGGTGGTGCAGACGCCCACCTGGGTCCAGCACCGCTACTCGTGCCGCTACACCTACCCCAACGGCTCCTTCACCCTGTCGGTGCAGGAGCTGTCGAGCTGGTCCCAGACCGTCGGCTACTTCCGCTCCCTGCACTCCAGCCTGGGCGACACCGGGTCCGTCGCCAATCTCGGCCAGGGCGCCTTCTCCACCACCGACGGTTCGGTGGTGGTGCGCAAGGACTGGAAGGTGCTGTTCGTCGACATCACCGGCCTGCCGTCGCAGTTCGGGGTTCCGCCCACCAGCGCGTCGGACGTGGCCGTCACCGTCGCCGACGTGATCCTCGGCTGTTGGGACGGGGACTGACGCCCTTGTGGCGACGAGCGGCTCAGCCCGTCGTGTCGACGATGAGCACCGAGCACGATGCCTTGTGGGCCACGTCGTTGGGCACGCTGCCGAGCACGCGCCGGGCGCCCTTCATCCCCTTGTTGCCCACCACGATCAGATCCGCCCCCTCCTGGGCGGCGATGGTGGTGAGGGAGTCGGCGGGCTCGCCGGCGGCGGCGTGGACGATGGGCTCGAGCGACGCGCTGCGGGCCATGGAGGCCAGGTGCTCGAGGAGCCGGTCGGCGGGGTGTTGCGCCAAGGAATAGCGCAGCTCCTCGGGGAGCCCCTGCTCGCGCGGGGGACGGGCCCGCTCCGGCTTGTAGGCGGTGACGATGTGCAGCTGCGCACCGCAGAACCGGGCCAGGTCCATGGCCGCGGTGACGGCCTGGGCGGCGGTGGGGGAGTCGTCCGCTCCCACCACGATGGTCTTGAACATCGTCTTCCCTCCGGTTCCGCAGGCTGCGGCGACGTGCGCCGGGCGCGACGACCGCTGTCGTCGACGCGACGGTACACCGCACGGTCGACCCGAACACCTGCCGCGCCCCGACCCGGCGCGTCTGGGACGCTGGGCGTCGTGGACGCGCCGGAGCCGAGCCCGCCCGCCGCCCGGGCGCGCCGGGCGCCGCCGCCGTTCCTCCCCCTCGAGGTGCGGCGCACCGAGCCACGCGGCCCCCACCTGGTGCGCGTGACGCTGGGCGGGCCCGGGCTGGCCGACTTTCCCCCGCCCGGCCCCGCCGCCAGCGTCCGCGTGCTGCTGCCCCCACCCCGAGCCGGCCGGCTCGTGCTGCCGGCATGGACCGGCAACGAGTTCCTCCTGCCCGACGGCCGCCGCCCCATCATCCGCACCTTGACGCCCCGCCACGTCGACCACCGGTCGCTCGAGCTCGACGTGGAGGTCGTGGTGCACGGCGAGGGCGCGGCGTCGTCGTGGGCCCGAGACGCCAGCACCGGCGACCCGGTGGCGGTGTCGGGGCCCGGGCGCGGCTACGGAATCGACGCCGCGGCGCCCGCCTTCCTCCTGGGCGGAGACGAGACCGCCCTGGCGGCTCTGGCCCAGCTGCTCGAAGCCCTTCCCCCGGCCACGCCGGTGGCCGTGCACATCGAGGTGGCCACCCCCGACGGGCGCGTGCTGCTCCCCGAGCACCCCGGCGCCCGCCTGCAGTGGTGGGTGCGGTCGCGCCACGAACCCCCGGGGGCGGCGCTCGTGGCCGCCGTGCGTGGGGCCCCGCTTCACCCCGGCACCCGGGTGTGGGTGGCGGGCGAGGCCTCGGCCGTGCAGCAGCTGCGGCGCTACCTCTTCGAGGAACGGGGGCTGCCCCGGGCCCACGCCGCGGTGCGCGGGTACTGGAAGCACGGCCGCCAGGGCGGTTCCGACGACGCGTGAGCTGCCGTCAGCGGCAGTCCCGGCACCGCCCGAGCACGGCGAAGTGGTGGGGGTCGATGGCGAAGCCGAAGCGGTCCTTGGCGGCGCGCGACAGGCCGCGGAACATGTCGTCGGGCGCTTCGACCATGGCGCCGCACACCTCGCACACGAAGTGCCCGTGGGCGCCGGCGGCGAGATGGTACGTGGCCGGTCCGTGGCCGAGGTGGGCGTGGACGACCACCCCCAGGCGCTCGAGCTCGTCGAGGTTGCGGTAGATCGTCGAGAGGTGGACGTCGGGGGCGGCGGCCTGGACCTCTTCGGCCAGCTCCTCCGCCGTGCGGTGCTCCTGGGCATCGAACAGCGCCGCCAGCAGGAGCCGGCGCGAGCTCGTCACCCGGCCGCCCCGCTCGCGCACGAGCGAGAGGGCGTCCTCCACGCACTCCACGGCGCCCGGCTCGGCGCCGGCGGGCACGGTGCTCCCCCTCACAGCCCCATCCTACGAACCCCCACTACCGGCAAGCAAGGTGCAGTTGCGACCTGTTCGCATCTTTCCTATGGTGGAGGGCGACGGCCCCCGAGGAGGATTGACGGCATGGCGGACCCCCGCACCAGGCTGGCCAAGGTGCGCGACGGCCTCACGCCCGGTGAATGGGCCCGCGTCGGTGCCATGACCGGCATCGTGATCGGCCTCAACGTGCTCGGCTGGGCCATGTTGGCGCTCGCCCTCGGGCACCACTACCGCATCAGCCGGACCGAGATCTTCGGCGTGGGCACGGGCATCCTGGCCTACACCCTCGGCATGCGCCACGCCTTCGACGCCGACCACATCGCCGCCATCGACAACACGACGCGCAAGCTCGTGAGCGAGGGAAAGCGACCCCTGAGCGTCGGCTTCTTCTTCTCCCTCGGGCACTCCACCATCGTCTTCATCCTCGCCGTGCTGCTCAACTTCGGCATCCGCTCCCTGAACGGCGCCGTCAGCAACGGCAAGTCCTCGCTGCACACCACCACCACCATCATCGGGACGTCGGTGTCGGGAGCCTTCCTCTACCTCATCGCCATCTTGAACCTGGTGGTCCTGCTCTCCATCGTGCGGGTGTTCCGGGAGATGCGCCGGGGGACCTACGACGACGAGGAGCTCGAGCGGCAGCTCAACAACCGCGGGCTCATGAACCGCTTCTTCGGACCGCTCGCCCGGCGCATCGACACGCCGTGGAAGATCTATCCGGTGGGCGTGCTCTTCGGCCTGGGCTTCGACACCGCCACCGAGATCGCCCTGCTCGTGCTGGCCGGGACGGCGGTGGTCGGGGGGCTTCCGTTCTACGCCATCTTGTCGCTGCCCATCCTGTTCGCGGCGGGGATGAGCCTCTTCGACACCATCGACGGGTGCTTCATGAACTTCGCCTACGACTGGGCCTTCGCCAAGCCGGTGCGCAAGGTCTATTACAACATCACCATCACCGGGCTGTCGGTGTTCGTGGCCTTCTTCATCGGCACCATCGAGCTGGTGGGCCTCCTCGGCCAGGAAGCCCATCTGGGCGGCTCGTTCTGGGGGTTCTTCGAGTCGTTCAACATCAACTCGGCCGGCTTCGTCATCGTGGGCGTGTTCGTGGTGACGTGGGTCGTGGCCCTGCTCATCTGGCGCTTCGGCCGCATCGAGGCCAAGTGGGAAGCCGCCGCCGAGCAGTCCCGCCAGACGCAGATGGCAGTGGAATGAGCCCCATGGCCGAACGCCAGGACCTGCGCAACGTGGCCATCGTGGCCCACGTCGACCACGGCAAGACCACCCTCGTCGACGCCATGCTCCGCCAGACCGGGTCCTTCCGCGCCAATCAGGAGGTGGCCGACCGTGTCCTCGACTCGGGTGATCTCGAGCGCGAGAAGGGCATCACCATCCTGGCCAAGCACATCGCCGTGCAATACGGCGACGTCACCATCACCATCGTCGACACCCCCGGGC
>JBEKVE010000187.1:0-6186 GCA_049514335.1 Acidimicrobiales bacterium
TCGGGACAGCGCCGCACCTGTGGCCACTCGGCCCTACGTCACCCCCGCCGGACCACCCAGGTCAGCCAAACCCCACGCTCCGCCAACCAGTGGGCCCGAGCCACGTGCACCCCCCATCACGGCGTCGCACTGGTGGTGCCCCATGATGGGATGTCACGCCATCGCCAAGGGCGACGGCTCGATCGGAAAGGCCGGTCAACAGGTGCCGTCGGGGGCGAGGGGCCGCGCCGGTGTGATGAGAAATCGAATGTCCTCTCCAGGGAGTCGGAGGGCGCGTGGGGGAGAACGCGACGAGCTGCCTCGGGATCCTTCACTTCGGAGCTGGTATTCAGACACAGGACCTCCCCCGCTTTTCCCCCGAATTGCACTCGTGAGGCGCTACCCCGCCACTACCCCGGATGTGGGGTAGTCATGAGACGGGGAACCGGACAGAGGCGTTTGTGCAGCTCAGCGCGGCGGGGTACTCGGGAGACGGGCGGCGGGGTAGTCAACCCGCCATGGGGCCTCAGATCCCCGACGGAGATTTCTTGGACAGGTGCTGCGGCGCGGTGTTCGAGGACGAATCGACCACTACCCCGCGTGTGGGGTAGTGGGTACCCCGCGTGTGGGGGTTCAGCCGGAATTCGCGAGATCGGCCCGCTTAACAACGCGAGTCCAGGAGTCGTAGTCGTCAGGGATTGTCGAAATAAATTGTCAGAAAAGTGGCCTGAACCCCTTGTTCTATTGGTGACGCTCTTCGGCGTTCGAGGCTGTTGCCTCAGGAACGCCCGCCAATACATCCAGTCGCCTTGGTAACTCGACACACACAAACAACGGAGGCAGCCCATTCCGATTCAACGTCATCTATCGACTTGGCCACATCCACGCCGAAGTGCGAGTCGTCGTGCTCTCACGTTGCGAACCCTACGCTCACCGCACCGACATTCCGGGTGTCTTCAATCTGCGAGGTCGAGGTACCCCACGCTCTGGGGGAGATATCCGCCCCCAAGCAAAACTCCGGACGACGGATCGGCCAGGCGAGCGAGATTCTTCTGTCTCAGACAGCTTCCACTGGAGTGGTCCACCTCGCCTCGCAATTGCCCAAGGCTCGTTTCTCCCGTGACACCGAAGGCGACCGTGTGAGACGGCCTTCGGCGCCCACCTCGGCAAAGGACAAGCCGGTCGTCGTCCACCGACCTGGCTTCGTCCCCCTCCCAAAGGACCAACGGGAACCCGCCGTCAGGGCCCTGTCCTGCCTGTTCGAGGACCTGGTGCACAGAACCGCGGCTTCGAGCCACGAACTTGATCTTCGGCCCGAATCGAGGTCTCATGCGTCGGACCCCGGCCTTGAACAGAGTTCAGTGTCGCCGAATCATGCGGAGGGCGCATGCGGATAGCCACCTACACGAGGATCTCGACCGACGAAGAGCATCAGCCCTACTCGTTGAGCGCGCAGTCCGATCGACTGGGCAAGTACATCGACAGCCAGGAGGACTGGCAGCTCGTTCGCGAGTTCTCCGATCAGATGAGCGGGGCCAGCCTGGAGCGCCCGGGGTTGAAGCGGGCCCTCGGAGAGGCCCGTGCAGGACGCTACGATCTGCTCCTGGTCTACCGCGTCGACCGGCTCTCTCGGTCGGTTCGGGGTCTCGCTCAGATCCTCGAGGAACTCGACAGCGCCACCGCCGGTTTTCGTTCAGCGACCGAACCCTTCGACACCACCACGCCGGCGGGACGGATGATGGTGCAGATGCTGGGGGTCTTCGCTGAGTTCGAACGAGCGACCATCATCGACCGGGTCATTGCCGGCATGGAACGCAAGGCCTCCCGAGGTGGCTGGTGCGGAGGACAGCGACCCTTTGGCTATGACATCGACCGCGAGCACGACTGCCTTGCCGTGAACGAACACGAGGCGCCGGTGGTGCCCGTCATCTTTCGTATGTACGCCGAGGAACGACTCGGAGCCAGGGCCATCGGCAATCGGCTCAACGAGCGGGGTCGGCGGACGCGCCACGGCCGCCCCTGGAGCCACGCTTCGGTATTAACGGTGCTCCGAAACCGCGCCTACCTCGGTGAGATCTTCTTCCGGGGAGCCCACTACCCTGCGACCCACCCGCCGCTTGTTGATGCCGCCATCTTCGAGGCGGCCCAGGTGCTTCTCGAAGAGCGCGGCGAAGACCGTTCGCTTCGTCGCTCCAACTCCTCGGACTACCTCCTGAGTGGCCTCGTCTTCTGCGCCCGGTGCGGCAAGCACTACGTCGGTGCCGCCGCCCACGGGAGAAGTGCCCGGTATTCCTACTACGTCTGCCACTCCCGACAGCGCTACGGGGTTTCCTCCTGTTCGAGCGACCGGCTTCCGGCCGAGGAGCTTGACGAGGCTGTGCTCGCCGCTCTGTGTGAGACGTACGAGAGAACCGACCTGGTCAGCGAGGCGCTTCAACGAGCGGCTGAGGCGCTCAACGCCGGCCGGCCGAATCTCATACAGGAACTTGGGGGGGTCGAGAGTGATATTGCCAAGGGCGAGGCCGCTCTTGATCGCTACCTGAATGCCTTCGAAGCTGGGAAATTGTCTGAATCTCAGCTCGGTCCACGGGTCGAAAAGCTGTCCAAACAACTGGCCGAATTGCGCTGGCGCAAAGAGGAGATCCAGGATCGACTCGAAGAGACTGTCGTGGGGCATCCCGACCCGGTGCAACTCGACGCTCTACGCCTGCAACTTCGTCACGTCCTCACACACGGTCAGACGCCTACCCGCAAGGCGGTCATGAGAGCACTCACCCATCGGGTGACAATTGAGGACCGCAGACAGGTGTACCCGACGTTTCGCCTCTCTGTCGACGCGGTTCGGATTGTGGACGGAGTGGCAGCCCCAACGGGATTCGAACCCGTGTCTCCACCTTGAGAGGGTGGTGTCCTCGGCCACTAGACGATGGGGCCCGGAGTGCCCTGCGGGCCCGGTCATGCTACCCGCGGGGAAGGACCCATTCGACCCGAGGCGTCCCTGCTACGAGGCACCGTCCTGCGCCGGTGTTCGCCTGCTCCCGACGACCCCGGCGAACGCGTCCATAGCACAAGAGACCGCGTCGCCCGGGACCGCCGGTTGGCTCGGGGGGGAGGACTCGAACCCCCAATAACAGGGCCAGAACCTGCCGTGTTGCCGATTACACCACCCCCGAAAGGTGACTTCGCAGGCTACCCCAGGGCGTGCAGGCGTGAGTACCCCACGACCCTGCCCAGGCCCACCCCTACCGTCTCCTTGGCGAAGTACGGCACGCTCGACAGCCCGCTGATGGGGGATCCGGTGGCCGGCACCGGCCACGCCTGGAGGCCCAGAGACGAGGCGATGGCCAGGCAGCGGTCCTCGTGGAACCCGTCGGTGGCGATGAGCACCTTGTCCTCGCCCTGCTTGTGCAACGCCGTCGCAGCCAACGACAGGCTGGCCCAGGTGTCGTTCCCGCCCACCTGGATGATGTCGTCGGCGGGGACGCCGTGCTGGGTGAGCCAGGCCGCCGACGCCTCGGCCTCGGTGTAGGTGTCCCCGGCCTGCTTGGAGCCCGTCACCACGATCTGGTTTGCATCCTTTCCCCACAGGCGCTGCGCGTCTTGGAGCCGGGACACCAGGTCGGGCGAGGGCACCCCGTCGTACTGCGCCGCCCCCATCACCACGATGGCCTGCACCGGTCGGGGGTCGTCGTGGCGCGAGGTGAGCCACACCTGCACGGCGGTCACCCCCAGGTAGCCCCCGAGCACGATGACGATGATGAGGAGCCGTTGCAGGACCCAACGGACGGCGCGCGCGCCCCGCACCATCGCGTCCCCGAGCATCGCCACCGGTCAGTCCCCCGTTCCTCCGGCCGGCGCCGCCGGCCTGACGTTCAGCCTGCGCCGTGGCCCAACCGGTCCCGGGCCACCCGCAGGCGCGCCCGTACAGCCTCGCGCCCCAGGACCTCCATGGACTGGAATAGGGGGGGACCCACCCGCCGTCCGGTGACTGCCACCCGGATCGGAGCCTGCGCCTTGTTGAGCTTGAGGCCCAGCCCCTCGGCCAGGGTGAGGGTGGCGCTGTGCAGGGCTTCGGCCTCCCATTCGCACCCCTCGTAGGCGGCGAGGGCACCGTCGAGGACGGCCGGCGCCGCCGGGTCGCCGGCCACCGCCTTCCACGACGCCTCGTCGACGAGGGGCTCGTCCAGGAACAGGAAGTCCACCATCCCCGGCACCTCCCCCAGGACCTCGACGCGCTCTCGGACCAGGGGCGCCATGGCCCGGAACACCGCTTCGTCGAACTGCTCAGGAGCCCACGAGGCGTGCGGGGCGACCAGCCACGGTCGGGCGGCCTCGACGAAATCGTCGGTCGTCATGGCCCGCAGGTACTCCTTGTTCATCCACTTGAGCTTGTCGACGTCGAAGAAGGCGGGGGCGTGGTTGACGGCGGCGAGCTCGAAGGCGGCGATCAGCGCCCCCTCGTCCAACAGCTCGCGACCCTCGGGGTCGCTCCACCCCAGAAGGGCCAGGTAGTTGCGCATGGCGTCGGGCAGGTACCCCTGGGCCTGGTACGACTCCACCGCCACGTCGTCGCGCCGCTTGGACAGCTTCTTGCGGCTGGCGTTCACGAGCAGGGGCAGGTGGGCGAACGCCGGACGGGACGTGGCGGAGCCCTCGAGCACGTCCCACAGCAACAGGCCCTTGGGCGTGGACGGGAGCAGGTCCTCACCCCGGATGACGTGGGTGATGCCCATGGCGATGTCGTCCACCACGTTGGCCAGCACGAACAGAGGGGCGCCGGTCGATTTCACCACCACGAAGTCCTCGATGGCGTCGTGGGCGAAGGTCACGTCACCCCGGATGAGGTCGTGCACCACGGTGGTGCCGGGGCGCGGCACCTTGAACCGCAGCGCCCCGGCGTCGCGCCCGAGTCCGAGCTCCCGGCAGTGCCCGTCGTAGCCGGGCGTGGCGTTCTGCTTGGTGCGGGCGTCGATCTCCTCGCGGGCACACCCGCAGGCGTAGAGCGCGCCCGCATCCCACAGGGTGTCGATCGCCTCGGCGTGCGCCGCGCTGCGCGCTGATTGGCGGTACGGCCCCTCGTCGGGGTCCATGCCCAGCCACGACAGCGACGACAGGATGCCGTCCACCCATTCCTCGCGGTTGCGCTCGGCGTCGGTGTCCTCGATGCGCAAGACGAACGTGCCGCCGGTGTGCCGGGCGAACAACCAATTGAACAGGGCGGCACGTGCGCTGCCCACGTGCAGGAACCCCGTAGGCGACGGGGCGAAGCGGACCCGCGGGTGGCCGGCGCCGGAGGTCGCGGCGGCCACAGGCGTTACTCGTCCTCGACGAGCGTGATCGCCCCGGTCGGGCAATTGTTGGCCGCCATGCGGACCTTGTCCCACAGCTCGGAGGGGGGGTTCTCCTGGAGCACGTACAGAAACCCGTCGTCGCGCACCTCGAACACCTCGGGCACGATGCCCATGCACACGGCGTTGGACGCGCACACGTCGTAGTCCACGACCACCTTCATGGGGCGTACCTCCGTTTCGCCTTCGTCGACGGCCTCGGGCGGCTCGGCCCGGGCCCCGGCGAGGACGGCTTCGAACCGGCCTGGATGGGAACGACCCGCAGTGTAGCGGTGGGCACCCGCCGGCCCGGGAACGGGCTCAGGGCTTGTCGGTGCCGAGCACCCACATGGAGAAGAACTGCGAGCCACCGCCGTAGGCGTGACCCAGTGCCCGGCGCACGTCGGGGACCTGGTGCTCGCCCGCCTGCCCCCGCACCTGCATGGCGACCTCGAGGAAGCGCAGCATCCCCGACGCCCCGATGGGATTCGACGACAGCACGCCACCCGAGCAGTTCCACGGGATGTCGCCCCCGTCGAGGGCGGTGGCACCTTCGTCGGTGAGCTTCCACCCCTCGCCCTCGGGCGCGAAGCCGAGGCTCTCCAGCCACATCGGCTCGTACCACGAGAAGGGCACGTACACCTCGGCCACGTCGATCTGGCCCCGGGGGTCGGTGATGCCCGCCTGGCGGTACACATCGGCGGCGCAGTCCTTGCTGGCCTGGGGGTTCACCTGGTCGCGCCCGGCGAACATGGTGGGCTCCGAACGCATGGCCATGCCGTGGATCCACGCCGGCGGGCGCCCCGTGGCGGCGGAGTCGGCCACGCGCTCCGAGGCGAGCACCATGGCGGCGGCCCCGTCGGAGGACGGGCAGGTCTCG
>JBEKVE010000188.1:0-6156 GCA_049514335.1 Acidimicrobiales bacterium
GCTCGCTGGCGGGCGGGTTCGCCACCTCCGGGGTGATGCTCCTGGGCGCCCGGGCCCTGCAGGGCGTGGGGGGCGCGCTGGCCGCCCCCGCCGCGCTGGCCCTGCTCACCACCACCTTCAAGGAGGGGTCGGCCCGGATCCGGGCCATCGGCCTGTTCACCACGGTGTCGGCCGCGGGCGGGGCCATGGGCCTCGTGGCGGGCGGGCTGCTCACCGAATGGGCGTCGTGGCGGTGGGTCATGTTCGTGAACGTCCCCATCGGAGTGGCCGTCTTCCTCGTGGGCCGGGCCGTGCTGACCGAGACCGAGCGCCGCCGCGGCCGGTTCGACCTGGCTGGTGCGATCACCTCCACAGTGGGGATGACGGCGGTGGTGTTCGGTCTGGTGGAGGCAGGAAGCGACGGCTGGGCTGCTCCCGTCACCGTCGGCTCGCTGGCCGTCGGGGTGGGCCTGCTGGCGCTCTTCGTCCACATCGAGCGGACGGCGGCCGAGCCCATCCTGCCCCTGCGGATCCTCACCGACCGCACCCGGGCCTCGGCCAACGTCGCCCGCGGCCTCGGGTACGCCGGCATGTACGGCATCATCTTCTTCCTCACCCAGTTCCTCCAGGACATCCAGGGACACTCTTCGCTCGTCACCGGCATCGGGTTCCTGCCCACCCCCTTGTCGGTGTTCCTGTCGTCCCAGCTCACGAGCAAGGTGCTCGTCAACCGCATCCCGGCCAAGGCGCTCATGATGGTGGGCCTGGCGAGCTCGGCCCTCGGGTTGCTGCTGGCGACCCAGCTCCATGTGGGCACGGGCTACCCGCAGGTGCTGGCCAGCCTCATCCTCATCGGTGCCGGCATGGGCATCTCCTTCGTCAGCCTGACCACGGCCGGGCTCGCCGGCGTGGCCCACGCCGACGCCGGTGCCGCCTCGGGGCTCGTGAACGTCATGCAGCAGGTGGGTGCAGCGCTCGGTCTGGCCGTGCTCGTCACCATCTTCGACACCGTCACCCCCGGTGCCCGCTCGGCCGGACTGAGCCAGGCCGCCACGGCGAGTGGGGCGGCGCGCGCCGCCCTGGTGCACGGCATCGACATCACCATGGGAGCCGGTGCCATCTTCGCCGTGGTGGCGCTTGCCATCGTGACCTTCCTCATCCGGTCCACGGCGGAGGCGGCGGTGCCCGAGGCGGCCGGCGTCGAGCTCGAGGCGGCGGCGGCGTGAGGTGTCGCCCGGGATCGACAAACGGGTCGGCGACCGTCTAGGAAAACCGGGACGGTGAGCGGACCGGGGGGTCTGGCGGGTGCAGAGCGCTGATGCGACCGAGGAGACGTTCGAGCGCCGCGTGGCGGCCCTGATCGGGAAACCCGTCGGGGGCGGTTCGGTGGCGCCGGATCCCGTCAACCAACCGATGATCCGGCACTGGGCCGCAGCCTTCGAGGACGGCAACCCCGTCTACACCGACCCCGACGCCGCCTCGCGCTCGCGCTTCGGCGAGATCGTGGCCCCGCCCCTCATGCTTCAGACCTGGACCATGGCGACGCCCAGGATCACGGGGATCGCCGGGCGGGGCGGGTCGCCCGTCGACGCCGCCCAGAACGCCCCTCTGGCCCTGCTCGACGAAGCCGGGTACGTGGGCACCCTGGCCACCAACTCGGAGTTCGAGATCGTCCGCTACCTGCGGCTGGGCGAGGTGGTGTCGGCGGCGTCCACCATCGAGGAGATCTCGCAGGAGAAGCAGACCCGTCTGGGCGCGGGGCGCTTTGTCACCTGGGTCACGACCTACAGCGACGAGGCAGGGGACGTGGTGGGGCGACAGCGGTTCCGGATCCTCAAGTTCAAGCCGTCCGGGGGCCCGTCATGAGCACACCGCACGGCCCGAGCACGCCGCACGCCACCCTCTCGGTGTCGGACATCGGCGTGGGGACCGAGCTGACGCCGCTCGACATCGACGTCACGGCCACGGTGATCGTGGCCGGTGCCATCGCCACGCGCGACTTCATGCCCGTGCACCACGATCGTGGCTATGCCAACTCCCAGGGTGCGCCGGACATCTTCATGAACATCCTGTCCGACACGGCCTACTGCAGCCGGTTCCTCACGGACTGGGCGGGGCCCGACGCCAAGGTGCGCACGCTCGCCATTCGCCTGGGTGTCCCCATGTTCCCCGGGAGCAGGCTCGTCTACACCGGTGAGGTCGTCGGCGTCGACCACCACGACGGCGTGGCCGTCATCGCCGTCGCCTTCAGGGCCCGAAACGACCTCGGCGACCATCTGACCGGCACGGCAGAGATCGACCTCCCGCTCTCCGCGTCCTGAGCCGCTCGGCCGGGCGTCGCGGATCAGAGCCTGGCCAGTGCGGGGACGAACCCCGATGCCGGCGTGCCCAAGCCGGTCATGTCGTCATAGCCCGTGCCGGCCGACAGGGAGATGGTCCTGCTCGTGCAGCCCAGGTTGGCGACGCAGTGGGCCTCGGTCCCCTGGTAGTCGTCGATGCGGGTGGCGTCGTCGTACCCTCCCGACGCGTCGAAGTTGTTGTCGTAGGAGATCTGGCTCTGGGCCTGTCCCGACATCGCCCCCACGTCGTAGATGGCGGCCGGGTCCGCCCGGTCCAGGCTGTAGAGGGCGGGGTTCAAAAAGCCGAGCGATCCCCGGTGGGCCTGGTCGGCCAACGCCACCAGCCCGGCGAAGAGGGGCGCGGAGAGGCTCGTGCCACCCTCGGCGAACTGGCCGTAGCGCACCCCGGTGGGGGTCGTCTCGGTGAGGCCCTCGAGGAACCCCGTACCGGGGTCGCCGTCCATGGAGATGTCGGGCTCCACCCGCATGGGAGTGGGGCCGTTGCGCGTGGCCAGGGCGGCGGGGACGACCCCGATCTGGTAGGCGGGCTGCGAGTACTGGTAGCTCGTCCCCCCACCCGAGCCACCCCGGCCCGGTCCGGTGTCGAACAGCGGTGCCAGCCAGCGGTTGATGGTGGCCGCCGTGCAGCCGTAGGAGCCGACGAGGAGCGACGTGCACCGGTAGCTGAGCCCCGTCGACCACCCGAGCTGGCGGACACCGAAGCCGAGCTCGAGCGTGGTGCCGCCCACTGCCGTCGCCCACGGGCTCGAGGGCGGGAAGTCGGGTGCGACCCTTCCGGTGTTGGCGTACTCGTCCCCGTCGTCACCGCTGGCGAACACGACGCTGACCCCGGTCGACGCCGCCATCAGGAGCGTGTTGCCGACGGAGGTGCGCAGCCCCGTGTCGTCGAGCACGTCTCCGGCCTCGTCGCTCCACGAGGCGGAGACGATGTCGGCCAGGTGACGGTCCACCACTGTCCGCAACGCGTCGTACAGGGGGAGATTGCAGTTCTTGGTGCCGACGTACAGGATGTGCGCGCCCGGTGCCATGGCGTGGACGGCCTCGACGTCGAGAGCGGACTCGGTGTACCAGCCGCTGGCCGAGCACGCCTCGACGCCGTTGAAGGACCGGGCCGTGATCTCGCTGAACTGTGACGCCGCCAGCGGATGGCCGGGGTCGTTGGTGCGGAAGTAGGTCTGGGCGTCCGAAAAAAGCGTGGGCGACGCATAGGCGTCGATGAGGGCGACGGTCTGGCCCGCACCGGTGTCCCCCGTCGCCACGAGGCTGGTGGTCCCGTAGGCGGTGCGCATCTGCGCAGGCGTGTAGCCGCAGCCGACGTAGGGGAGCGGATCGAGGTAGCCGACGCCGAACGGGGGATCGGTGGTGTCGAACTTCTGCCCGTAGTACTGGCTGCACGGAGGCGCCACGGGAGGCGGCGTCGGAGGGAGGATCTGGCGCGCCGCGGCACCGGCATGCGCGGCACCGGCATGCGCGGCACCGGCATGCGCAGCAGCGGTACGCCCGCCGCGGGCATGCGCGGCGCGGGTGTGTGCAGTGCGGGTGGGAGCGGTCATGGCGGTGGCGGAGGTCTCGTTCAGGCCCACCGACCCGGCCACGATCCCGGCCAGCGACGACGGCACGGAGAGGTTCGTCTCCGCCGCCCGGACCTGCTGTCCGGCGACCATCCGGTACCCGAGCGTGGTGTCGAAGGCACGCTCCACCCCGGCGCTCGTCCCCGCCACCTCCACCGCCAGCCGGTCGGCGGACACCGACGGGACGCGCAGGCCCTGGGCCCGCAGCCACGCCCGCACCTGGGCCACCTGCGCGGTGGTGGGGCTGAAGCGCGCTTCCCACTGTGCGGGGGTGAGGAACCGGCCGTACGACGGCGAGCCTGGTGTGGACACGGCCGTGGCGAGGGCCTCGGCGCCGGCGGGGTCACGCGGGTTCAGCACCAGCTCGAAGCTCACCGCGGCGCGGCCCCCGACCGCCACGAGCGGCGCCCCCTGGTGCAGGTCGGGAGACGCCGTCCCGGCGATGGGCGTCACCCCGGCCGACTGCGCCGCGGCCCCGGGCGCGGGCATGACGACCAGCCCGCCCACGGCGAGCAGTCCGATCGCGACGCAGGACGTAGACCAGCGCTTGCTCAATGGGCTTCTCACGTTAGGCCCTGACGGGATCCGGACCCATCGTCAGATTTGGTGAAGAACGAGCCTCCGACCAGGGAATCCGTGCCACCGAGGCACGTCCGTCGGGACGGCGGGCCGCCTCGTGGAGCTGACAGCGCGGCCCGCGCCGCGAGCGGCCGGCCCTACGAGCTCTGTGGACGGATCCCAGCCAGCACGCGGCGCGTGGCGTCGGCGGCGTGCCGCGCTGCCTCGAGCGCGCCCCGGGCGTGGAGCGCATCGGAGAACACCTCCACCCCCACGGGGGCGTCGGTCCCCGTCGCCTCCAGGGCGCCGAGATAGCCCGACAGGTCGAAGGCGCCCTCGCCGGGGACGAGGCGCGCGTGCAGGGTGGCCTCCACGAGGTCGTCCTCGGCGGCGGCGGGGCCGTCGTCGACCTGGATGCCGAGCACGCGGTGCCCGGGAAGGGCGCGCACCTCGGCCACGGTCGTCCCCGCCCGGGCGCAGTGCCAGGTGTCGACGTTGAGCCCGCCGTTTCTCCGGTCGGCCAACGTGACGACGGACAGCGCCGTGGCCAGGTCGGGGATGCGCGACCACGCCAGCCACTCGAGGTGCACGAGCAGGCCGTGCTCGGCGGCGCGGTCGCACAGCCCGGCGAAGCCCTCGGCCGCCTCCTCCACGCCCCACCGTCCCCCCAGGACGTCGGCGGCATTGATGGAGCGGGCCCCCACCACCTCGGCCATGGAGAAGAGGTCGTCCTCGCCGAAGCGGAACACGTCCACGGGGTCGAGCTCGGGGGGAATGGAGAAGCCTGCCGCCCCCGGTGTCCACCACCACGCCGGGTCCAGCTCGGCCACCGCCAGCCCGTGGTCGGCGATCATGGCGGCCACGTCGGCGTCGCTGTGGCCCTCGCCGCGCGCCGCGGCGTAGTCGCGTCCCCACAGCGACAGCCCGGCGTAGCCCCCCGCCACGGCCGCTTCGAGACGGAGGCGGAAGGGCGTGTGGCGCGGCAGCGTCCCCGAGCACAGCACCAGGTCGTCGTGGCCGAGCGCCACGTCAGTACCCGGCCTCGGCGTCGACGACGCCGGTGAGCTCCTCGCCGCTCCGGAAGCGACGCAGGTTGTCGACGAACAGCGCCACCGTGTCGACCATGGTGCTCGGCGCGCTCCAGCTGACGTGGGGGCTCAGCCGCACCCGCTCGTGGGAGTAGAGCCAGTGCCCGGCCGCCAGGGGCTCGGGTTCGACGGTGTCGAGCGACGCCAGCGCCACCTGGCCCGTGTCGAGCGCGTGGCGCAGGGCGTCCTGGTCGACCAGGCTGCCCCGGGACACGTTGACCAGGTGGACGCCCTGCTTGCACGACGCCAGGGCGGTGGCGCCGATGAGGTGGCGCGTCCGGGCGGTGGCCGGCGCCGCCACCACCACGTGGTCGGACCGCGCCAGCAACATCGCCAGGTCATCGATCACCTCGACCCCGGCCACCGGCGACGGAGCGGCGCGGCGCCGGTGCGCGAGGACCGCCATGTCGAAGGCGAGGGCACGGCGGGCCACGGCCGCGCCGATCGCTCCCAGGCCCACCAGCCCGAGGGTCTTGCCCGCCAAGCTGCCGAGCGACGCTGAGTTCCACCGCTCGGGGGGAGCCGTCACCCACGAACCGGGCAGGCGCTTCTCGAAGGCGAGCATGACGGCGAGCACCCATTCGGCGATGGGGACGGATG
>JBEKVE010000189.1:0-6003 GCA_049514335.1 Acidimicrobiales bacterium
GAGGGCCGGTCCTACCGTGGCCTGTCGGCCGCAGGCTGGGAGCACCAGACCGTCGCCCACAAGGATCGGGTCTACGTGAGCGGAGATGTTCACACGCAGACCATCGACGGGTTCTGGTCTCTCGTGAAAAGAGGCATCTCGGGCACGCATCACGCGGTCTCCCCGAAGTGGCTCCAGGGGTATCTGAACGAGTACGTCTGGCGGTACAACCACCGCGACGACCGTCGTGCGATGTTTGCCCTACTTCTTCTTCGGGCGGCGAAGCCGACGTTTTGATGGCTTCGCTGGCGGCAGGGGCTTTCGTGGCTTGGCCACTTTCTCCAAGTCACCGAAGACCTGCTCCCGAGTCGGGATCGGGATTTCGTGACCCTTGGGCGTGTATTGGGTTAGCTCCTGCGGTTCCTCGGCCATGCGCCTCCAAGGTTAGACGGTGAGAGTCGACTTCTCCGGAGTAAGGGCCAAGCTGCGCCGAGGCGACCACCACTTTTGCGCCCTGCGAGGCGAGGTCAAAGCGTGGATGGAAAGCGAACCCAAGCCGTACGGGTACTTCCTGGCGAATCCAGATGAGGGCGATCCCGAGTGCATACGACGCTTCGTCTGCCTTGATATCCGACAGCCAATCCCCGCCGAGCGATGGGGGATCCTGCTCGGTGACTTCCTCAACTGTTACCGGGCGGCCCTCGACCACGCGGTGTACGCGCTGGCTGTGATGTTCACCAGCAAGGACCCTCCCCCAACGGCGGAAATCGCCGCTTTCCCAATCTGTGACTCCTATGGGGCCTGGGCCGGTCACGGTGTCCAACGGCGGATAAGTGATCTCTCCCCGCTGGCACGCGCAGTCATTCAAGATCACCAGCCGTACCTGCGCGAGCGTGCGGCGCAAGGTGCGGGCCTGTCCTCCCTTCGGACCCTCCGAGCCCTCAACGACTGCGACAAACACAGGCTGCTGCACATCGCCGCCTTGGTTCCCAGTCATTACAACATCACGATGACGCAGGGGCCAGGCTTCGTTCACAACGTCGGCGTCTTTGGCCCGGTGGAAGACCAAGCACCAGCCTTGATGGTCTGGCTTGCTGGGGTGCCTGAGCCGGGGGGCCTGGAGATGGAGGTCACAATGACCATGATCATAGGAATCGACAATCCCCAACAGTTCGGGCGCTACTACCGGCTGACCGTCACGGCCGACGCGATCCGCAGGGCGGTTCGTGCCGTCATCGGGGACCTTGAGCGGCTTGGCCGGTAGCAGGAAATCATGACGGAGCCCCTCGTCCCCTCCTATCTCAAAAAGCTCGCTCGGGCCGAAAAGCACCTCGCGGACCTCAAAGCGGAGTTCGGGCGGTTTGCGGACCGACACCCGTACACGCTCGCCATAACGGTCCAGCGCCAGCGAAACCTTTACCGGCTGGAGTTCACCGAGTCCCCTGAGAACACTGACATTCCGATCATCGCCGCTGACGTGATCTACAACATCCGATCCGGGCTCGACCACCTGGCGGCGGCCCTGGTTCCTGCCAAGCGGCGTGACAGCACGATGTTCCCCATCTTCTGGCAAGGCGTCTGGAACGACCCCGTCCCAGGGGAGAACGAGCAGCGAGCGAAGGACCGCAGTCGCTGGGAGTCGTATACCCGAGACATGCGGCCAGAGGCGGTCGCACACCTCAAGCGGATGCAACCTCGCGTGCGAGGGGATAACGAGGAGGCGGTCAGTTTCCTCCGCGCCATCAATCAGCTCTCGAACACTGATCGACACACGAAGCTGCCCCTCATTGCCACCGCCCTGAAGAACGTCCGCATCACCTGGTCTGGACCCGATGGGACGCCCAGGCAAGGTCATGACCCACGGACCGACGACCCCGTCGTCGGCGTGAACAATGGCGCAGCAATCGACGGCATCCCCGACGATGCAACGAATGTGCAGATCCTTGGTACCCCGGCGATAGTCGTCCGTGTAACTAAGCCAGCGGCGGAACTCGAACTCGTCCCCACCCTGGAGGGGGCGCTTCCGGTCATCCGGGAGCAGGGAGTCATGCCCCTCCTCCCGTTCGTCCACGTCCCGCCCGCCAATCGGACGGGTCGGGTTTGAGTCGCCCCTCACAGGGGGTCACCCCCCGAAATACCCCCCGCCGATTTGGGCAAATGGGGGGCCGTCCGGCCTGTCAAGCGACCATAATCTACCAGGGCTTCGGCAGTCATGGGATACTTACCGTCTAGACTAACGTATCGTCCGTGGGTGACCTCGTGGCCGTCCTGGCCGAACCGAACAGGCGCCGTCTCCTGGAGCTCCTGGTGGGGGGCGAGCGGACGGTCGGCGACCTGGCCACGCATTTCGGGGTTACCCGGTCGGCGGTGTCCCAACACCTGCGGGTCCTGGCCGACGCCGGACTGGTGGAGAGCCGCCGGGAGGGCCGGTTCCGCCACTACCACCTGATCCCCGAGGGGATGGCCGCCCTGCGGGCCTCCCTCGACGTCTTCTGGAGCAGAGAGCTCGACGAGTTGGCGACCGCCACCGCACCGGTCGTTCCGAGGAAAGGAGTGTCCGCCATGGCCCTGGAGAAGTCGGTGGTGGTCCCGTTGGGGCCCGACGACACCTTCGCCCTGCTGACCGAGCCGGACCGGCTCCGCCGGTGGCAGGTGATTACCGCCCGCATCGACCTCAGGGCGGGCGGTGACTACCGGTGGACCGTGGTCCCCGGGCACAACGCGGCGGGCACGGTGCAGGAGGTGGACCCCGGAAAGCGGGTGGTCTTCACGTGGGGATGGCAAGACACGACGGATCTGCCGCCCGGCGCGTCGACGGTCACCATCACGCTGGAGCCGGTCGACGGCGGCACGTTGGTCCGCCTCGTGCACGAGGGTCTCACCGATGAGCAGGCCGAGCGCCATGCCGAGGGGTGGGAGCACTTCCTCGGCCGCCTGGTCGAAGCAGCCCGGACGGGCGACGCCGGTCCCGACGAGTGGGTGGGGGGCGACTCCTTCGACAGGCTCAGTGCAGCCGAGGCGTCGCTGGCGGTGTGCCAGGTCGTCCTGCGTCGTCTCGGTCACGGCGACGACACCGCTCCCACGCCGTGTGCAAAGTTCACGGTCGCCGACGTCGTCGACCACCTGGTCGGCTCACTCACGCATCTCGGCACCATGGCTGGCATGCCGGAAGGCCCGTTGCCCACCGGCCCGGCCGAGGCCCGGGTGGCGGGCGTCTCGCAGCGGGCGCTCGAAGCGTGGCGGCTCCGTGGCATCGAGGGAACCGTCCCCTTCGGGTCAGGGGAGATGCCGGCCGCGGTGGCCGCCGACATCCTCTCGCTCGAGTTGCTCGTTCACGCCTGGGACGTGGCCGAGGCCACCGGTCAGACCATCGAGGTGTCCGACGCCCTGAGCGGCTTCGTCCTTGAGCGCGGGCGCGAGGTGATCCAACCCGGGGCGCGCGACGGCGACCGTTTCGGCCCTGAGGTCGCGGTCGGTCCCGACGCCGACAACCTGCGGCGCCTGGCGGCGTTCACGGGACGGCCGGTCACCTAGCGAGGCCTCCCACGCCCGTCGCCTTCCAGGTGGCGGGTTGTTTCGGGGCGGACAGAGCGAACCCTTCCTCGCGCCAGCCGGTTGACCGCGGACCGACGCCCCGGGAGGGACGCGGCGGCCTCGGACCTGGGGGTTCTTCCCGGGATGGATTTCACCCAATATCGTTGCTGTTCGTCATGCCCGAAGCCAGACAGGCCGCAGGAACTGTCGTATCGCGCCGTCACAGACGCACGAGACGCACCCTCGGCACCGCAGTCGCCGCGCTCGTCGCCCTCCCCACCCTTGTGGCCGTGGCCACGATCACCACGTCGTTGGCCCCCACGCCGGCGGCGGCGGACGTCAACTCGGACAAGGCCCAGGTCGCCCAACTGGGCTCGCGCATCGCGCAGGACGGAGCGCTCGTCCAGCAGCTCGTCGCCAGCCAGAACCAGGCCGAGGCGAAGGTGGCATCGCTCGGAGCGCAGCTGGACGTGGCGCAGGCGCACGTCGCCGCCGATCGCCAGTCCGAGGCCAGGGCGATGGCGGTGCTGCGCACCCTCGCCCTCAACAGCTACATGAACGGGGCCGAGGACAACTCGGCGCTGGCGCTCTTCGACACCGGCAACATCACCTCGCTGGCAGCCGAGCAGCAGTACTCGCAAGATGCCGACGAGGGACTGCACAGCGCCATCGATGCCGTCGAGATCGACCAGGAGCGGACCCAGACGGCGGAGACGCAATTGCGCTCGGCTCAGGCGCAGGCCGAGGCGAGCGTGCAGCAGCTCGCCGGCGCGCAGAAAGCCGCCCAGGGGGCACTCCAGCGCGACGACACGCTGCTGAGCCAGGCGCAGGGCAATCTGCAGGGGGCTCTCGCTGCTGCGGCTGCGCTACGCGCCAAGGAGGAACAGGAAGAAGAAGAGGCCATGGCGGCCAAGGCGGCGGCTGCCGCTGCTGCCGCGGCGGCGTCGCACCCCGTGGCCGTGTCGTTCAACCCGTCCCCCGGTTCGTACGCCGATCCGCTACGGGCCATCAACGCGCTCTCCCCCGAGCGGGTGGACCAGGGGGTCGACTACAGCGGCTACGGGTTCATCTACGCGGTGGGTGACGGGACCATCATGAGCACCGGAAACTCGGGCTGGCCGGGCGGGACTTTCATCTGTTACCGGTTGTCGGACGGGCCGGCGGGCGGCCTCGCCGTCTATGCCGGCGAGGACATCGACCCGACCGTGAGCGTGGGCCAGTCCGTGACAGCCGGCTCCGTCCTCGGGACCATGTACGAGGGCCCGGACGGCATCGAGACGGGTTGGGCCGACCCATCGTGCGACGGTGTGAGCATGGCCAACGACGCCAACCAGTTCTCGGGTGCGAACTCGACCGCCTTCGGGGCCAACTTCTCCGAGCTCCTGGCGTCACTCGGAGCCCCCCCGGGTGTGATGCAGAACGAGCCACCGACCGGCAGCCTGCCCTCCGGATGGCCGTCGTGGTGAGACCGCCGAACATCGTGCTCGTCATGTCGGACCAGCACCGTGCCGACATGATGGGCTGCGCCGGGGACGAGGGCATGCTGACGCCGTCGCTCGACCGCCTGGCGGCCGAGGGCGTGCGGTTCTCCCGCGTGTCGTGTCAGGGCCCCCTGTGCATGCCGTCGCGGGCGTCGTTCATGACCGAGCGATACGTGCGCGACCACGGCGTCTACACCAATTGGGCGGAGATCCCCTCCGACGCCCCCACCTACGTGTGGAGCCTGCGAGCCGCCGGCTATCACACGACCATGCTGGGAAAGGCCCACCTGTACCGCGACGAGATCCTCGAAGCGAGCCACATGGACGATCTGGCCGGGCGTCTCACGTCGCTGGGGTTCAGCGAGGTGATCGAGACGGGCGACAAGTTCGTGGGGGACACGCCGACCCGCTACACCGACTATCTGCATGAGCGCGGGCTCCTCGACGTGTACCGGGAGCACATCGCAGCCCGCAGCTATCAGGGCGAGGACGAGCAGGGCACCAACCCCACCAAGCGGGTGCCGATGTGGGACGCCACGCCCATGCCACTGCCGCTCGACGCCTACGTCGACACGTGGCACGGCGTGGAGGCGGTGCGCTGGATCGAGCAGTACGACCGCACCGAGCCGTTCTTCCTCTTCGTCGGATTTCCCGGCCCCCACGACCCGTGGGACGCCCCGGCCCCGGCCGTCGATCGCTATCGCAACGTCGAAGTTTCCATGCCGCGCTCGACGCGCCGCCCTGCCGTGGAGACCACGGGGCGCTACGGCGGGCTCCTGAACTCGTTCCTGTGGCTGTCGGATACCGAGACGATGACCGACGACGCCATCCGTGGGATGCGTCGTGCCTACAGCGCCGACGTTTCAGTCATCGATCACGAGGTGGGTCGCATCGTGGGGGCCCTCGACGACCGGGACCTGCTCGACGACACCTGGGTCATCTACACGAGCGACCACGGTGAGATGGGCGGCAACCACGGGCTCATGTCCAAATGCGTGCTGTACGAGCC
>JBEKVE010000190.1:0-5975 GCA_049514335.1 Acidimicrobiales bacterium
CGACACGTACAGGTAGTCGAGGAATTTCGGCGACCAGTCCGGCCCTGTCGCCTCCGGCGCCGTCATCTGGGGGAACAGGAAATCGGGCTGGCGCCGCTCGGTGAGGAGCCGGTGGGCGGGACCGCCGCGGTCGAGCTCCCAGTACCACAGCCCGAACACGAGCACGTTGGTGATCCAGATGGGGACCGACGCGTAGATGAGGGCGCGGCCCCCCGGCGAGCCGTGCGACGACGCGAGCAGCTCGTGCACGAGCTGGCCCAACGACACCACGTTGGCCAGGTTCACGAAGGCGATGAGGATGATGGCGACGGTGCGAAGCCGCGTCGACGGCCTCGTGATGCGGGGGCTGGCGATGAGCAGCGTGGCCACCAGGACACCTTCGAGGCTGGGGACGAGCCAGCGCGGCCCGAGTCCGCTGATGAGCCGCTGGGGCAGGACGACGAACAGGGCGATCGACACCACCACCGCCAGCGACGCCGGCCAGCGCGGCTCGCTGTGGGCGCGCTCGCCCCACTGGGCCTCCTCGTCGTGCTCCTGGCGGAGCCGCTCCCGCTGCTCGTCCTCGGCGTCGCCGGCGTCGCCGGCGTCCCCGGCGCGCCCCGGCGTGGCCTCCGGCCCGTCGTGCGACGCGCCGTCTACGGGATCGGGCGGAACCACCCGGCCACGGTAGCCAGCGCCGGGCGGGGACGGGGCGGACCGCCGCAGGAGCACCGGGGCGGGTCGGGCACGGTGCTCCGTCGGGTGGGCGCCACAGGAACCGGGCGAAGAACCGCATTCGCGTGAACGCTGCGCGCCCCTCGCCCGTACTCCCTGGCACCGACACCGGCGAGCGCGCCGGACCCGAGCGATGGAGCCGTTCCCATGACCAGCGAGGCCCCCCTCCCCTCCCCCGTTGCATCTCCGCACACCACGAGCCCCCGGCGACGCGCCGGGTCGGTGCTGCTCCCGGTGGCGCTGTTCGGCGGTGTGGCGCTCGTGCTGGCCGCCTGCGGCTCGAGCTCGGGCGCGTCCTCCACCACGACCACGTCCACCACCGCCGGGCCCGCCGACGCCACGGGGTCGTCCACGACGCCGGCCACGGTGCTGGCTGTCACCACTAGCCTGGGCAAGATCCTCGAGAACAGCAGTGGGATGGCGCTGTACACCTACGGTCCGAACCACGGGGGCACCACCAACATGTGCACGGGCGCATGCCTGCAGGCATGGCCGGCGCTGACGGTGCCGGCCGGTGCGTCCCCCAAGGGGGGGCCCGGTGTCGCCGGCACCCTCGGGACGGCCAAGCAGGCTGACGGCACCACCCAGGTCACCTACGACGGCAACCTGCTCTACACCTTCCTGTCCGACGATGCGGGCAAGGTCACGGGCAACGGTGTGGCGGGGTTCTCGGTGGCCAAGGTGACGGCGGCGTCGACTCCCGGCGCCGCCGGCGGCGGGGCCGCCCTTACCACGACCACCACCGCCCGTAGCGGGTACGGGGGCTATTGAGCTCCCCGCCCATGTCCAGGTCCGGTGGCGCACCATCCGGGGGAGGGTTCGCGACCGGTGGTGGTGGTCGCCACGAGGTGGTGCGCGAGTCCGCCGACGAGCACGGGCTGCGCGTGGCATTCCTCTCCCACGGGGGGGAGCTGTACGGCTACGCCCGCCGCTCGCTGGGCGACAACGGCGCCGCCGAGGACGTGGTGCAGGAGACCTTCATCCGCGCCTGGCGGGCCCGGGAGCGCTTCGACAGCAATCTCGGCACGCTGCGGACGTGGCTGTTCACCATCGCCCGCCGCGTGGTCATCGACCACGCCCGGTCCCGTGCCATCCGCCGGACCGACCCGTTGCCGGTGGACGCGGCCATGGCCGACGACGAGGTCGAGCGGGCCATGACGGGGTGGCAGGTGGAGGAGGCCATTCGCCGGCTGCGCCCCGAGCACCGCCAGGTCCTGGTGGAGACCTACTACCGGGGTCGCTCCGGACGCGACGTGGCCGAGGCGCTCGGCATCCCCGAGGGCACGGTCCGCAGCCGGCTCTTCTACGCGTTGCGCACCCTCCGCCTCACCCTCGAGGAGATGGGGTGGGACGGATGAGCACCGACCCGTGCGAGCGCTTCCGGGGGATCATCGCCATAGAGGTGGTCGGGCACATCTCGGGCTCCGAGCGCACCGCGCTCGCCGCCCACACCGAGGGGTGCACGTCGTGTCGTGACGAGCGGCGCGAGCTCCTGCGGCTCCCGGACGCGCTGGGCGCGGCGGACCCGGACCGCTTCGACGACCAGGAGCTCCCCTTCGCCCTGCGCACGGCGGTGCTCGACCGCCTGGCAGCAGAGGGTCGTCGCCAGCGGCGCCACACCGTGCGCTCCCGGCTGCTCGTGGGTTCGGCGGCGGCGGCGGCCGTGGCCGTCATCGTGGCCGTGACGGCGCTCGTGTGGCCGGCGGGTACCACGGTGAAGACGGTGGCCATGCGGGGCGAGCCGGGCGTGCACGCCGTGGTGCGCCTGACAGCCGAGCCGTGGGGCACCGCCATGGAGCTACGCGAGTCCGGGCAACCCCCCGGGCAGCTGTTGTCGGTGTCGACCGAGGCGGCGTCGGGCGTGTGGTGGCAGACCGGCACCTACCGGACGGCGGGCGCATCGGTGCGGGTCACCATGGCCTGTGCGCTCAAGCTCTCCGAGATCACGCGGGTGTGGGTGCGCGACAGCGCCGGCACGATCCTGCTGCGGGGCTCGCTGCATTCCTACGACGGCGGGCCCGCCGCCTGAATGCCGGCGGCGACCGGCCGACCGCGTCCGAGGTGCGGCGGTCGGATGCGGGAGCGGTCAGCCCACCTGGCGCTCGTGGCCGTCCCAGTACTGGCGCCGCAGCTCGCGCTTGAGCGGCTTGAAGGCTCCCGACAGCGGGAGCGGACCGTCGTGGAACTCCACCGACTTCGGGACCTTGAAGCTCGTCAGGAGCCGCTTGGCGTGCTCGATGAGCTCCTCGCCCGACGCCCGCATGTCCTGCTTCAACACCACCACAGCGTGGACGGCCTCTCCCCAGGCGTCGCTCGGTATCCCGATCACCGCCACGTCCTGCACCGACGGATGCGTCGCCAGGGCGTTCTCGACCTCGGTGGAGTAGACGTTCTCCCCCCCGGTCACGATCATGTCGTTCACCCGGTCGGTGAGGTGCAGGAAACCCCGCTCGTCGAGATAGCCGATGTCACCGGTGCGGTACCAACCGTCCCGAAGCACCACGGCGGTCTCGTCGGGCTTGCCCCAGTACTCGCGCATGAGGTTGCCACCCCGGGCGCACACCTCGCCGGTCGCCCCCGGCGCCACCTCGTAGCCGAGCGAGTCGGTGATGCGCAGCTCCACGCCGTACACCGGAGCGCCGGCGGCGGTGAGCAGGTCTGCACCGGCCCGGTGCTCTGCGGGCCCGAGGAAGGTGAGCACCGAGGCCGCCTCGGTCATGCCGTAGCCCTGGTGGAAGTCCGTGTCGGGGAGCATCGTCAGCCAGCGGTCGATCAGCGGCGGGGAGATGGGCGCCGCCCCGTAGACGATCTGGCGAAGGGTGCGGAGCCGGTCGGGCGAGAAGCCCGGGTGCTTCTCGAGCATCGACATCATGACGGGGACCATCATGGTGGTGTCGATCTCCTCCTGCTCAATCACCGACAGGACGAGCTCGGGATCGAACAGCGGGATCGACACCGAGGTCCCCCCGCTGGCCGGGATCCCCACCACGCCGGCGACGACAGCGGCGTGGAACATGGGCGACTGGAACAGGAAGCGCCTCGTCTCCCGCAAGCCGATCTGCAATCCGACGTGGTACAGGTTGAGCGCCTCGGCGCGCTGGTCGAGCAGGGCACCCTTGGGGAGCCCCGTCGTCCCCCCTGTGTACATGAGCACGGCTGGATCGTCCTCCTCGGGGTCTGGGGGCATCACCGGCTCGCCGGCGGCCAGGAGGTCCTCGTACGACACGGTGTCGTCGTCGCGCCCAGTGATCCCGTCGCCGGGCGTCCCGCCGATGATGACGAGCTTCTCGACCTTGGCCCCCTCCTCGTTGCGGGCCCGGTCGACCAGCGTGGCGAACACCGGATCGCTGAACACGACCGTGCTGCCCGAATCGTTGAGCACGTAGGCGAGCTCCGCCGCGCTGAAGCGGATGTTGAGGGGGTTGATGACGCCGGCGCCGAAGAGCGCGGCGTGGTACAGCTCGATGAACTCGTGCCCGTTCATGGCCAGCACGGCAAAGCGGTCCCCCCGCTCCACGCCGAGCTGGTGACCGAGGGCGTGCGTCAGGCGCGTCACCCGGTCGACGTGGGCCCCGAAGGTCCCCCGGTAGCGCACTCCCTCCCGCGTGACGTCCACGAAGGCGACCTTGTCCGCCAGCCGTTGCGCCCTCGGCAGCAACAGACGGGAGTAGATGAGCTCCTTCATGACACGACCTCCTCGTGAACCCGCAGCGCTCCCCCGGGCGGAGCACCAGCCAGACCCAGCACCTCGTCGAAGCCGCTCGCCAGGCAGCGGGCCAGCACCGCGGTGTCGGGCACGGCGGCGCTGTCCACGCTGATCCCGACACAGGCCCGGCCCGCCGGGGTGACGAGCGCCACGTTGAGGGCGGCCCCCGACGGCGGTGCGAAGGCGTAGAAGCGTTCGACGCGGGCCCCGGCCAGATAGGTCTCGAACGTCGGTCCCGGCACGTTGGTGGCCACGAAGTCGTCACCTTTCAGCATTGTCCCCCACAGCGCGCCCACGAGAGGCGGAGGCAGGCGGTCGAGCGCGGCGGCGAGCACGTCGCTCAGGGCCAGCCCGGGAGCGTGCTTCCAGGTCTCGGTCACGCGGTGCACCTCGCGCAGCCGCTCGGCCGGGCCGCCCCCGAGGGCGAGGGCGAAGCGGGCCGGCACGAAGTGGTTGCCCCCTTCGCCGTGCCCGGGCCTGCGCACGTTGACCGGCATGAGCACCCTGAGGCGCTCCACATGGGTGGCGTGGTGCTCGTGGTACCGGGCGAGCCCGCCGAGCACACCCGCAACGAACAGATCGTTGACGGTTGCGCCGGTTGCCGCCCCCGCGCCGCGCAGCCCGGCGGGGTCGAGGTCGAGCACCTCGTAGCGACGCCCGATGCTGCGTCCCACGAGCAGCTCCGACAACGGGTGGGGCGCGGGGGCGAGGAGGCGGGCGGCCGAGCGGGCGCTGCGCGCCGTCGAGCGCAGCCCGCCGACGGGGTGACACGCCGTCTGCAGCGCCAGGTCGCCGAGACGGCGCCCGGCAGGGGCGAGGGTGGCCATGGCGTCCACGAGGCGTGGCCGCCTGGGCCCCGCCGCCGGATCGTCGCCGTCAGCTCGGGCGGCGCCGGTGTCCGACGCCGGCGGGCGACGGGGCCGGCGGCTCCGGTCGAGCAGGCGCATCGCTACCCCGATGCCACCCACGCCGTCGGTCACGGCATGGTGCAACTTGATCACGAAGGCCGCCTGGCCGTCCTCGAGGCCTTCGACCACCACCGTTTCCCACAGCGGCATGGCCGGGTCGAAGGCCGTCGTCCCCATCACCTGGGCCAGGTCGAGCACGCTGCGCAGCGTGGCGGGAGGCGCGGCCCGCATCCGCCGAAGGTGGCGGTCGATGTCGAAGGCGTCGTCGGCCACCCACGTGGGGCGTCCCCAGCCGAGCGGTCCGGGTGCCACGCACGACCGCAGCCGGGGGACGGCGGCCGCGACCTCCACCGCCCGGGCGCGGAGGTGGGCGAAGTCAGGCGCCCGGTCGAGGACGAGCACCGCCACGATCGTGGTCCGCAGTACGGGGTCGCGCCCGATCGTCCACAGCAGGGCGTCGCTGGCGCTCATGGTGCCCGTGACCCGTCGTTGTCTGTCCGGCATATGCCCTTCCCCGCATCACCTACGCTCCGATCGTGCGGCGGGCAGGGGGACGGGGATAGTGCCGGAAGTCCCGAACGGGCCGGCGCAGGGCACGGTGGCCGAGCTTCTGTGGGCGCGGCGCCACGACGCGTGCCCGGGGCTGC
>JBEKVE010000191.1:0-5919 GCA_049514335.1 Acidimicrobiales bacterium
TCGAGGTGGGACGCTGGGTGCTGCGTGAGGCGTGCCGCCAGGCCGCCGAGTGGCACGGGCGCGGCCACCGCCTGTCGATGTCGGTCAACGTGTCGATGCGCCAGCTCGAGATGCACGAGTTCGTCGACCACGTCCGTGAGGCCCTCGACTCGAGCGGGCTCGACCCCACCGCCCTTGTCGTCGAGATCACCGAGAGCACGCTCATGCGCGACGCCGATGCCACGGTGCGTCGCCTGCGCGAGATCAAGAGCCTCGGCGTCCACGTCGCCATCGACGACTTCGGCACCGGATACTCCTCGCTTGCCTACCTCCGCCAGTTCCCCGTCGACGCCCTCAAGATCGACCGGTCCTTCATCTCCGCCATGGCCGACTCGCCCGAGTCCTCCGCCCTCATCCACACCCTGGTGGAGCTGGGCCGCACCCTCGGGCTCGAGACGTTGGCCGAGGGCATCGAGGACGACGAGCAGCTCCTCAAGCTCCAGCAGGAGCACTGCGACCGGGGCCAGGGGTTCCTGTTCTCCCGGCCCATCGAGCCCGACGCCATCGAGGCCTTTCTCGTCGACGCCGACAACGCCGCAGCGCACGAGACGCCGCCGCGGCGCACCCCCGAGCTCACGACGGCCACCGCCGATGTCGTGGCCGATCCCCCCTCGGCGTCACCGGCGCCGGTCACCTCGTCTCGCTGACCCGACCGGACCCGGCGGATCCGGCGGATACCGGCTGCGGCTGGGTCAGCCGGCCGGAGCGGCGCAGGTGGTGGCGTAGCTGCAGTCGTCGAACCCGTCGGCCGCGGTGTCGGGTGCGGACGGCGTGGCCAGCACGGCACCGGACGACGACACGAGCTGGAGTCCCTCGGCGCCCACCAGATCTGCGTTCGCCCCGTTGACGGTGGCGTCGGAGAAACGGGTGGTCGTGAGATCGGGCAGCGCAGAGATGCCGGTGCCCGAGGTACCCACCACCACCGGCGTCTCGAGGATCCACTCCGCCGTCAGGTAGCTCGAGGGGTAGGGGACCGTCTGGGTGAAGCTCTGGCCGTCGGTGACGTCGCTCAGCACGATGTCCCACACCTCGGGGACGGTCTGGCTGATCGAGCAGCTGATGATGTCACCGGGGTGGACGGTGATGCTGGCCGTGACGCTCGGCACGGGGACGATCTCCCACCACGCCGAGTAGCTCGCCGTGCCGTCGGCAGCCACGTCCTGCTCGGTGCCCGCCTGGACGAGGGTGTTGTCGGTGACCGTGCACGAGGTGTCGAGGCAGCCGCCGCCGATGCCGATCCACGTGGCTGAGCTCTCCGCCTGTCCCGGCGTGTGCTGGGTGGCGGTGGGCACGGTCCACCGGGCGCTGATGGAGGTGAAGGTGGTGCTCTTCTCCAGCGCGCCCTGGTTGTAGCCGGACCAGTTGTCCGAGGTGCTCGTGTGCTCGCCCACGCCGTTGGTGTGCACCGAGACGGGGAGCACCCGCATGACCGGGGCGGCCGGCGCGGCGGGGGTGGCCGAAGCTCCGGTGCCCGACAGGGCAACCACGAGGGCGGCCACGGCGCCGACGGCGGCGGAGGAGGCGATGCGGCCGGGCGAGCGGCGTCTGGTCATGGGGTCGTCCTCGGGTGGTCGGTACTGGGGGGGGCGTGGCGACGACACGCCGTCGCTCCGTGCACTACTGAGTACTGCGCTCGGTCCGCGATCTTGCGGTCCGGATCGATGACCGTGCAGCACAACCCCACCGGTACCCACACCGGTCCTCGGCGACCCGTTGTCCGGGTTGCTCCGGCCGGCTCACCGCCGTGCCCGGGTCCCACGATGCGCGCTCCGTGATGGTTCGGTCACACCACGCCGTCAGGGCTCGCCGGCGTGGATCAGAGGTGGCCGAGGAAGAAGCGCGTCCCCTGGTCGTCGGTGCACGAGGACGTGACGCCGTAGGGCTGGCGCTCGGGATCGGTGGCGGAGCCGCCGGCGTCGCGCACCCGGGCCACCACCGCGTCGATGTCGTCGACCCGGTACATGGGGATCGTGGTGGAGACGGCCTGCCCGCCGCGCAGGCCCACCCCGGGGCGGACGTCCTCGAGCTGGAAGCCGTCATCCACCCGTCCGGGGTTGAAGCGCCAGCCGAGCACGGCACCGTAGAAGGCTCGGGCTTTCTCCGAGTCGACGACCTCCATGGTGATGTAGGCGAGATCGCCCTGGTTCGTCCCGTGGGGAGCGATCCGTGGGACGGGCTCCCCCGGCGGCGGGGCGTACAGCGCGAACGGCGTTCCCTGGTTGTCGACGCAGTCCGCCAGCCGGCCGTAGGGCCGGTCCGTCGGTTCGTCGGCCTGCCCGCCGGCGGCGCGCACGCGCTGCACCGCGGCGTCGGCGTCGTCGACGACGAAGGCGAGGAACAGCGTGCTCGGCCCGGGCGCGCCCCACAGGCCCTGGTGGGGGTGGACGCCGCGCATCTGCCTGCCCTCGGGGCCGCTGCCGGGGGAGTACTCCCACCCGAGCACGGCGGCGAAGAACGCCTCGGCCCGGACCACGTCGGCCACGAACAACGAGGCGTAGCCGATGTCGCCCTGGCGAACCCGATCGGCCTCGGCCGGCGCCGAGGAGACCATCCACCGGTGGTTGAACGGATCGCGCACCACGGCGTTGCGCCCGTAGGGGTGGTCGGCGGGGGCGCGCTCGAGGGTGGCGCCACCGTCGAGGGCGCGCGCCACGGTGGCGTCGACATCAGTGACGTCGATGACCAGGCTCACGGTGGCCTCCGCCCCGGGCAGGGGGGCGGCCACAGGGGTTCCGGCCGACTCGTCGGCCAGGTACAGCGCGCCGGTGCCGACGTCGAGCTCGGCGTGCCCGACGCGACCGTCGCCCATGACCATGGGATCGCCGCGCCGCCTCGCCCCGAACACCTCGACGTACCAGTCGATGGCCCGTCGGGCATCGGTGACGATCAGGTAGGGCGTGATCCCCGACGCCCCCGCGGGGGTCGGGGCGAAGGCGGTGCCGGGCGATGACGCAAGGGTGGTGTCGGACACTGTGACTCCTTCGGGAAGGGTGAGGGCGCGCTCGACGCGGGCGCGCAGGCGTGCCGCGAAGGCGGGTTCGGGGTCGACAGGGGCGGGGGAGCTGCGCAGGGACTCGAAGGGATCAGGCATCGTCGTCCTCCCCGGCGCCGTAGATGCGGCGGAACGCGGCGCGCGCCCGGACCAGCAGCCCCTCGGTGGCGTGCACGCTGCGCGACACATGGGCGGCGACGTCGGGCACGGGCAGGTCGTCGATGTAGCGCAGGGTGAGCACGGCGCGGTGCATGGGCGAGAGCATCTCGAGGGCGCGCCGGGCGCGCAGGGCGTCGAGCCGGACGTCCCACGGATCTGATCCTGCGGGGTCGTCTGCGCCCACGGCGCGCAAGCCGCGCTCCTCGCGAGCCTGGCGCCGCCAGTGGTCGATCAGCTTGTGCCGGGCCACGCCCACGAGCCACGGCACCGACACCCGGGCAGGATCCGGACCGCGCACGGCATCGACCGCCGCCAGCAGGGTCTCGGCCGTGAGGTCCTCGGCCAGGGCCACGGTGCCACAACGCGACAGCAGGTAGCCGTACACGTGGGGGAGGGCGTCGTCGTACACGGCCAGGAGCGCGGCCCGTGGACCGTCCGGTGCGCTGGCGCCATCACCCACGTCCGTATTGTCGTCCGGGACCGCACCCCTCCGACGGGTGGGACCGAATTTTTTCGGCCACTCGGGGCACGGGGGCGCGGTGGGGCCGGCTGGTCCGGTGGGGCAGGCTGGTCCGGTGGGGCAGGCTGGTCCGGTGGGGCAGGCTGGTCCGGTGGGGCACTGGGTGGTCGACGGCATGAATCTCATCGGGTCGCAGCCCGACGGGTGGTGGCGCGACCGGGCCGGGGCCCGGCGTCGCCTCGTCACCGCGCTCGCACCCCTGGTGGACCAGGACACCGAGGTCACGGTGGTGTTCGACGGGCGGCCGGGCCAGGGGGAGGTCGATGCCGCGGCGGATGCGGGGATCGAGGCCCGCTTCGCCCCGGGCGGGCCCAATGCCGCCGACCACGCCATCGTGGCCCTGCTGGGGACGCTCGACGACGCTTCGTCGGTGACCGTGGTGACCTCCGACGCCGCCCTGGCCGACGCCGTGCGCCGCACCGGGGCCGCGGTCGAGGGCGTGGGCGCCTTCCGCCGTCGGCTGCCCCGGTAGCGTCCCCGTCGATGCCGCCGCTTCTCCGGCTCGGGCTGGTGGTGCCGTCCACGACGCGGCCGGACGCCACGCCGAGCCGCCTCTTCGAGCACGTGCTCGACATCGCCGCCGCAGCCGAGACGTCGGGCTTCGACGGCCTGTTCGCATTGGACGCGCCGGGACGGACCGCGGGCGGGTTGGAGGCCTACACCCTTCTGGGTGGGTTGGCGGTCCGCACCCGCACGGCGCGTCTCGGGGCGCTGGGGGCAAGCATCGACGTGCGCGGCCCGTCGATCCTCGTGAAACAGGTCACGGCCCTCGACGTTCTGTCGGCAGGGCGCGCCGTGCTGGGCGCAGGCGTCACGGGATGGATCGGAGCGGCGCCGGGTCATCCCCGCCAGGCGGCGCTGTCCGAACGGCGAGAACGGCTGACCGAAGGGCTCGAGGTGTGCCGTGCTCTGCTGGCCGGCACGGCCGCGTCGGTGGACGGGCGCTGGTTCCGATTGGCGGGGGGCGTCAACCACCCGTCACCGCTGCAGCGCGGCGGGGTGCCGGTGATGGTGACGAGCGTGATCGAGGACGACCTGGCGGTGGTGGCCCGGTATGCCGACGCGTGCGTGCTGGCCGGGCCGATCGGCCATGTGCAGAGCATGATCCACGCCCTCGGCCGGCACTGCGCCGAGCTGGGCCGTGATCCCGCCGATGTCACGCCGCTCCACACGACGCCCTTGGTCATCGGCCAGTCGTCCGGCGAGATCGAGCAGCGCCTCGCCGCGGCCGACCAGGAGATGGGCGCCCCCGATGGGCAGTGGCTGGCGCGGGCGGTGGTGGGCCGTCCCGACGAGGTCGTGACCCGCCTGACAGCGCTGCTCGATGCCGGGGTGCAGGGGCTCGTGGTGCACATGCCGGGCGCCGATCCCGAGGCGGTGACGCTGGCCGGCACCGTCCTTCGTGACGCCTTCGGTTGAGCCCGACGCGCCTCAGTGCCCCAGGGCTTCGAAAGGTGACACCGCCGGCTGGCCCAGGGCGTCGGCCACCGCCGGGTTGGTGAGACGGCCCGCGGCGGTCACCACCCCCTCGGCCAGAGCGCGGTCGGCCTCGGCGGCGCCGAGGGCCCCCCGGTCGGCCACGGCCAGGGCATAGGGGAAGGTGGCGTTGGTGAGGGCGTAGGTCGAGGTGTGCGGCACTGCGGCGGGGATGTTGCCCACGCCGTAGTGCAGCACCCCGTAGCGCTCCACCACGGGGTGCTCGTGCGTGGTCTCCACCGTCGTCTCGATGCACCCACCCTGGTCGACGGCCACGTCCACGATGACCGTGCCCGGCTGCATGGCCCGGACCATGTCCTCGGTGGCGACCACGGGCGCCCGGCCCCCCGGCACCAGGATGGCCCCGATGACGAGGTCTGCGCCGGCCATGGAACGTTCGACGACCGCCCGGCTCGACGCCAGCGTCATGATGCGGCCCCGGTGGATCTGGTCCACCACCCGCAGGCGGTCGAGGTCGCGGTCGATGAGGATGACCTCGGCCTCCATGCCCTGGGCGATCCAGGCCGCGTTGGAGCCGACGGTGCCCGCCCCCAGCACCACCACGCGTCCAGGCCGGACGCCGGGCGCGCCGCCGAGCAACACCCCCCGCCCGCCGTTCCCCCGCTCGAGGAAGTGGGCGCCCACCTGGGGGGCCAGTCGGCCGGCCACCTCGCTCATGGGGGCGAGCAGCGGCAGCGCTCCCGACGCGGTGCGCACCGTCTCGTAGGCGATG
>JBEKVE010000192.1:0-5897 GCA_049514335.1 Acidimicrobiales bacterium
GTCGACGTCCCCCGTACCTGCCTCCGGGGGTCCCGGGTTGGTGATCATGCCCGTGGCGGGATTGAACGTAAAGCCGTCTCCCACGGGCCCGAAGGTGCTCCATGTGTAGGGAGGCAGCCCGTTGACGGCAGTCACCGTGAAGGAGTACGGCATACCCACCGTGGCGTCGGGCAATGCGTCGGTCGTGATCTGGACGGGCACCACCGAGGTGAGCAGGGAGTCACCGGTGACCCCGTCGACGGTCGCCGAGATGGTGCTCGTGGCACCGGTCGACTCATCCGCTGTGGTCATCGACGCGTCTATGCACGCACCGACCGTCGACCCCGGCAGGGAGCACAGGGCCTGGGGAGTGCCCATGGTCGCCACCGAGGTGTCGGAGCTGGCCCACGTGGCGAGTTGGGTGAGGTTGATGAACTGCGTCAAGTAGTGACCCGTCGCCACGAACTGCGCCGTGGTGGGCGGGGTGGTGGCGAGGACGTCGGGGTTGGTGGGGGTCACGGTGACCGACGTCGGTGGTGTCCCCAGGTCGGCGACGCCCTGCGTGGTGGCGAGCGTCTGAAGGCCACTGCCACCGCACTGGGACACCAGGTCGAGCACCGACGTCTTCGACACCGAGTAGGAGAACGACTGGCTCGGGTTGGACGAGAACGATCCCGACACCGTGCCCCTGGTTATGCCGGGGATGGTGAGGCTGTTGTCGCTCCCCGTGAATCCCAGATCAGCACTGGGCGCCGTGACCACCGTGACGCCCGACGTGATCTTGGGGGTCGTCGACCACTTGATGCTGAGGCTCCCGGTGAACGGCAGGTTGCCTCCATTGGAGAGGGTGTCCTCGAGCAGCGAGCAGGAGTGCCCTCGGGTCCCCGTCAGTGTCCCGGTGACCGTCCCCTTCTTCACCCGCAACGGCGCCCCGCCGTGTGGGGCGGTGGTCTGGCAGTCGCTGAGCGTCGCCTTGATCTTCAAGCTGTCGGTCCCCGTCGCGGGTGCCCCGTCGATGAGCGCCGGGCTGAACTGGGCCGTTCCCTTTTGGCCGCCGCAGATGACCTCGTAGTTGCTGGCATTGATGGGCGGCGCCTTGGTGGCGCTCGCCGGGCCGGTCAGGGAGACGACCGCCCCGGCTACGGCCGTCGCGGCCAACAAGAACCTCGGGAGCGTAGAGCGGCCCGCACGCCACGTTGTCGTATTGGCCGACACTTGGCGGTGCCACTGGGCGCGACCATGCCTGCGAATCGTCATCCTCGTATTCCCTCCGGACGCTGGAGGATCCCCGTCAGATTCCCCGTCACGAGAGTGTCACCCATGGGGCGCCGGCACACCCTCGTCAACTGTGACGATTCCCGTCTGTCTCGTGTATCGGACCGACCACGCTCCGCGCGCACTACGGCACCGTTCCCAAGATTCAGGAAACGCAGCCTCGCTGCGCTCATCGGGATCCCCGACGTCCGACGGTGCCCGGTCATCACGCCCCCAGGCGCTCGAGCGTGGCGTTCGCCTCGGTCACGATGTCGGTGATGAGCTCGGCCACGGTGGGGAGCTCGTCGATGACACCCACCACCTGCCCGGTGGGAAGCACCCCCACGTCGGTGCGCCCGTCCACCAGCGCCGCCTTGGTCATCATGGGGGCGTTGGCCGCCATGACGACCTGTGCCCACGTCAGTTCGTTGCCCGCCTTCATGGCACGACCCTCGGCCAACAGCGCCCGCAGCGTCGTCCGGGTCTCGCGCCGGAAAGCCAGCGCGTTGCGCGCCGCCCGGGGGAGGGCGCCGAGACGACCGGCGCCCTCGAGGTGGTCGACGAGGCCCGTGCGGATGACCCGCTGGGGTGCACCGTCGACACGCGTCGTCACCACCGTGCCGGTGACGGCGGTGCTCAGATAGAGCTTCTTCACGTCGTCGGGGACGGTGCTCTCGCGGGTGAGAAGAAAACGCGTGCCCATGGCGATGCCGGCCGCGCCGTAGGCCAGGGCGGCCACGAGCCCCCGACCGGTCGAGAACCCGCCCGCACCGATCACCGCCACGCGGTCCCCCACCGCCTCGACCACCTGGGGCAGGAGCAAGGTGGTGGGGACCGGGCCGGTGTGGCCCCCACCCTCCGCACCCTGGGCGATGACGCCGTGGACGCCCCATTCGGCCACCTTCTCCGCGTGCCGGCGCGCCCCCACCGTGGGGATGACCACCACGCCCGCGTCGCGCAGTCTCGTCACCATGTCCGGACGCGGCGCCTGGGCGAAGCTCGCCACCTTCACCCCCGCCTCCAGCAGCAGGGCGATGCGGTCGCCCACGTCGGCCACGTCGGTGCGCAGGTTCACCCCGAACGGCGCGTCGGTGCGGGCCCGCACCTCCGCCACCGCCGTGCCCAGCTGGTCGACGGTCATGGTGGCCGACGCCAGGATGCCGAGCCCTCCGGCGTTGGCCGTGGCCGACACGAGCCGGGGGCCCGCCACCCATCCCATGCCGGTCTGGACGATGGGATAGCGCACTCCCACGAGCTCGCACAGCGCCGTGCGCAGCGCGGCGTGGGGCTCGGGCGGCACGGCGCCGGGCGCGCTCAGGACGGGATCTCCCGGTCGCGAAGCGCCCTGGGGTCGAGCACGTCGCGGATGAGGCCGAGCTCGTCGGGGTCCGGGGCTCGCGTGCGGGGGACGGGGTCGGGAACGACGAGCGCGAAGCCGGTGGCGCCGAGCACCTCGTCCACCTCGACGCCGGGGTGCACCGACCGCAGCCGCATGGCGTGGTCGGCCGTGTCGAAGTCGAACACCGCCAGGTTCGACACCACCACCCGCACCTCGTGAAAGCGGGTGGCGGCCGGCCCGGCGGCCTCGGCCCGGTCGTAACCGACCCCGCACACCACGTCCACGTGCTCGACGAAGCTCCGCGTGGACTGGGCCGGCACCCAGTAGCTGGTGGTGTGGTTGAGGCTGTTCCCCGGTGCGCCGCGCACCCCGATGAGCTGCGCCTTGGGGCGGGCCCAGTCTCCGATGGCGCTGATGTTCTGATTGCCGAACCGGTCCACCTGCGACGCCATCATCATGATGTGGCGCCGCCCCGACCACACCACCTCGAACACGCGCCGGTAGGGCATCCACGCCTCGAGGACCGCCTCGTCGCGGGGCGCCGACACCGCCGGCGTGTTGGCCATGAGGGCGGCCTCGCCATCGGTGAGCACGAGATCGGGCTCGAAGGTGAGCCGGGCCAGGCGCGCCCCGATGGCGGGGATGGTGCCGAAGGGGCTCGCCATGACCTCGCCGTCGCCGCGCCACGCCTCGGCGCAGGCCACCACGCACACCTCGGCCCGGGTGGCGTCGCTCACGGGGACGCCTCTGCGCCGTGCTGCACGGCGGCGCGGTACCCGGCCTCGTCACTGCCCAGGAACTCGTCCTCGAAGGCGCTCCACGCCTCGGCGTCACCGGCGGCCGACACGTAGCGCTTCTGGAAGGCCTCGTCGCGGTCGTAGTCCGGCGGGCACGAGGTGAAGTGCGCCCCGCCGGGGGCCTCGGCCACGGCGTCGGTGGCCAGGCGGCTCACGACGATGCTCTGCATCGGACCCTCGTCGAGGAGCCGACCCGGGTCGACGACGCGCTCGGCCGTCACGAACCGGCGGGTGGCGGCGCCGAGGAAGAGCTCGTCGAAGAACGGATCGGGACCGAGCACCTGCCCGTTGCCGTGGGCGTCGGCCCGGTTGAGGTGCACGAAGGCGGCGTCGAGCGCCAGCGCCGGCATGGCCACGAGCTCCTCGCCGTCGTCGTAGGGGGAGCGCACGGTGCGCAGACCGGGGTTCACCCGAAGCACGTCCGAGCCGAGCCCGGCCCGGGTGGGGAGGAAGGGGACGCGCTGCGACGCGGCCAGCAGGCCCAGGTAGAACATGCCCTCGTCGATCTCCATGGCCTCGACCGTCCCCCCCTGCCGGGCGGCGCGGAAATGGGGGTCGAGGGCGATGGAGTCGAGCGTCACGAACGAGTACACGACCTTGCGCACGCGACCCGCCGCGCACAGCAACCCCACGTCCGGTCCGCCGTAGGAGACGACGGTCAGGTCGCGCAGCGACGACCGCAGGATGGCACGGACGACCGCCATCGGCTTGCGGCGCGAGCCCCAACCGCCGAAGCCGACGGTCATGCCGTCGGCGAGCTCACCCACCATGTCATCGACGGTGCTGCGCTTGTCGCTCATGTGGTGGTGTCGGCGTCGCGTTTGTCGACGAACGCCTGGCGCTGCTCGTCGGCGACGCCCCGGACGTGCAGCTCGTAGGTGAACCCCTGCTCGTAGCGGTAGCTCCGCTTGACGTCGACGGGGTCGATGCCGTTCAGCGACTCCTTGGCCCGGCGGATGATGGTCGGGCTCTTGGCTGCGATGGCGTCGGCCACCTCGTAGGCGGCGTCGATCAGCTGCGGGCGCGGCACCACGCGCAGCACCGACCCGAAGTGGTGCAGCTCGGCCGCCGTGGCCGGCTGGGCGGTGTACACCATCGAGCGCATGCGGTGCTGGGGGACGAGCCGGGCGAGGTGGGTGGCGGCCCCCAACGCCCCCCGGTCGACCTCGGGCAAGCCGAAAGTGGCATCGTCGGAGGCCACCACCACGTCGGCGTTGCCGACGATGCCGATGCCGCCTCCGAGGCAGAAGCCGTGCACGGCGGCCACCACCGGGACCTCGCAGTCATAGACAGCAGCGAAGGCAGCCGCACAGCCGCGGTTGACCCCGACCAGTGCCTCGTCCCCCTTGGCCTGGATCTCCTTGATGTCCACCCCGGCGCAGAAGCCCCGGCCCTCGGCCCGCACCACCACCACCCGGACGGACGGGATGCGCCCGGCGGCCAGGACGGCGTCGGCGAAGGCGAACCAGGCGGCGACGTCGAGGGCGTTCACGGGGGGGACGTCGATCACCACCTCGGCCGTCCCCGGGGTCCGCTCGTGTGTCTCTATGCCCATGAACGTCTCCGGATCGCGATGGTGGGGATGCCCTACGGTCCCGCCGGCGCCTGGCCCTCGGTCCCTGCCACGCGTCGCGGCGCGACGCCCGGCCCGGAGCAGGGTATTCGCTGTCCGTCGGCGGTGCGAACCCCACACCCACCCCCGACACCGGGGCCGGGTCGGTAGTTTCCTGGTCGTGGAGCGAGGCATCGATCTGAGCGGCAGGGCCGTCGTCGTCACCGGGGGCAGCCGCGGCATCGGGCGGGGCATCACAGAGGCCTTCCTGGCGGCGGGCGCCGAGGTCACCGTGTGCGGGCGCCACGAGCCGCCGGCGGGCGAGCTCCCCACCGCCGGGGGGAGGACAGCGGCCTTCGTCACCGCCGATGTGCGCGACGCCGAGCAGGCGGCAGCGGTGGTGGCCGCCGCCGTGGACCGGCTCGGGCGCCTGGACGTCCTCGTCAACAACGCCGGCGGGTCCCCTGCGGTCCCCGCCGCCGATGCCTCGGCCCGGTTCGTGGCGCAGGTGGTGGCGCTCAACCTGCTCGCCCCGTTCTATTGCGCCCAGGCCGCGAACGCCGTGATGCAGCGCTCGGCCGATGGGGGCGTGATCCTCAACATCGGCAGCGTGTCGGGACTGCGCCCCTCCCCCGGGACCGCCGCCTACGGCGCGGCGAAGGCGGGCCTGCTCAACCTGACCCGCACCCTCGCCGTCGAGTGGGCGCCCAAGGTGCGGGTCAATTGCGTGGTGGGTGGGCTCATCGCCACCGAGGCCGCCGACGACCACTACGGCGGGGCCGAGGGACTGGCGGCCGTGGCCCGCACCATCCCCCTGGGCCGGATGGGGACGCCGGACGACGTCGCCGGCGCCTGCCTGTTCCTGGCCTCGCCCATGGCGAGTTTCGTGTCGGGCGCCACCCTCGAGGTCCACGGCGGCGGCGAGCCCCCGCCGTTCCTCCAGGCCGTGCAGGACGCGGCGCGTCCTCCCGCGTGA
>JBEKVE010000193.1:0-15260 GCA_049514335.1 Acidimicrobiales bacterium
GTCAGACCGAGGCGCCGCGAGAGGCGGCCCACGTGGGTGTCGACGGGCAGCCCGGGCAGGCCGAGGGCCACGCTTCGCACCACGTTGGCGGTCTTGCGCCCCACACCGGGAAGCGACGTGAGGTCCTCCATGGACGAGGGCACCTCGCCGCCGAAGCGCTCGCTCACGGCCTGCGCCATGCCCGACAGGCTCCGGGACTTGGCCCGGAAGAACCCGGTCGAGCGGATGCGCTCCTCCAGATCGTCGAGGGGTGCGGCGGCGAGCGCCTCGGGGGTGGGGTAGGCGGCGAAGAGCCCGGGCGTGACCATGTTCACCCGCTCGTCGGTGCACTGGGCGGAGAGGATCGTGGCCACGAGGAGCTGGAACGGCCCGTCGTGGGTGAGGGCGCACAGGTCGGCGGCGGTGCCCGGGTACAGGCGCGCCAGGCGTGACGCCACCTCGCGCGCCCGGCCACGCAGGGAGCGGGGACGTGCCACCGCCTCAGGTTACCGACCGGCTCCGCCCGGGCCCGGTCCCCGATCGGCGCTCGCGCTTGCCGGTAGCCTCCCCCTGCGATGCACCACGTCGAAGTCAAACGCCGCATGGGCGAGTCCGACATCGCCGAGGTGTCCCAGCTCCTGCACGAGGCGCTCGTCGCCGACGGCCACTACCCGCTCGGAGAGCACAAGTGGCTCGACCTCGTCCACGGCGGGAGACACGGGTTCGCCGGCTTCGTGGCCCGCGACGGCGTGGGCGGTCCCCTGCTCGGCTACGCCCAGGTGAGCCAGGGGCACGGCACGTGGGGCCTCGAGGTGGTGGTGCGTCCCGACCACCGCCGCGCCGGCGAGGCGGTGGGCACGAGCCTGCTCTCCGCCGCCCTCGACGAGATCCGGAGCCAGGGCGGGGGCCACGTCCACTTGTGGGTGCCGAAGCCGACGCCCGACAGCGACGCCATGGCGGAGTCCTGCGGGCTGCACCGCGGCCGCGACCTCTACCAGATGCGCCGGCCGTTGCCCGTGGAGGACGTGCGCTCCACCGTGGCAACCCGACCCTTCGAGCCGGGACGCGACGAGGCGGCGTGGCTGGCGGTCAACAACCGGGCGTTCGCCTCGCATCCCGAGCAGGGCGGCTGGACCCTCGAGACGCTGCGTGAGCGCGAGGCCGAGGCGTGGTTCGACCCCGCCGGATTCCTCCTCCACGAGCGCGACGGTCGCCTGGCTGCATCGTGCTGGACCAAGGTCCACCACGACACACAACCCCGTTTGGGCGAGATATACGTGATCTCCGTCGACCCCGACTTCCAAGGTCTCGGCCTGGGCCGGGAGCTGGTGGTGGCCGGGCTCGAGCACCTGTGGGCGCAGGGCATCACGGTGGGCATGCTCTACGTGGACGCCGACAACGTGGCGGCCGTGCACCTCTACCGGGCGCTCGGCTTCGACATCGACCACACCGACCGCGCCTACACCACCGACGTCCGCCCCGCCGACTGAGCACCGGCGAGCGCCGTATCGGCGACGGCCGCTCCGACGAACGCCGACACGGTCAGTGGATGCCCGTCCCCACCCCCACCGCAGTGCCGATGCCGTAGAGGATGGCGGCCACGGCCGCCACCGTGGCCAGCTGGGCCACACCCCAGCGCCACCACACGCCCCGGGCCGACAGCCCCTTGGCCGCGCCCAGCGCGAAGGCGGCGACGGCCCCGAGGATGATCGAGCCCAAGATGGCCACCGTGCCGCGGGAGAAGAACCACGGCACGAGCGGCACGAGCGCGCCGAGGGCGAACGTGACGAAGGACGACGCCGCCGCCTGCACAGGGTTGCCGAGCGAGCCGGGATTGATGCCGAGCTCCTCACGGGCGTGGGTCTCGAGCGCGATCTCCGGCGTGCGCATCATCTCCGTGGCGAGCTGGCGGGCCACGGCGGGTTCGATGCCGCGCTTCTCGTAGATGTGCACCAGCTCGCGCCGCTCGCCTTCGGGACGGTGGTCGATCTCGTGGCGCTCGAGCTCGAGCTCGCGTTGGAACAGCGCCCGTTGGAAGCGCATGGAGCTGAACTCACCGGCCGCCATGGAGAACGCCCCGGCCACGAGGCCCACCACACCCACGAGGCGGATGACCGCGGGGCCCGGGCTCGCCCCCACCACGCCCAGGACGACGCTCACGTTGGTGAGCAGCCCGTCCTGCATGCCGAAGACCGCCGCCCTCGCCGCGCCGGCCTGGATGTCGCGGTGGTGGTGATCGACGCCGGTGCCGTCCCCCGGGGCCCGGCGACTGGGGTGGGCGGACGACGCCCGGCGCCCGAACAGTCCGGCCGGGCCGCTCATGGGACCCGGTGCACGCGTGGTGCTCACGCACCGAGCCTAGCGACCGAGGTGCAGGCCGACGCGCGCCCCGACCTGCAAGAATGGCCGGATGGCCAACGCCCGCCGCTGGTTCGACAACTCCCAGCCCCAGACCCTGCAGGGTGCCGTGATGCTGTCCTATCTGGTCGCCGCCTTCGGGCTCCTTTCCCTCCTCGGCGCCTACGGCGGGTTGGAGGTCGTGCCCCTCGGTCTGGGGGTCGCTGCCTACGGCGTCGCCAACGAGAAGCGCTGGGGCTTCTGGCTCGGCGTAGTCCTGGCCGCCCTGACCGTTCTTTCCGACGTATCCCTCCTCTACCTGCTGCGAAGCAGCGGCGCCCTCAACGTCCTTTTCTCCCTCGTGCACTTGTTCTTCGGCGCAGTCCTCCTGGCGCTGTACCTCCACCCCCAGAGCCGCGAGTACCGGCGCATCTGGTTCAAGTAGCACCTGGCGGCGCACGTGTCGGCGCAGGCCGCGTAATGTCGCGGCCATGACCACGACCGTCTCGAGCATCGACGAACTCCACGGCCTCGCCGGCACGAACCTGGGCTGGTCCGACTGGCACGTCGTCGACCAGAAGCAGGTGAACCTCTTCGCCGACGCCACCGGCGACCACCAGTGGATCCACGTGGACCCCGAGCGGGCCGCCTCCGGGCCCTTCGGCACCACCATCGCCCACGGCTACCTCACGCTGTCGCTCATCCCGGCCATCCTCCACGAGGTGGTCGCCGTGCAGGGCTTCACCTTCGGCGTGAACTACGGGTGCAACAAGGTGCGCTTCCCCTCGCCGGTCAAGGTGGGATCGAAGATCCGCCTGGGCGCGGCCGTGGCGTCGGTGGAGGACGTGGGCACCGACGCCGTCCAGGTGGTGCTCGACGTCACCATGGAGACCGAGGGCTCCGACAAGCCGGCCTGTGTCGCACAGGTGGTCTACCGCTACACCTTCTGACCATCCCGCATCGGCTCGCACCTCCCGGCGCGGGCGCGGGTCCGCTGCCCGTGCCGCTCAGAGCGGCAGGTCGCCCGTGGCCGAGCGGGTGGTGCCGTGTTCCCGGAAGGCGCCGATGACGGCCTCCGCCACCCGCCACTTGTGGATCTCGTCGGCCCCGTCGGCGAAGCGGCTCCATCGGGCCTGCAGGAGCATGTCGGCCAGGGGTGAGTCCTTCGAGTAGCCGAGCGCCCCGTGCACCTGCACGGCCCGGTCCACGACGCGCCACAAGGTGTTGGCCACGTGGTGCTTGGCCATCGACACCTCGGTGGTGAAGGGCAGGCCGTGCTCCACCAGGTAGGCGGCGTGCAGCACCATGAGCTTGGCCTGGTACAGCTCGATGGCCGACTCGCTCACGAGCCACTGGATGCCCTGCTTCTCCGACAGGAGCGAGCCGTGGGCGAAGCGAGGCGGGCCGGCCCCAGCCGGTACTGGCCGAGGCGGTGCCCCTGGCCGCGCCCTCCCAGGCGGTTGGCGTCGGGCACACGCAGGTCGCTGATGCGGATCTCGCAGTGGTTGTGGCTGCCCGACATGGTCTCGATGTCGCGCACGATCTCCCACCCTGGCGACGGCACGTCCACGATGAACGCCGTGGTGGCCGCCTGGGGGACCTCGGGATCGTCCTCGGTGCGGGCCAGCAGGATGGCGAAGCGCGCACCTCTGGCGCCGCTTATGAACCACTTGTGGCCGTTCACGATCCAGCTGTCGCCGTCGGGCACGGCCCGGGTCCGCATGAGCGTCGGGTCCGATCCCGCCACCTCGGGCTCGGTCATGGCGAAGCACGAGCGCAGGGACCCCTCGCACATGGGTCGCAGGTAGCGCTCTTTCTGTTCCTCGGTCCCCCAGTGCATGAGGGTGTGCATGTTGCCCTCGTCGGGGGCGTAGCAGTTGATGATGTACGACCCGAAGCGCGTCGTCGCCGCCTCGGCCGACACCGCTGCCAGCGCGGTGGGGCCGAGCCCCATCCCTCCCCACTCCGACGGCATGTGGGGCATCCACAGCTCGAGCGCACGGGCACGGGCACGCAGCCGGTCGAGCTCGGCCCGCCAGTCGCCACGTCCGGAGCCGTCGGCGACGAGACGCTCCTCGCTGGCGCGTACCTCGTCGCCCATGAAGGCCCGCATGTCGAGGCGCGCCTGCTCGACGTCGGGGGGGAAGGTGAAGTCGATGGCCATGGGCGGCAGTCTGGCATCGCCCGCCACCGGACACCGCGGGGTGGCGCTACGCCCCGGTGTCCTGCTCGTGGCGGGGACGCCCCACGGCGTCGGCCCGGGCTTCGACGCGACGCACGGCCGAGGCCACCACCTCGGGCGCGTCGCGGGGCACGAAGTGCCCGGTGCGGGCCACGGACACGAGCTCGCTGCCGCTGATGGCGGCGGCGATGCCGGCCGACACGGCGGGCGGCACCACCACGTCCCACGACCCGCTGATGACCACCGTGGGGGCGCGCACCGACGCCAGCGCCGATTCCACCGACCCGATCTCGCGCAGCAAGGCGCGCTGCTCGACCACGAAGCTGTGCCACACCCGCCGGCCGAGCTGGGTGGACGTGGCCCGGTACGTGTCGTCGGGCAGGCTGGCCTGCACCCACTGCAACGCGGTGGCGCTGCCCACGCCGGCCACGCGGCGCAGGCGGGGAAGGACGCGCCCCAGGGCGAAGAGCCCCACGGCGCTGAGCGCCTCGCCCACCACCGGGGCAGCCAGGGCCCGGTCCACGCTGTTCAGGCTGCCGGCCAGGCCCGTCGAGGCCACGAGCACGAGGCCCGACACGAGCTCGGGGTGCGTGGCGGCGAGGACGATGGCGATGCCCCCGCCGTAGCTGTGGCCCACGACCGTGGCCGGCGACGCGCCCCGCTCGGTGAGCAGCTCGGCCAGGAGCGCGGCATTCCCGGCCATGGTGGTGGGCTCGTCGCCGCTCGCCCCGTAGCCGGGCCGGTCGACGAGCAACAGGCGGTGGCCCGAGAGCCTGGCGGCCACTGCCTCCCAGTCGCTTCCAAGACCGGGTTGCCCGTGGACCAGGAGCACCGGGCGCCCCCGGCCCCGGTCAACGACGAACGGGGCGGGCAAGCTCGTCCTCTGTCTCGTCGCCCGGCGGCGGCACCACCGCCGGTGACGGGTCGCTGTGGCCCGGGGCGGTCGCCCCGGACGGCTCGCCGGGGCCGACGTGGGGCCGGTCGGCGGGGATCTCGACGGTGACCCGCACGCCGTCTCCGGGAGCGGTGTCGATGCGAGCGGTGCCGCCGTGGGCCGACGCCAGTGCCGCCACGATGGACAGGCCGAGCCCGGTGCCCTCCCCGGTGCGGGCTTCGCTGCCGCGGTAGAACCGGTCGAAGACCCGCGCCGCCTGCTCGGGATCGAGGCCCTGGCCCCGGTCCGCCACCACCAGCACGGCCGTCGATCCCCGGCGCTCGACCGACACGTGCACGGGGGTGCCCTCGGCGGTGTGCACCCCGGCGTTGCGCAGCAGGTTGTCGACGATCTGGCGCAGCCGCGCCGAGTCGCCTGTCACCACCACCGTGTCGTCGAGATCGGCGGTGATGGGATGGCGGCCGTCGTGGACCCGCCAGGCGTCGACGGCGTCGGACACCACCTGCGCCAGGTCGACCCGCACCTGCTCGAGGGGCCGCCCCTGGTCCAGACGGGCCAGGAGCAAGAGGTCGTCGACGAGCAGGCTCATGCGCGACGCTTCGTTCTCGATGCGCTCCGCGGCGCGCCGGCGCGCCTCTTCGGAGTCGAACGCCCCCTTGCGCAACAGCTCGGCGTACCCCCGGATCGATGTGAGCGGCGTGCGCAGCTCGTGCGACGCATCGGCCACGAAGCGCCGGAGACGGGACTCCGACGACGTGCGCTCACCGAAGGCGGCCTCGATCTGGCTCAGCATGGCGTTGAGCGCCGTGCCCAGCCGGCCCACCTCGCTGTGGCGGTCGGTGCGGCGTATGCGGCGCGTCAGGTCGCCGTGCCCGATGGCGTCGGCCGTCTCGGTCATGTCGTCCAAGGGGCGAAGGCCCACCCGCACGATCCACAGGGCGAGGAGGACGAGCGCCACGATGACGACCGTCGACACGATCAGCTCGACGTGGGTCAGCGAGGACAGCGTCTCGTCGGTGGGGTCGAGCGAGACGGCGGTGACGAGGACCCCGCCGGGCACGGTCACGGCCTGGGCCCGGTAGTTGACGCCGGCCGACCCCTTGGCCGCCAGGTCGGTGGACGGCCCCTCCGGGACGTAGGGGCCGTGGCGCCGCCCGAACACGTTGGCGGGCGGCAGGTCCTGGACGTGCAGCCGGGCCGTGACGACCGGAGCGGGATCGGGGCGCTCGGGGGTCCCCGACGGGTCGCGGAACAGCACCACGCCCCGGTGCGACAAGACCTCGACGTAGGCGTCGGAGCTCAGACGGGCCGAGAGGCTGCTGCGGTTGAGGCGCGGGGCGCGCTCGGTGCCGGCCGGGGGGGAGAAGGTGGGGCCCTCCGTGGCCGGAGACGGAGGCGTCACCGCCAGCTCCGCCAGCCACTTGCCGGGATCGGTCTGGGGAGTGTGGTCGCCGGCTTGGATGTCGCGGGAGTAGATCTCGTCGATGTAGTTGTAGGCCTGGCTCTGCGACGCCTCGATCTGCTCGTCGAGCCGCCCGAGGAGGAACGACCGCAGCGACGAGGAGGTGACCACGTCGGTGGTGATGAGGCCGGCCACGAGGAGGACGAGCATGCCGAGCACGAGTCGACGCCTCAGCGACATGCTTGTCCCCCCTCGGAGGGCGGCACCCGATGGCTCACGAAGCGGCCCGCGCTATTCCTTGTCCCGCGGCAGGCGCAGCGTGTAGCCGACGCCGCGGATGGTGTGGATGAGCGGCGGGGAGAAGCAGTCGACCTTCTTGCGCAGGTAGCTGATGTAGGTCTCGACGATGTTGGGGTCGCCGTCGAAGTCGTAGTGCCACACGTTGTCGAGGATCTCGGCCTTGGACAGGACCCGGCGGGCGTTCTCGAGCAGGTACCGCAACAGGTTGAATTCCGTCGCCGTCAGGTCGACGAGCGCACCCTGGCGCCACACCTCGTGGGTCTCGTCGTCCATCTCCAGGTCGGCGAACTGGAGCCGCTGGCCGGCCTGGCGGTCCGGAGCGGTGCGTCGCAACACGGCGTGGATGCGGGCGACGAGCTCGTCGAGGCTGAAGGGCTTCGTGACGTAGTCGTCCCCGCCGGCGGTGAGGCCGCCGACTTTGTCCTCGGTGGCGTCGCGGGCGGTGAGGAACAGCACCGGCGTCCGCACCCCCTGGGCCCGCAGCCGCCGGCACACCTCGGTGCCCTCGATGTCGGGCAACATGACGTCCAACAGGACGAGGTCGTGCGCACCGCGCTCGGCCTGGGAGAGCGCCTCGCCCCCGGTGCCGGCGGTGTCCACCGAGAAACCCTCGAAGCGAAGCGCCGCTCCGAGCAGGTCGGTGATGTAGAGCTCGTCGTCGACCACCAGGATCCGGCTGGGACTGCTCACCCGTCCATGTTCTCAGATCGCGGGGTGCCGCAGGTCGGCATACGGCTGCGGGGCCCCGGGGGCCAGGGACTCGGTGGGACCCCCGGCGCTAGGAAGGGGACCCCGTCCCGGTCGCGCCCGGCAGCGCGGTGCCGCGGCCCGTCACGACCCGGGCCACCCGCCGAAGCGCCCACCAGGTCACGAGCAAGAGCGCCTCGACCACGATGGACATGGACATCTTGGACTTGCCCTCGACCCGGTCGACGAAGCGGATGGGGATCTCGGTGACCCGTCCCCCGTGCTCGAGGACGCGGTGCACCATCTCGATCTGGAACCCGTATCCCTCGGCCCGTACCCCGGTCAGGTCGATGCGGCGCAGGACCTCGGCCCGATAGGCGCGGAACCCCGACGTCGAGTCGGTGACGTGCAGGCCGAGCAGAGCGGCGGCGTAGATGTTCCCGCCCTGGGAGAGCAGGCGCCGGTGCCGGCGCCAGTTGGGGATCGACCCGCCCGGGACGTAACGAGAGCCGATGACGAGGTCGTAGCCATCCGCCAACGGAGCCACCAGGGCGGGGAGCGCCTCGGGCTCGTGCGACAGGTCGGCGTCCATCTCCACGAAGGCGTCCCAGCCCCGCTCGAGGCCCCACGTGAACCCGGCGCGGTACGCGCTGCCGAGGCCGGCCTTGGCCGTGCGCCGCAGGACCTCGATCCCCCCGAGCTCGGCGCCCAGCTTCTCGGCCATGTCGGCCGTGCCGTCGGGGCTGCCGTCGTCGACCACCAGCACACCGGCATCGGGGAGGGCCGCCCGGATCCGCGGCAGGACGTGATCGATGTTCTCTGATTCGTTGTAGGTGGGGAGCACGACCAGGACGCGCACGGGCGGCAGCTTAGGTGACCGAGCTGGGGTCGCCGACCTTGCCGACGATCTCCAGCTGCGCCTGGGGAGAGGTCGACTGCCACACTTCCCGCACGATCACCTGGATCGATCCCGCCACCGGGATGGCGAGCAGGGTGCCCACGAAACCGCCGAAGAACCCTCCCACCAGGTCCCCCAGGTTCGCTCCCACCAGGACGGCGATCAGCACCAGGAGCGGGTTGATGCGCACCGTCTTGCTCATGACGATCGGGTTCAGGACGTGGTTCTCGATCTGGGTGTAGACGATGAACACGACGAAGGTGACGATGCCGGCGGTGAGCGAGTGCGTGAGGGCGAACACCACGGTGGGGATGCCGGCGAGCGCGCCGCCGATCATGGGGAGGAAGTCCACGAGCGTCACCCACAGGGCCCACAGCAAGGCGAAGGGCACGCCCAGGATGGTCAACGTGACGAACACCACGATCCCGGCGATGAGCGAGGTGATGAAGTTGCCGAGCATGTAGCCCGTCACCGACCGCTCGACCTCGCCGGCGATGCGCGTCAGGTTGGCGGCGCGCTCGGGGGCGAAGAACCCGAGCGACCCCTTGCGCAACTTGGGCGACTCGAGCAGCAGCAGGATCACGAGGATGAAGATGGCGAAGAGCGAGAACAGCAGCGTGAAGGCCCCCTTGCCCAGCGTGAGCGCCGGCTTCGACAGGTTGGCGGCGAAGGTCTGCAGCTTGGGGGCGAGGTTCTTCTTCACCCAATTCTCCACGTGGTACTTGCGCAGGATGTTCCCGAGAGATGCGCCAGGCCGTTGGCGAGGGGGGTGCCGAAGGCGTAGGCGAGCCCGGCGAACACGGCCACCGCCACCAGCGTCACGACGGCCACGGCATTGCCGCGTCGCTTGATCCCGGCCCGGATGAGCATCTTCACCAGGGGATTGAGGAGCAAGGCGACGAACCCGGCCACCACCATGAGCAGGCACACCTCGCGCAGCTTGTAGATGAGCCGGCCGGCGAGGAGGACGCCCACCACCACCCCCACCGCCACCAGGATGGTCATGAGCGGCACGTGGCGTTCGTCCGCCCACTCCCACAAGCGGGCGCGCCGGGTCACCGGCGTCGGGACATCCTCCGGCATGCACCCCAGCATGGCAGCTGAGGTGGTGCGGATCGTGCCACCATGAGGCCCATGCCGGGCTCGAGCCCCGCGCCCCGACGGCATCGGCGCCGATGGCTCCCCCGGGAGGTCCGCTGGGGCATCACCGCGCTCGTCGTGGGGGTGATCGGCTACTTCCTGCTGCCCGAGCTGTCCGGTGCGCGGCGCGCCCTCAACCAGATCGCCAGGGTGAACGTGGTGTACCTGGGCGCGGGCGTCCTGCTCGAGGCCGCCGCCCTGGGGGCGTATGCCGAGCTCACCCGCACCGTCCTGCCCAGCCACGCCCTGAAGCGCTCGCGGCTACTGCGCATCGACCTCTCCAGCCTGGCGGTGAGCCACGTCGTGCCGGGAGGGACCGCTCCGGGTACCGGCGTCGCCTTCCGGCTCCTCACCGACGCCGGCGTGACGGGCGCCGACGCCGGCTTCGCCCTGGCCATGCAGGGGGTGGGGTCGGCGGTCGTGCTCAACGTCTTGTTCTGGCTGGCGCTGCTCGTGTCGTTGTTCATCCACGGCTTCAACCCCCTCTACGGCGTGGCGGCGGGAGCCGGGGTTCTGCTCATGGCCGCGTTCGCGGGCGCCGTGGTGCTGCTTCTGCGCGGCCGGCGCCGCGCCATCGACATCATGCGCCGCCTGGCCGACCGCCTGCCCTTTCTCGACGGCGACAAGGTGGCACGCGTGGTGGAGGACATCGCCAACCGCCTGCAGACCCTCGTCGGTCAGCCCGTGCTGCTACGCCGGGCCGTCACCTGGGCGGCGGCCAACTGGATCCTGGACGCGGCATGTCTGTGGGTGTTCATCGCCGCCTTCGGCCGGCTCGTGTCGCCCATCGACCTCTTGGTGGCCTACGGGCTCGCCAACGTCCTGGCCGTGATCCCCATCACCCCGTCGGGCCTCGGGGTGATCGAGGGCATCCTCATCCCCACGCTGGTCGGCTTCGGGGTGCCGAAGACACAGGCCATCGTGGCCGTGCTCGGCTACCGCGTGGTCAACTTCTGGCTCCCCATCCCCGTGGGAGGGATCTCGTACCTGTCGCTGCGCCTGGGCCGGCGCTTCCACCCTCCCGGTGGGCCGCCCGCCGCCCCGGTCGACGACCCCGGCCCGGCCGGAGACGACCCCGGACACACCGGCGCCACCCACCCCCCTCTGGCGCCGCCCGGGCCGTCCGGAGCCATCGGAGCCCTCTGACGCACAGGTCGGCGGGAGCGGCGATGTCCCGTTCCCGGTTCCGCCGCGTGGAAGCATGAGCCGCATGGAGGAGGGAGCCGGGGTGGCACCCCGGCATCGGCGCGTCCGCAAGAGGGTGAAGTGGGGGCTGTACGCCATCGCCCTCTTCCTCGTCCTCGAGTACCTCGTGCTCCCCCAGCTGGCGGGGGCCCGCAAGTCCCTCTACCTCCTGGGGCGCATCAACGTCGCCTACGTGGTGGCCGGCGTCGTGCTCGAGGCGTGCGCGCTCGTCTCCTACAGCCAGCTCACGGACACCGTGCTCCACCACGAGGGGCCGCCGCGCTGGCGCCTGCTGCGCATCAACCTGTCCAGCCTGGCCGTCAGTCACGTCATGCCCGGAGGGACCGCACCGGGCACGGCCGTGGCCTTCCGCCTGCTCACGCAGTCGGGTGTGCAGGGAGCCGACGCCGGGTTCGCCCTCGCCATGCAGGGCGTGGGATCGGCTCTCGTCCTCAACTCCCTGCTGTGGTCGGCGCTGCTCGTCTCGGTGTTCCTCCACGGCTACAACCCGCTCTACGCCGTGGCGGCCGGGGCCGGGGTGGTGCTCATGGGCCTGTTCGCCGGCGTGGTGCTGGCGCTCACCCGAGGACGCCAGCGCTCCGTCGAGGTCATCCGCCGCTTCAGTGGCCACATCCCCTTCGTGGACGGGGACAAGCTCGCCGAGCAGGTGCGGCGCCTGGCCGAGCGCCTGGGGCTGTTCCTGGCCGATCGCCAGCTCCTGGCCCGGGCGGTGGTGTGGGCGGCCGCCTTCTGGCTCCTCGATGCCTCGTCGCTGTTCGTGTTCATCGCCGCCTTCCGCACCATCGTCCCGCCCATCGACCTCCTGGTGGCCTACGGGCTCGCATTCGTGCTGGCGGTGATCCCCATCACACCGGCCGGGCTCGGCGTCATCGAGGGCATCCTCATCCCCACCCTGACCGGGTTCGGCGTCCCTCGCAGCACGGCGATCCTGGGCGTGCTCGCCTACCGCCTGGTGAACTTCTGGCTGCCCATCCCCATCGGGGGGGCCGCCTACCTGTCGCTGCGCTTCTCGGGCGAGGGGTGGCGCCAACGGCTACGCGACGCCCGGCAGGACGTCGGGTCCGCCGTCCCCGAACCGGGCGTCCCCGGCCCCACCGATGCCGTGCCGGGGAAGGATGCGGGCCAGGACCGACCCCCCTCCCACCGGGCGTGGACGGCGCGGCTGCCGGGGGTGCGCGGTGGCGGGGACCTCCGGCGCAGCCTCGGCCTGCGTCGCAGCACGGCGGTGGGGGCCACCGAGCGCCTCTTCCCGGGGCCCTGAGCCTCCTGGCCCGGATCCCGCTGCGGGCGGAGGTCAGCCCGGAGGCGTGCTGAGGTCGGCGTCGCGCCGGCGCCGGGCCCGGTTGCGGGCGAGCTCCTCCAATTGGACCTGGGCGTTCACGCCCGTGATGCACGGCACCCGCTCCCAGGTGCCGTTCGGGCCGAGCTCCCACGAGTTGGTGTCGTCGGCCAGGTTCAGGTCGAGGACCTCGAGCAGCCGTGCCTGGAGCTCGGGGTCGTCGACAGGGGTGAGCACCTCGATGCGACGGTCCAGGTTGCGCTCCATGAGGTCGGCGGACCCCATGAGCAGCGTCAGCGGGCGGCCCTCGCCGCCCCCGAACCGGTAGATGCGCGAGTGCTCCAGGAACCGGCCCACGATGGAGCGCACGCGGATCGTCTCGGACAACCCCGGAACGTGCGGTCGCAGACAGCACACCCCGCGCACCACGAGGTCGATGGGTACCCCGGCCAACGACGCCCGGTACAGCGCGTCGATGACCTCGGGGTCGGTGAGCCCGTTGACCTTGATGGCGATGTGGCCGCCGGCCCCCGCCCGCGCCTCGCGCTCGATGAGCTCGATGATGCGCATCCGCAGCGCCACCGGCGCCACCACCAGCTTGCGGTAGCGCGCGTACCGGCTGTACCCGGTGAGGAAGTTGAACAGGTAGCCGACGTCGGCCCCGAGCTCAGGATCGGCCGACAGCAGGCCCAGGTCCTCGTACTGGCGGGCCGTGCGGGGGTTGTAGTTGCCCGTCCCCACGTGGCAGTAGCGGCGGATGCCGTCCTCCTCGCGCCGCACGACCAGGGCCGCCTTGGAGTGGGTCTTCAATCCCACCAGGCCGTACACCACGTGCACGCCCGCCTCTTCGAGGGCACGGGCCCACGAGATGTTGGCCTGCTCGTCGAAGCGGGCCTTCAGCTCGACCACCGCCGCCACCTGCTTGCCGGCCTCGGCCGCCTGGATGAGCGACGCCGCGATGGGGCTGTCGCCCGACGTGCGATACAGGGTCTGCTTGATCGCCAGCACATCGGGGTCGGCGGCGGCCTGGGAGATGAAGGCTTCCACCGACGTGGTGAACGAGTCGTAGGGATGGTGCACGAGCACGTCGCGCTCGCGCAGCACGGCGAAGAGGTCGGCGGGCTCGTTGCCGGCGTTGGCCAGGCGGGGCGGGGTCATGGGCGCCCACGCCTCCTCGTGGAGGTCGGGCCGGTCCAGCGCGTGCACGCCCCACAGGCCGCCCAGATCGATCGGCGCGGCGATCTCGTAGAGGTCCTCGGGGGCCATGTCGAGCTCGCGCAGCAACATGTCGCGCAGCTCGTCGGACATCTCGGCCGCCACCTCGAGCCGCACGGCCCGGCCGAACCGGCGCCGCCGCAGCTCCATCTCCACCGCCGCCAGGAGGTCGTCGGCCTCGTCCTCGTCGAGCACCAGGTCGGCGTTGCGCGTGACGCGGAAGGCGTAGTGCTCGCCGATGACCATGTCGGGGAACAGCGTCGCCAGCTCGGCCGCGATGATCTGCTCCAAGGCCACGAACCGCTCGCCGTCGGGCATGACCACGAATCGGGGCAGCAGCGGGGGCACCTTGACCCTGGCCACGCGCTCCACCCCCGTGACGGGGTCGCCGACGCGGACGATGAGGTTGAGCGACAGGTTCGAGATGTAGGGGAACGGGTGCCCGGGGTCGACCGACAGCGGTGTCAGCACCGGGAAGATCTGCCGGTGGAACACATCGGCCAGGTGCTCGAGGTCGGCCTCGTCGAGCGAGGACCACGCCGCCACCCGCACCCCGGCCGCCGCCAGACCCGGCACCACGGCGTCGAGGAAGATGCGCGACTGGCGATCGACGAGCTCACGGACCCGCTCGGCGATGGCGCGCAGGGCCTCGCTCGGCCGCAGGCCGTCGGCCGACCGGGTGCGCAGCCCGGCGTCCACCTGGTCCTTCAAGCCCGCCACCCGCACCTGGAAGAACTCGTCGAGGCCTTCGGAGAAGATGGCCAGGAACTTCACCCGCTCGAGCAGCGGGACGCGCTCGTCGGCGGCCAGCTCGAGCAGACGGGCACCGAATTCGAGCCACGACAGCTCGCGGTTGGAGAAGCGGTCCGAGCCGAGGGTGGACAGCGGATCGGGCTCGGCCACGGGCGCCAGCGTGGGACCCGACTCGCGCCGATTCCCCAGGTGGGACGTGCTGGCGCCGCTCGGATCGGTCGTCGTCATGTCCCCTCAGGCTAGCCCCCGCCACCTGCGCCGAGGACCCCACGCGCCGCGGCGCCGACCGGTGCCCGAGAGGGCCCCTCCGGCGCCCGCCCGACGCCCGACCGCCGTCGTCGAGCGCCACCGATGGCGGGGTCGGACCGGTCCCCGGCGGTAGGCTCGCCCCGGTGCCCCGCATCCTGCGTCGCAACCCTCCCGGGGCCGAGGAACCCCCCGGTGCGGTGGCGCAGATGACCGACGGGCGTGCCGAGGAGCCGCCCGACAAGAAGCGTCGGGTCCGCCGGCCCAAGCCCAAGCGCCGCACCGAGCTGGGCCTGCTCGTCTTCGGCGCCCTCATCGTGGTGGCTGCCTACGTCCTCGCCTCCATCGGCACCACGTCCAAGATCCCGCCCGACCTCGGGCCCTTCCTGGCCATCGTCCTGGGCCTGGCGCTCGTGGCCCACCTCGCCACGCGGTGGCTGGCACCGGACGCCCACCCCGTGCTCCTGCCCATCGTCACCCTGCTCAACGGGCTCGGCTACGTGATGATCGTCGACATCGACGACCACAAGCACTACCCGCCCCAGCTCCAGGCGGCGTGGACGGCGGTGGGGGTGGGCATGTACGTGCTCACGCTCGTGGTGGTGAAGCGCTCGCGCGATCTCGACCGCTACCGCTACCTGCTGCTCCTGCTGGCCGCCTTCCTCATGCTGGCCCCGCTCATCCCCCACTTCGGGGAGTCGATCGCCGTGCGCAACGGGCCGAGCGTCCGCCTCTTCGTCC
>JBEKVE010000194.1:0-6696 GCA_049514335.1 Acidimicrobiales bacterium
GCTCGAGGAGGTGCGGCACCAGTCCGAGGTCGAGGAGCTTGGTGTGGGCGGCGCGGTAGTAGTGCTCCTGCTTCTCCACCCGGGGGTCGTCGTAGTGCTCGATGGTCACCGACCCGGGGTAGCACTCGGCCACCATGTCGGCCATCTGCTGCACGGAGAAGGACTCGGTGAACTGGTTGAACACCCGGTACTCGCCGGGGTCGGCGGGGTTGAGCAGGGCCAGCTCCACGCAGGCCAGGGTGTCTCTGATGTCGAGCACGCCCCGTGTCTGGCCGCCCGTGCCGTAGACGGTGAGGGGGTGGCCCACCACGGCCTGGACGCAGAAGCGGTTGAGCACGGTGCCGAACACGGCGTCGTAGTCGAAGCGCGTGGCCAGGTCGGGGTGCATGGTGGTCTCGTCGGTCTCCTGGCCGTAGACCACGCCCTGGTTGAGATCGGTGGCCCGCAGGCCCCAGATGCGGCAGGCGAACTGGATGTTGTGGCTGTCGTGCACCTTGGACAGGTGGTAGAAGCTGCCCGGGCTCTTCGGGTAGGGGAGCACGTCGGTGCGGCCCTTGTGGGTGATCTCGATGAACCCCTCTTCGATGTCGATGTTGGGGGTGCCGTACTCCCCCATGGTGCCGAGCTTCACCAGGTGGATGTCGGGGTTCGTCTCGGCGATGGCGTACAGCAGGTTGAGCGTGCCCACCACGTTGTTGACCTGGGTGTACACGCAGTGCTGGCGGTCGATCATGGAGTAGGGGGCGCTTCGCTGCTCGGCGAAGTGCACCACCGCCTCGGGGGTGAACTCCCGAAGGATCCGGTCGCAGAAGTCGTGGTCGGTGAGGTCGCCCACGTAGGCCTCGACGTGCAGGCCCGACACCTGCTCCCACACCCGCACCCGGTGCTGGAGATGGGCGATGGGGACGAGGCTGTCCACCCCCATCTCGAAGTCGTACTGACGGCGCACGAAGTTGTCCACCACGGCCACCTCGTGGCCCCGGCGCGACAGGTGCAACGCCGTCGGCCATCCCAGGTACCCGTCGCCCCCCAACACGAGGATCCGCACTCGTGCCACCGTCACATTTGACGGCTGCCCAGCCTAGGGGAGGTGGGCGAGCACGAACCAACCGGCCTGGTCGCGAGCCATGTCCACCACCAGTCCGGCTTCGTCGAACCACGGTGCGAGCTCGCCCCACAGGTAGCGGTGCTCGACGGGGGCGCTCAGTCGGTCGAAGGTGTCGAGCAGGAGGCTGCGGAAGGGCTTGCCCCGGTAGCTGGCCATGGGCAACGCCGCCAACAGGCGCCGGCGGCGGCGCTCGCCCCACGCGCCGGGGCGCACCACACCGACGTACAGCGCCGCCGCCACCGGGGCGTTCACCACCCGCAGCAGCGGGTGCGGGAGGCGGACGGTCATGGTGCGCAACCAACGGGCCGCCGCCAGCGCGGCGCGCCGGGCCCCGGGGCGCGCCGGGCGGCTGTAGAGGTAGACGAGGATCCGGCCCCCCGGGGCGAGCAGCCCCACCAGGGTGCGGAAGCCGGCGCGGGGGTCGTCCAGGTGGTGCAGGACCCCGAGGCACAGCACGAGGTCCATGCTGTGGGGCATCACGGGAGGGCGCCGCAGGTCGGCTCTGACCACCACCACGTCGGGGAAGTCGGCGAGGTTGCGGGCGGCGGCCTCGACCGCGCTCGACCCGTCCAGCGCCACCAGCCCGGCGAGATGGGGGGCGACGAAGCGCGTGTAGCGACCTTTGCCGCAGCCGGCGTCGAGCCCGACCTTGCCCGCCAGCGACGCCATGTCGAGGTCGCGGAAGTAGACCTGGGCGAACTCGGCGTCCTCGGTGCGGACGTCGTCGAAGGTGTTCCACTCGTAGCCGAAGCTCTCGAAGGTGCGGGCGGTGGTGGCGTCCGCCGCCCCCCCACCCGACAGGTCGACGTATCCCCGGTGGACCGGGTGGCGGTGGCCCCGGGGGCATACGAGGGTCCCGTCGTCCGACAGCGTCCCGTCGTCCGACAGCGTCCCGTCGTCCGACAGCGTCCCGTCGTCGGCAGCCGACAGCGCCTCGCCGCACTCGGGGCACGACAGGATCTCGAGCAGTCGACGCTGAACCACGGGGCCCTCCGCGCGTGGACCGTCCGATCAGGGCGCCGACACTCTAGCGAGGCCCGGCCACCGTCCCGACCAGGCCCATCTATCCTGCCGGTGCGTGCGCATCCTGACGGTGGCCAATCATCTGGGTGCACGCGGGGGCCTCGAGCGGACACAGCTCACCAACTGCCGGGCGCTGGCCGGCCGGGGTCACCGCGTCGACCTCGTCTACGTCAGCGCGGGCGACTTCGCTTCGCAGTGGCGGGGCTTCTGCGGGACGATGGTGCAGGTGCAGGGAACGCTCCCCCGTCGCCGCCGACCCGTCTCCTCGGCACGCGGGCTCGTGTCTGCGGTGCTGGCCGGGCGCCGGCTGCGCCCCGACGCCCTGTACGTGTACCGCTACTGGGACCTGCCCTACGCCGTGGTGGTGGGCAGGCTGACGGGGGCGCCCGTCGTGCTGCACCTGTGCCTGCCGCCGCCCACCGTGGTGCCCGGCTGGCTGCGCCCGTTCCTGCGCGCCGTGGCCAGCGTGCTGTCGGTGTCGGCCGACACGGTGTCGCACTGGCGGGGTACGGGCCTGCCCGTGGAGCACGCCTCGGTCGTGCTCACCGGCATCGACCTGACGCACTACACGCCCGCCGCAGACGACGCCCGCCGGGCCACCCGACGGGCCAACGGCCTGCCCGAGGACGGCTTCGTCGTGCTCTACGCCGGACGCATCGGACGCGAGAAAGGTGTCGACGTCCTCGTGCGGGCCTTCACCACCGCCCTGGCCGACGACGCGTCCGCCCACCTGGTGGTGGTGGGCTCCCCCTCTCTCGGTGCCGACCCCGCCGACTCCGAGCGCTACCAGGCCGAGCTGCGGGAGCTGGCCGGCGTGGCGCCGGTGACGTGGCTGGCGGCGCGGCCCGACGTGCTCGACCTCATCCAGTGTGCCGACGTGGCCGTGGCCCCGAGCCTGTGGCCCGAGCCGCTGTCGCGCTCGGTCATGGAGCCGCTCGCCTGCGGCGTCCCGGTGGTGGCCACCCGGGTGGGGGGCAATCCTGAGATCCTCACCGGATGGCTGGACGAGTTCCTGGTGGAGCCCCACGACGTCGAGGGCCTGGGACGGCGCGTGGCAATGCTTCGGCACTGGCGCCGGGACCAGCCCGACCTGGGGGCGCGCTGCCGGCGCGAGGCGGAGGCCCGCTTGTCCCTCGAGCGTGAGGTCGACGACGTCGAAGCCGCCATCGACCGGGCCGTGCGCGACCCTCAGCCCTCGCGCCGGCGCAGCAGGACGTCGCCCACCGACGCCACGTCGTGCGGATAGATGCCGTGGTAGGGGTGGAAGATGCGACGGCCACCGGGGCGCTTCGCCTCGTAGAGCATGACCGGGAGGCGCACCGGCGTGGCCCAGGCGTGCACGAGGCTCTGGGTGCGCGACGCCCCCGACGTGGCGGGTTCCTCGGGCCACCACGGTCGGAAGCACGTGTCGGGGACGAGGGGCGTGCCGAACACCTGGGAGTACACCGGGATGGTGTATTCGAGGAACCCGAGCTCGGGCTCGTCGATCCCGGCGTAGCGCGCCATGAACGAGCGCGGCGCCACCAGCCCGATGAACTGACAGCACAGCGGGTCCTCGACGGGGCCGTAGCGCGCCGCCACGTGGTCGAGGAAGGCGTCGTACTCGAGGCGCGCCTCGCCGCCCACCCACTGCCACCACGCCTCGACCTCGCGCACGGGGCGGACACCGGAGATGAGCATGTCGTCGATCGCCATGTCCGGCAGCAGCGATCGCAGGGGCGACACCGCCACGAGATCCCACTGCGCCAGGAAGTAGGAGTCCCATTCGAGCGTGTCGCCACGGCAGGTGAACCAGCGGCTCAACATGATGTCGCCGTGACGCCACTTGTAACGCTCGTCGCGGTCGTCGGGGTAGGCCCAGAAGTCGTCGAGGAGCGGGCCGAGGACCGACTGGAAGTGCGCGGCCTCGGCGGGCGGGCCGCCGTAGAGCCCGTACACCGGCGTTCCGGGGTTGCGGCGGCGCAGCAGGCGAAGCCGGTTCTGGCACAGTGCGACGTCGCGGTAGAACCAGAAGAGGATCCCGAGCCGCACCGCAGGAGCATATCGGTCGCCTCCGTCGGGACGACCCGATGAGCGAGGACGGCACCACGGCGGTGTGGGCCTACTGGGAGGACGGCAAGCGCCGCCAGAGCCGTTCCGTGTACCTCGACCTGTGTCTCGAGACCATCGCCCGCCACGCCGGGGCGCTCGAGCTGCGGGTGTTGTCGCGCCACGACGCCCTCGGGTGGCTCCCCGACCTCGACGTCGAGCGGTGGGAGGCGTTGCCGTCGCCCAACTACCGGTCCGACTACGTGCGGTCTCGTCTCATGCAGCGCTACGGGGGTGTGTGGATCGACGTCGACACCGTGGCCATGGCGCCGCTGTCGAGGCTGCTCGACGAGATCGACGACAGCGGCGTGGTGTGCTTCGGGCGCGAGTTCGGGCGGTTCTTCGGGGGACTGTGCGCCGCCGCGCCGGGCACCGCCTTCGCCGACGCCTGGGCCGAGGGCCAGGACCGGATCCTCGACCGCTACCGCGACTGGTCGGAGCTGCCCTACGCCGCCCTGGCGCAGGACGTCACGTGGGAGGTCGCCCGCCGCCTCCCGTGGAAATCCCTGCCGGTGGGGAGCGTCGCCCCCGTGCCGTGGTACCAGTGGCGCAAGTTCTTCTCGCGTACCGAATCGCCGCGCCGGGTCCTCGCCGGCGATCCCATCACCGTCGTGCTGTGGAACGCCGTCATGGCACCGCGCCTTCGCCCGTGGACGCGCCAGGAGCTGTTGTCGAGCCACATGCTGTTGAGCCGGCTGTTGCGCATCGGCCTCGGCATGTCGACGATCGAGGACGAGCAGGATGCCTGGACCCGCCTGGCGTGGACGTCGCAGGTGCGCTTCTCGCTGCCGGGCCAGCGGGTGGAGACCGGGGTGCGCTGGCTCACCCGGCGCCGGGGACCGGCGTGATCGGCCCGGCGCCGCCCTTGCGGGTGGCGGCCATGGTGTCGGGGCGAACGGCGCCGTCGAGCCGCTTCCGGGTGCTCCAGCACGTCGAGCCGCTGCGCCGACTCGGCATCGCCGTGTCGGCCACCCCGCCGCGCATCTCCAAGTACGCAGGCGTGCCGAGCCGCTGGGCCCCGCACCGCGCCGTCGCCCCCGCCGCCGAGCTCGCCCTGCGCGGCGCCAAGCTGGCGGTGCGGTTGCCGGGGGCGGCTCGGACGTGGGGGGCCGATGTGACCTGGCTCGAGCGCGAGGTCACCCCGGGACGGCTCACACTGGAGCCGCTCCTGCACCGCCCGCTGCTGTTCGACGTGGACGACGCCATTTGGCTCCTTTCCCCCGGGCACGAACGCGCCGCGCGCGCCGTCGCCGCCCGGGCGGCGTGCGTCCTGGCCGGCAACGACTTCCTGGCCGAGTGGTTCGAGCCGGTGGCACCGGCGGTGGAACGGGTGTGGACCGCCATCGACACCGAGCGCTTCGCCCCCACGGCGCGCCGGGACGGGCCCTTCGTGGTGGGCTGGACCGGTTCGGGCTCGAGCATCCGCTTCCTCGCCGCCATCGCCCCTGCCATCGGCCGGTTCCTGGCCGAAGCGCACGACGCCCGCCTCGTCGTCATGTCAGACGTGTTCGTGCCCCTTTCCGGTGTGCCCGCCGACCGGGTGGACCTCGTGCCGTGGAGCCCGGCGGCGGAGGCGGCGGTGATCGAGGACTTCGACGTGGGCCTCATGCCGCTCGGCAGCGGCACGTGGGCCCGGGGCAAGTGCGCCTTCAAGATGCTGCAGTACCTCGCCTGTGCCGTTCCCGCCGTGGTGTCACCGGTGGGCATGAACGCCCAGATCCTCGCCATGGACGACGTGGGCCTGGCCGCACCCGACGAGGACGGTTGGGTCGACGCCCTGATGGCGCTGTACCGAGACCGCGACCGATCGGTGGCACTGGGGCTCGCCGGGCGCGCCCTGGTGGAGCGCGACTTCTCGGTCCCCGTCATCGCCGCCCAGCTGGCCGCGGCCATGCGCCGCTACCGGTGAAGGCGCCCGGCGGCGTGCCGAGCACTCCCCCACCCGACGCGTCCGGCACGGTGCCGGTGCACGTGGTGGTGGTGGCCTACGGCGACCCCGAGGCGCTCGGTCGCTGCCTGGGGGCGCTCGGGGACCGCTACCCCGTCGTGGTGGTGGACAACTCGTCCTCACCCGCCACGCAGGCGGTGGTGGGCGCGGCCGGTGCGACCTACATCGACCCCGGCGCCAATCTCGGCTTCGCCGCCGGGGTGAACCGCGCCCTGTCGACGCTGGCGCTCGACGACACCGACGTGCTCCTGCTCAACCCCGACGCCGTGGTGGCGCCCGACGTGGTGGAGCACCTGCGCCGCGCCCTGCACAGCGGAGCACGGGTGGCGTGCGCCGCCCCCGCCCAGCGCCGCCCGGGATCGGATCGCCCCTCGCCGGTGGTGTGGCCCTTCCCCACCGCCACCCGGGCGTGGACCGAGGCCCTCGGCCTGGGGCGCCACCTGCGGGGGTGGGGCTACGCCATCGCCTCGGTGCTCCTCGTGCGCGGCGCCGCCCTCCTCGACGTGGGCGGGTTCGACGAGGGCTTCTT
>JBEKVE010000195.1:0-5773 GCA_049514335.1 Acidimicrobiales bacterium
CGCTCCGACACCGCACCACGGGGGCCCGCAGGCAGTCTGCCACGACAGCACCGAGGCGGTGCGTCCGGTCCACCGGGGCGGCCCCTCGGGCGGGGGACGTGGGTGGTGACGGCGTCCCCCGGTGGTCGGTCGCCCGCGCCGCGTGCGGTCCGGAGTCAGCCCGTCGTCCTGGTCACACGAGCTCGGGCGTCCACACCACCCCGAGCCGGTCGAGGATCGCATCGCTGTCGGCGACGGCATCGGCGTGGTCGCGCCGCCCCGTGCGCTCGTCGAGGCGGGACATGACGCGCAGCGTGAGCGCCCGCTCGTAGTCCGCCTCGCGCTCGCCCGCCACGTGGAGGCTCTGCTCGAGCGCCCGGCGCGCCCCTTCCACGTCGCCCGAGCGCAGCAGCGCCGCCCCCTGGACCCGGAACAACAGGGGGCTCTGGGACGCGTAGCCGCCGAGGGCGCGCGCCTGCTCGAGCGCCCCCTCGGCGATGGCCAGGGCCTGCTGGGTGCGCCCCGCCAGCAGCTGGCACTCCGCCATGCGCGACCGGGTGTCGAGCACCTCGACCTGACCGCCCACGCCCTGGGACTCCTGGAGCGACTCCTCGAACAGGAGCATGGCGTCGTCGTAGCGGCCTTCTCCGCACGCCACCCGGCCGAGCAGGCAGCGCACCGAGGCGGCACCGGAGCGGTAGCCGGCGGCGCGCCAGATGCGCGACGCCTCGGCGAAGAGCTCGCCCGCCTCTGCCAGCCGACCTTGCTCGAGCGAGATCTCGCCGATGTTGTTCACGTAGAAGGCGGCGATCACCGAGTTGCCGGTGCGGCGCACCATGGACTGCGCCCGGCGGTAGAGGTCGAGGGCCTGGGTCCAGTCCCCGCGCCAGTAGGCCAGTCCTCCGAGGAGGTTGAGCACGCTCGCCTGCCCGGTGAGGTCGCCGAGCTCCTCGAACAGCGCCAGCGCCCGCGTCCAGTTGACGGGCTCGTCGAGGCGTCCGAGGTCCATGTTGGCCCAGTCGAGGACCTTCAAGGCGTTGGCCAGGGCGTCGCGCTCACCGGCCGCCTGGGCCTCATCGGCGGCGGCCGTGCACCACTTGATGGCCCGGGCGTGCTGCCCCGCCTCCTGGCAGAAGCGCCCGTACCAGGCGAGCAGCTGGGCGCGCTGGGCCGAGGCGTCGGGGCCCTGCACACCCTCCACCGTGCGGATGCCGCGCGTGATCCACCGCATGGCGGCCGAGTACCGGTCGAGCCACCCCATGACCCGCGCCAGCTTGAGCAGCAGCCGGGCCTGGTCCACGGGCTCGTGCACCTGGCGCCGCGCCGCGCGGTAGGCGGCCTCGGCGGCCTGGTAGGCCCCGGCGTTGTTCTGGGCGTCCCCCAATTCCTCCCGGATGCGGGCCACGTCACCGGGGCCGAGCCCGTCCACGTGGCGCGCCGCGTCGAGGGCGCGCTCGTAGAACTCCGCCGCCTCCACGTTGGCGTAGACGGCGCGGGCGCGTTCGGCCGCGGTGAGGGAGAACTCCCACGCCTCGTCGTAGCGATGGGCGTGGAAGTAGTGCAGTGACAGCAGGGCGGCCTGCTCGTCGGCGCCGGTGCCGGCCATGGCCCGGATGGAGTCGCCGGTGCGGGCGTGCAGCTCCTGGCGCAGGCGGTAGGGCAGCCCGTCGTAGGCGCTGTCGCGCACCAGGGCATGGGCGAAGCTCACCATGTCGCCCCGCCGTTCGAGGAACTCCGCCAGACGGAGCCAAGCGCCGTCGCCGGTGCCGGGCACGGCGTCGATGACGGCGTCGAGGAGGGCCGGGGGGAAGGAGCGGCCGAGGACCGACGCCCGGCGCAGGAGGTTGCGGTCGGCGGGGTGGAGCTGGTCGATGCGGGCGGCGATGACCGCTTCGACCGAATCGGGGAGCGCGGCGAGGTCCTTGGCGTCGCGGGTGCTCGCCACCAGCTCCCGCAGGAACAGGGGGTTGCCCCCGGACCGCTCGGCCAGCGCCGCCATGGCGTGGGCGGTGATGGGGGCGTCCTGGGTGGCGAGGTGGATGAGCTCGGCGGCGTCCTGCCCGTCGAGGGGGAGGAGGTCGAGCAGGACCACGGCGTCCTGGCGGGGCGCGTCGAATCCCGTCGACTCGGCCCGGCGGGTGACGCACACCAGCCACGGTTGGGAGCCCACGGCGTTGGCCATGTGGCGCAGGATGTCGGCCGACGCCTCGTCCATCCAGTGGGCGTCCTCCACCACGAGCAGCAACGGGATCCCGATGAGCACGCCCAGGAGCTCGGTGGTGACGGCGGCCAGGCGCGGCCGACGGAACTGCTCGTCGAGCTGCGCCGTCTCGGGGGTGTCGGGGAACGGCACGTCGAGCACCGATGCGATGAGCGGCAGCCACGGGACGAGCCCCGGAGCGTCGCGTTCTGTCGCCAGGCGCAGGCGTGCCGCCGCTTGTTCGTCGTCGGTGTCCGGGGTGAGCTGGAGCAGGCTCCGCAGCAGGACGCGGAACGGGTGGTAGGGGGTCGAGGACTCGTAGGGCTCGCACGAGGCGCGGGCGTGCGCGAATGCCGCCGCCATGGACTGCAGCTCTTCGACCAGGCGCGACTTGCCCACGCCCGGCTCCCCGGTGATCTGGAGCAGCGTGCCGGTGCCGCCCTGCACACCCGCCACCGCCTGGCGCATGTGGGCGAGCTCTGTGTGACGCCCCACGAAGGGCAGCCCGTCGGCATCGCGTACCCGCCGGGCCTTCGCCACCGTGCCCACGCTCAGGGCCCGCACCGGCTGCGCCTTGCCCTTCACCATGAAGGGCTCGAGCTCGGTGGTGTCGACGTCGGCCCCGGCCTGGTCCAGCACCTCGGGGGTGGCGAGGATCTGTCCGGGGACGGCCTTGGCCATGAGCCGCGCCGCCAGGTTCACGGTGTCGCCCATGACGGTGAAGGTCCGGCGGTAGTGGGGGCCGATGTCGCCGGCGAAGACCGACCCGCGGTTCACGCCGATACGCAGCGCCACGTCCTGGCGCAGGTCCATCGTCTCTCGCAGCACGAGGAGCATGCGGTGCTCGTCCTGGCCGGTGGTGGACGGGGCCCCGGCGGTGAGGATGATCTTGCCCCCGTCGCGGTCGATGTCGGTGCCGAGGAAGGCCACGCCCTGGCGGTCGGCGGAGCGCTGCACCCCGGCCACGAGCGTGTCGAGCAGGGCGGCCAGCTTGTCGGGGCCGGACGACTCGACGATGGCGTCGGTCCCGTCGAAGTGCACGAAGGCGACCGTCACGCGGCGGTGCTCGGGCTGCTGGACACCGGCCAGCAGTCCGCCGCGCACGGCGGTGGAGACGCAACCGGCCAGATCGACGGCGGGCGACACCGGCTCCAGGGGTGCGGGCGAGGCCGAGATGCCCGGCGGGGCGCGCCGCAAGAGCACGCCGTCGCCCTTGGCCGCGCCGAGCACGCTCGGTTGCAAGGCGGCGGCGGTGGTGTGGCTCACCACGATCTCGCCCGCCTCGGCGGTGCCCTCCATGAGCACCGTCGTGCTCGCCGCCGGGCCGGTGACGACGAGCTCGCGGTGCGACTCGCCCACGAGGAAGAAGTTGAAGACGCCGCTGTGCACGCCCACCGACATGCGCAGCGTGACCTGGTGGCCGAGCACCGTCACCCTGCCGACGTCGCGCAGCGTGCGGCGCATCCCCACCGCGGCGCGACACGCACGCGCCTCGTGGTCGACCCCGGTGAACAGGAGCAGCAGGGCGTCGCCGCCGAACTTGATGAGGCCCCCGCCGTGGGCGTAGGCCACGGCCAGGAGGTCGACGAAGCAGCGGTTGATGGTCTCGCTCAGCTCCTCGGCCCCCACCTTGCCGTGGCTGGCCAGGCGCTCGGACAGCTTGGTGAAGCCCGAGATGTCGACGAAGGCCACCGTGCCGGGCACCTCGCGCTGCAGCGTCCCCGGGTCGGTCCTCACCCAGTCCACGACGAGCCGGGGCAGGTACGGCGCCAGGGGATGCCCCCGGCCCGCGCCGAGGAGGGCCCCTGGGGGCGATATGCCCGCCGCTGACTGGCCCGTCCCCACTGGCCTCGTGCCCCTCCCGCCGCCGGCCCGTGCTCGGCCGCCGGGGGAAATTGTAGGCCCGGGAGCGCGGCGGGGCACGACCACCGGCGGTTGGTGACGGCCCGGAGCCACCGCCGGGTCGGGCGCGGGCCGAACAGGCGCCGAATAGGCACAGCCACGCCAGCCGGGCGACCGCGGCTCCGTGTTCGCGTCATCGTCACATCGCCGTCACCAGGAGTTTCGACGGTGGGCGGCGATGCGGCTCGGACGGGGGTGCCCGAGGCGAGCCGGGCGTCGTCAGGACGGCCCGTGGTCGCCCCGCAGGGCATCATGGACCATTGTGCGGGTGCTGCTGGTACGTCACGGCCACGCCGGGACCAAGGAGGGGTGGACGGGCGACGACCGCCTGCGACCGCTCGATGCCCGCGGCCGGCGCCAGGCGGCGCACCTGAGCGGCGTCATCGCCCCCCTCGGACCGACCCGCATCGTGTCGAGCCCCTACCTGCGCTGCCTCGAGACCATGGAGCCCCTCGCCGGAGCCGTGGGCGCCACCGTCGAGCGCGACGAGGCGCTCACCCCCGACGCCGCAGCGCGTGCTGTGGTTCTCGTCCGGCGCCTGTCGCGCTCGGCGTCGTCCGACGGGGTGGTGCTGTGCACCCACGGCGAGGTGATGGGGGAGGTGCTCGCCGTCCTGGTGGCCGAGGACGGGGTGCGGCTCAGGCGCCGGGCGCCGGGGCTCAAGGGGTGCACCTGGGTGATCGAGTTCGAACAGGGACGCGCCGTCAAGGCCACCTACATCGCACCGCGGCGCTGAGCGACCGTTACCATCGGGGCATGGTGGCTGCACCGGACGCGTCGGCGTCCGTCGGCCCGCCCCGCAACTGGGGAGTGCGGCGCTCGGTCGACCTGTTCCGCGCCTTCCGGGGCGGGCACGCCGAGTTCGACCGCTTCTACCGCAGCGACCCCCAGGAGTTCTACCGCTTCCAGGCCGCCGACGCCGTGGCCCAGCTGGCCCGCTACACCGATGTGGCCGGGCGCCTCGTCATCGACGTCGGGGGCGGACCGGGGTACTTCACCGAGGCGCTCGTGGCGGCGGGGGCCCGATGCGTGCTGGTGGAGCCCGAGGCCGCCGATCCCGTCAACCTGGCCTCAGCGCCGGGGGCGGACCACGCACCGGCCGTCGACGGCGCGTCCACCCCGGAGGCGTTTCGCCAGCTGCACGACTGGCACATCACCCCCGGTCGCCTGGCGCGGGGGCGGACCCTGGCCGGCGACGGCACCCGCATGCCCCTGCCCGACGCCGTGGCCGACATTACCTTCTCCTCCAACGTGCTCGAGCACGTGCGCGACGACGCCGCATTCCTGGGCGAGATGGTGCGCACCACGCGCCCGGGCGGGATCATCTACCTGTCGTTCACCGCCTGGTACTCACCGTGGGGCGGCCACGAGACGGCGCCGTGGCACTACCTCGGCGGGACCCGGGCGGCGCGGCGCTATGAAAGGCGCCACGGGCAGGTGCCGGGCAACCTGTTCGGGACGTCACTGTTCGCCCGGCACGTCGGGGCCACGCTGCGACTGGCCCGTGCGCAGCCGGGGGTGGCGGTGGTCGATGCCCTTCCCCGGTACTACCCGGAGTGGACGCGCCCGCTCGTGCACGTGCCCCTCGTGCGCGAGATCGCCACCTGGAACCTGCTCCTCGTGCTGCGCCGCCTCCCGTCGCCGGTCGAACCGGCGCCAACGCGGCTGGTAGGGGGCGAGCCTCGGGGGCGC
>JBEKVE010000196.1:0-5771 GCA_049514335.1 Acidimicrobiales bacterium
CCGACGACGGCATCGAGTCGCTCATGACGGCCATGACCGAGCGCCGCATCCGCCACGTCCCCGTGGTACGCGACGGGGAGCTCGTCGGCATCGTGAGCATCGGCGACGTGGTGAAGCATCGCATCGGCGAGCTCGAGAAGGACCGCCGGGAGCTGGTCGACTACATCAACGCCCGCTGAGGCACCCGGTCCGGATCGGCCGACGGTGCCGGCGGCCCGGGCGATGCGGGCGTCCGGTGACGGCGCTCAGACCACGCCGGGGCGCACGACGTGTCCCGGCAGGTTCCCGGTCAGGACCTCGCCGTGGCGCACGATGGGCGTGCCGTTCACGATCGTCCAGTAGATCCCCCGGGGACGGGCGCTGTAGCGGGACTCGCCGCCGGGGAAGTCCGCCACCTGCTTCTTCGACTCGAGCTCGACGGTGTCAGGGTCGAACACAAAGGCGTCGGCCCAGTGCCCGGGCAGGAGCATGCCGCGCCCCTCGAAGCCGAGCAGGGCGGCGGGAACCTGGGTCATCTGCCGGATCCCCTCCTCGAGTGACCACAGCTTGCGCTCGCGCACCCAGAAGGACAGGAACGCCGTGGACCAGTCGGCGCCGTCGTCACGATCGAGATGCGCACCCCCGTCGGACACCCCGATGATCATGGCGGGGTGGCGCTGGCCCGTCGCCACCGCCTCCTCCCACGCCCGGCTCTTGTTGACGTAGCGGAACACCGTGCGCAGATCCTCGTCGAGGGCCAGATCGAGCAGGGCGTCAGCCGGCTCCTTGCCGAGCTCGGCGGCGATGTCGGCGATGGTGCGGCGCACGAACTTGTCGTTGTCGGCACGCGCCACCTCGTCCACTTCCACCACGCTCCAGCGGGGGGGAGGAAGGGTCGAGCCCTTGGCCCCATCGGTGTTGGGGCGCTCCACGGCGTGGCGCATCTCGTCGCGCACGGCCGGGTCGCGCAGCATGGCGATGCGTTCTGCGGTGGTGGGCCCCGGACCGACCACCTTGTGCCACGACGGGACGCCCTCGTAGAGGTTCGTGCCCGTTTCGATGCGGAAGTCGCGGTCGAAGGGATGGTTGCGCAAAAGGGAGTAGATCCCCACGCCCTGGCGCCCGGCCTCGTCGATCCACGCCGCCACCTGGTCCCACTCCGCCCCCGGGACGTCGACCTTGGACCGGCCCCCGAGTCCCTGCAAGATGATGGGCAGCCGGCTCACCGACCCGAGGCGCATGAGCAGGGCCTTGTCGGCGTCGTCCAGGCCGCCGATGGCGCTTCTGTGCAGGTAGCTGATCGACCCTCCGTTGTAGCGGCCCGCCTCGGCGCACAGCGTCTCGAGCTCCGACAGCGAGGCGAAGCGGCTGGGAACGGGTCGGTTCTCCCCGTCGAGCTGGGTGGGCCCGTGCGAGGACGAGAAGCCCGCCGCCCCCGCCGCCATGGCCTCTCCCACGACGCGCCGCATCTGCTCCACCTCGTCGGCGTCGGCCTCGCGCTCGGAGCCGGCCTCCCCCATCACGGTGCGGCGCACGGCCGAGTGGCCCACGTAGCACGCCATGTTCACGCCCAGCTTGCCCGCCCGGCTGGAAAGGAACTGGGGGAACGACTCGAAGTCCCATTGCACCGCGGAGAGGGCCACGGGGGACATGCCTTCGACCTTGGCGAACATGCGGGCCAGGTAGTCGCGCTGGTCGGGGCGGTTGGGTGCCACCGAGAAACCGCAGTTGCCGGCGAGCACCGTCGTCACGCCGTGATAGCACGACGAGGTGGCGTGGGGCTCGAAGGTCAGCTGGGGGTCGTAGTGGGTGTGGGCGTCGACGATGCCCGGTGCCACGTGCAACCCGTCGGCGTCGACGATCTCGTCGGCATCGGACGGGTTCACGAACCCGATCTTGGCGATGCGACCGTCCTTGACGGCGATGTCGCCCCGGCGCCGGGCCAGGCCCGTGCCGTCGACGACGATGCCTCCCATGATGGCCAGGTCGTAGATGCTCATGTCGTCAGCCCGCTTCCCGTCAGCCGGTCCACACGATGGACTGCAGCTCCGAATATGCCTCGAGCCCGTAGTCGCCCCCGTCGCGACCCACGCCCGACATCTTGAACCCGCCGAAGGGGGCCTCGTGGTTGCGCTGGGCGGTGTTGATGCCCACGTGGCCGGCCCGCAGCTTCCCCGCCACCTCGAAGGCGCGGGCCGTGTCGCCCGAGAAGACGTAGTCATAGAGGCCGAAGTCGCTGTCGTTGGCGATGGCGATGGCTTCGTCGTCGTCGTCGAATGCGATGGCCACGACCACGGGGCCGAAGATCTCCTCGCGTGCCACCGTCGTGTGGTTGTCCGACACGAACAGCGTGGGCTCGACGTAGTGGCCGCGATCCAGGTGGGCGGGGCGCCCGCCGCCCGCGACCAGGTGCGCTCCCTCGTCACGTCCGGCGGCGATGTAGTGCTCCACCCGGTCGCGCTGGGCAGCCGAGATGAGCGGGCCCACCACCGTGTCGAGCTCGAGCGGATCCCCGATCTTGAGCGCCCCGGCGTAGGCGGACAGCGCCTCGACCGTCTTGTCGAACACGCCCCGCTGCACCACGGCCCGGGTGGGGGCGGTGCAGATCTGGCCCGAGTGGAAGCTCCACGTCGAACCGATGCACCCCACCGCGGCTTCGATCGAGGCGTCGTCGAAGACGAGGCAGGCCCCCTTGCCACCGAGCTCCAGCAGCAGGCGCTTCATGGTGCGGCCCGCGTTCTCGGCGATGCGCGTGCCCACCACGGTGGACCCGGTGAAGCTGATCATGTCGACGTCGGGGCTGCTCACGATGGCCTCAGCCGGTGCGGTGTCGGGCGAGATGACCAGGTTCACCACGCCGGGCGGGAAGCCCACCTCTTCGAGGATGCGCACCAGCTCCACCACCGCCAGGGGGTCCTGGGGGGCGGGCCGCACCACCACGGTGTTGCCCATGGCGAGCGCGGGTGCGACCTTCCCCGCCATGTTCACCATGGGGAAGTTGTACGACGTGATGCAGGCCACCACGCCGACGGGCTGGCGCAAGGCCACGGCGCTGATGAGCCCGCCGGGGGCGAGCGGGGTGGCCTGGGCCACCTGGGGTGGAAGGGGCCGGGCAACGACGGACCCGGGATCGCGCGAGTACCGCTCGAAGCGATCGGCGGCGATGGGCAGCTGCAGGCGCGACCCGACGGCGGCGGTGGCCCCCGTCTCGGCGATCACGAGGGGGAGCAGCTCCTCGGCCCGGGCGCGGATGGCCTCGGCGGCACGGGCCATGAGGGCCATCCGCTCGCCGACCGGCGTCGCCGCCCAACCGGGCTGCGCGGCGCGCGCCGCCGCCGCGGCGGCCTCGGCGTCGGCCACGGTGGCGATCGGTGCCACCCCCACCACCTCCTCGGTGGCGGGGTTCATCACCTCGTAGGTCCCGCCCGAGGCGTCCACCCACGTGCCGCCGATCAGGAGGCGACGCTCGTCCTTGACGTTCCCCATGGCGGTGCCGGTCCTCCCTGCGCCGCGGGCTGTCCCTGCGGGCCTTGCGCCGGGCCGCTGCGACCCCGCGCCCGGTGGCCGATCGTACCTCGCACCTGACGGCTCGTCAGATGCGTGGGGCAGCGTCAGCGCCGTGGCGTGGCGACGGGTCGCCGCCCCGGGCTCAGCCGCGCGCCGCTTTCACCATGGACACCGCCTCCAGGAAGTGCTCGGGGTGCATGGGGCCCGTCGGACCCGCCACGAGCGGCCACAGGCGTCCGGCCAGCTCGGCGGCGAGCCGGGCACGCGCCTCGGGCGTGTAGCCCCCCCGACCCATGAGGAAGCGGTTCACCACGGCGAGCTCCGATGCGCCGATGCGCGTGGCGTCCCACGACACGAGCTCGGGCGGCAGCCACGGTGGGGCCGTCCAGGGCCCAGCGGTGGGGCCGGCGCCCGTGGGGACGGCGGCGGGGCCCCCGGCGCGCCACTGCCCGGCGTCCCAGGTGGTGTGGGCCTCGAGGCGCGAGGCGCCGCTGCGCTCCCGCACCACCAGGGTTCCCGCCAGCAGGTCACCGAGGCGCTGGTTGTTCCTGGTGGCGAGGATGAGCACGGCACCCACGCCGTAGAGGCCGGGGATCCAGTCCACCAGCCGACCGACGTTGCGCAGCACGCTGCCCCGCACCCCCACCGGGCCTCCGTGCAGCTGCACCACCCGCAAGCCGGTGAGCGCCTTACCGGGACTCCGACCGGCGTTGAGCGTCTCGAAGAGGATGAAGTAGCCGAAGAAGATGAGGAAACCGGTCAACACGATTGCGCCGAGGGTGACGTAGCCTCGGGTGGAGGACGAAAAGCCAATCGACTTGAACAGAGCGACGATGATGATGGTGGCGCAGGCACCCTGCACGAGCAGATCGATGATCGCCGCCGTGAACCTCGATCCCAGACCGGCCAGGACGAACTCGAGGGAGACCCCTTCGGGCGTCGCCGACACGTAGCGGTCGTCGATCTCCATACCGTGAACGTAGAACGATTCGGCGCCGTACGAGCGGACGACTGGTCGGCCCTGCAGGTGCTGGTGGACCGGGCCAAGGGGCGGGCCGAGCGCCTGTCACCGCCCGAGGTCCTGACCCTCGGGCTGCTCTACCGGTCAGCCGCCGCCGACCTGGCCGTGGCCCGGCGCCGCTTCCCCGAGGCCCCCGGCACACAGCGATTGCAGCGGCTCGTCACCCAGGGCCACGCCCTCGTCTACGGCAAGGCAGGCCGCCACGACACCGTCCGCCACTTCGTGACGACACGCTTCTGGCAACGGGTGCGGGCCACGGGCCGCTGCCTCGCCCTGTCCGTCGCCGTGCTCGTGGGCTTCGCTGCCCTGGGCGCGCTGTGGGCGGCGCTACGGCCCGAGGGTGCGATCGGGCTCCTCCCGGCCGGATTCCACGCCAGCGCGCATCCCGGGCAGGGCGGCGTGGTCGACATCTCGATCCCGGCGCGCTCGGGACTCGCCGTCACCATCTTCACCAACAACATCCTCGTGTCGTTCGAAGCGCTCGTGGGCGGATTCACCCTGGGTCTGCTCACCGTGTACATCCTCGCCACCAACGGGGCCATGATCGGCGTGCTGGGGACGCTCGAGCTCAAGGCAGGCGGGTTCTCGCAATTCGTCCGGTTGGTGGTGCCCCACGGCCTGCTCGAGTTGTCGTGCATCGCCGTGTCGGGAGGGGCGGGCCTGCTCATCGCCCGCGCCCTCATCGATCCCGGACACCGTACGCGCGTCGATGCACTGCGCCACATCAGCCCCGTCCTCGGCGACCTCGTCTTCGGCGTAGCCGGGTGCCTGGTGGTGGCGGGGCTGACCGAGGGCGTCGTCACCACGTGGGACCTGCCCCTCGCTGTCGCCCTGTCGGTCGGGCTCGCGCTGGGCGGGACGTTCTGGGCTCTCGTGGTGTGGCGGGGACGGCCGTCGCCGCCCGGCGCCGTCACACCCGGGCCCGGCGCTTCAACCTGACGTATCCGGCCACGCAGGCCGCCCCGAGGTTCTCGGGCTCCACGTCGACCACCACCGCCCCCAGGGCGCGCAGCATGGCAAGGGCACGCCCGCGTCCGCGCAGGACGTCCAGGGCCACCGACGAGCGGTAGACGTCGAAGAGGCGCTGCGGCTCGGCGTCGGCCACGGCCGCCAGATCGGGGTCGCGGCACGTGGCGATGAGCACGGCGTGGTGGCGGATGAGCACGGGGACGGCATCGAGCAACGGCCGGGCGGCGGCGTCGTCCATGACATCGGTGAACACGGCGAGCAGCGCCCGCTTGCGCCCCCCGGCCACCTGGAACGC
>JBEKVE010000197.1:0-5763 GCA_049514335.1 Acidimicrobiales bacterium
CTACCCCGGGTCGGTGACCATCGAGCACTACGACGACCCCCGGGTGGAGAAGCAGGAGCACTACTACCGCGCCGCCCACACCAAGCTCCTCGACCTCGGACTGGTGCCGCACCTCCTCGAGCCGGCCACGATCCAGTCGTTGCTGGCCGTGGTGGACCGCCACCGCGGCCGCGTGGACCCCGTGGCCATCAACCCCACCGTGCAGTGGCGCAAGACGGCCAGCGAGTCGCGGGCCAAGGCGGTCGTGCAGAGCTCCTGACATCCCGGCGCCGGTTCAGCAGCCGGCGCCCCCGGATTCCGCGGCCGGGGCTCGGATCCAGCGGCCGGGGACTCGGCTCAGGCGCCCTCGCCGCCGGTGGCGGTGCAGGACCGGGGGTCGAACGGCGCCAGCGGCTGGCTGGGCTGGGTGGCGGCGGCGAGCACCGACGATCCCGCCGCCGACCCCGACGAGGCGGGTGCGCCGGCGCCTCCGGTGGGGGAAGCGGCGCCGGGCGACGGGGCCTTCGAGGGTGACGCCGGGGCGTCGACGGCGAAATTCGACCCGGTCACCACGGTGACGTCGGCGCCGTCGGCGGTGCTCCCCTGGCCGATGGCCACCGCACCCGACAGCGAGTGCATGACCTGTTGCGCCGCGCCCTGCTCGGCGGGCGACGAGTAGTACACCATCGTCTCCGACACCGAGCCCCCCGCCGGGTCGTCGCCGGTGCCCCCCGCCCGGAAGCCGAGGGCGCCGAGTGCCGAAGCCGTCGAGGCGGCCTGACCGGTGGTGCCGGTGCCGTTCAGGACCGACACCGTGATCGTGCGGGGGGCGGGCAGCCGCTTCCCGGTGAGCGGGTCGGTGTCGGCCGGGATCCCGAGGAAGCGGTCCACGACCTGGGTGTCACCGGGCTCGTTGGCCAGCACGGCGCTGCCGTAGCTGGCGCCCTGGTAGTAGTAGTCGAGGCTGTCGGCCATCACCGGCAGGGTGAGCTGGGGTGAGGACTGGGGGTTCACGCCGTGGAAGGCGAGCACCAGCCCGAGCATGTCGCCCAGCCCGAAGCCCGTGTCCACCTGGAGCTGGGGGGCGACCGCTCCCAGGATGTCGTTGTCGGTGATGGGGTTGTCGAGTCCCCGCTTGGCCACCGCGGCGGCGAGCACGCGCAGGAACTCGTGGTCGCGGCGGATGCGGCTGAGGTCGCTCTGGGGGTCCTGCGGCCAGGTGCTCGGGTTCTTGCTCGTCACACCCGGGCCCTTGTACTGGAGGTGGCGTGCCCGCACGACGGCCAGGGCCTCGAAGCCGGTCAGGTGGTGGCAGCCGGCGGTGAGGACCTTCAGCTGCGAGTAGGCGTCGTACACCGGCATGGGGAAGTACATGTCGATGCCCCCCAGGGCCGACACGACCCCGGCGAAGCTGTCGAAGTTCAGCTCCACGTAGTGCTGCACGGGAATGCCGAGGTCGTCGCGGATGGCGCTCACGAGTTGCTGCGGGCCCTGGTACAGCGCGGCGTCGATCTTGTTGGGACCCGTGGTGCGCGCGTTCGGCACGAACAGGTCACGGGGGATCGACAAGATCGACGCCGTCTTGGTGGTGGGGTTCAGGTGCAGCAACATGACGACATCGCTGTTCACCCCCGTCACCCCTTGGGAGCACAGGCCGTAGATCGGGTTCTGCTGCTTGAGCGCACAGCGTGACGTGGACCCGACCATGAGGATGTTCTCGACCCCCGACGGCGGCACGGCGGTGAGGCCCCCGACGACCACGCGCGAGATCTGGTGGTCGCGGTAGACGCCGTAGCCGATCCCCGCTCCCACCATGACCACGATGACGACGGCCACCACGATGCCGATCCGGATCAGTCGCTGTGCCCTGCGGGTGAGGCGCCTGTGAGTGCCGCGCCGCACCACCGGTGGCGGCCCACCCGGGGACACCGGAGCGCCGTTCGCGGTCGGGACCGGTGGCGCCGCCGTGGCCGTGGCGGAACGAGCCGCGCCGGACGGCGAGGTGACGCCGGGTGGGGTGGCTCGGGGCGAGGTCGGCGAAGGCGGTGCCGTACGGGGACGCTCGGGCACGACCGGCGAGTGTAGGGCGCGCCCTGCGTCGAGGCTGGGACCCCGCACGGTGGCCGGATGGTCGGCGTTGGGTGGTCGGCGCCGTCGGATGAGCGCCGACCGGTGGCCGCAGGCAACGCCGTCGGGGTCGGCCCGGCGGCGCGGTGAGTAGGGTCGATCGGATGGTCGGGGAGCGACGGCGGCGCGGGCGGCGCCCCGCGCTGGCGCGGCGACTGATCCGGCTGGGGATCCCCGCCGTGGTCGCCGTGGTGGTGGTCGTCCTCGCCGCCAGCGCGGTGGCGCAGATCGGGCCCCAGTCGGGTCCCTACCGCCGATCGGTCGACCGCGGCTACGTGGCGCTCGCCCGTCCGCTCGTCGCCATGTCCAACGCATCGGGACAGACGCTCGAATCGCTCCTGCACTCAGCGGCCACCCTCGACCGCGTGACGCTGTTCGGGCGGCTCGACGCGCTCGTGGCCGACACCGCCGGCGAGGAGCGTCTCTACCGCGCCATCACCCCGCCCGACCCCTCCACCTCCACCGCCACCCGCTGCAGCGCCGCCGTGGCGAGCCGCGCCCGCGCCGTAGCGGCGTTGCGGGGCGCCCTCGAAGGGGTGCTCGGGGGCCGCAACGGGCTCGGCTCGGTCGACCTGGCCGGTGCCATCACCACCGTGGCGTCGGCCGGGACGACCCTGCACGGCGCCGACCGGTCGTGGGCGGCGTGCCGCCGGGGTGTCGAGCGGGCCGCGGGGTCAGCCCGCCTGCCCGCGTCGGTGTGGCTGGCGGACCCCGGCAGCCTGTCGGCCGCCGATGCGGCCCGGGTGGTGGGCGCCTTGGCCGGCTCGCGCGCGCTGGCGCCGGTCCACCGGCTGGCGATCCTGGCCGTCGTGACCGACCCGCCCGCCGTCATGAGCGGGGGCACCGGCGCCGTCGTGCCCACCATCTCGCTCGGCACCGAGGTCGTCGTGGCCAACCAGGGAAACGTGGACGAGGACGGCGTGGAGGTGGGGGGCGTGGCCCAATTGCTGGGCGAGGCGGCCAGCCCGGCACCGGTGCAGCGCACCGTGAGCCTGGCCGCCGGCGCGTCGACCACCCTGGCGCTTCCCGCCTTCTCCGTGCGCCCCGGGTCGTCGTACACGCTCCAGATCACGGCGGAGACGCCGCGCCCGGGCGGCACCGGACCCCTGGCGTCGGATTCGATCGAGGTCCAGGTCCAGCCGGCGGCCACGGTGGTGTCGGTGCTGAGCTCGTCGAGCCGCGTGGCCAGCGGAGCCTCGCTCACCCTGACAGCGGAGGTGACGCCCTCGTTGACCGACGTCGGCCAACCCGACGGCACGGTGGCGTTCGAGGTCGACGGCGCCGCCGTCCCGGCCTGCACCGCCCGCGGGGTGTCGGACGGAAAGGCCACGTGCACGACCACGTTGACCGCAGCCGGGGCCGCCGCCCTGAGCGCCGTGTATTCCGGCAGCCCGCGTTTCGCCGGTGCGACGTCACCGGCCATCACGGTGGTGGTGACGTCGGGATAGCGCCCCGTCCCGAGCCCGACCGCCGAGGGGACATGACCGACCAGGCAGCGTGGTCATAGGATCGGGCAGACGCCGTCACAGGAGGGCCCGCGCACCGTGGCCGAGAGCATCACCATCATCGACAACCGGACGGGGAACCAGCTCGAGGTTCCCATCCGCAACGGGGGGGTGGCGGCGAGCGAGTGGAGCAAGCTGCTCCCCGGCATCTGGTTCTACGACCCGGGGTTCACCGCCACCGCCGCCTGCGAGAGCTCGATCTCGTTCGTGGACGGTGACGCCGGCATCCTGCGCTACCGGGGCTACCCCATCGACGAGCTGGCCGAGAGCTCCAACTATCTCGAGGTCGCCTTCCTCCTCCTGCACGGGGAGCTTCCCACCGCCACGGAGTTCGACAGCTGGCGCCACGAGATCACGTACCACACCTACATCCACGAGAACGTGCGCAAGCGCTTCCTGGAGGGGTTCCACTACGACGCCCATCCCATGGGCATGCTCGTATCGGCCGTCGCCGCGCTCTCCACCTTCTACCTCGACGCCAAGGACATCTTCGATCTCGACGCCCGCCGGCGCCAGATCATCCGGCTCATCGCCAAGATGCCCACCCTGGCGGCGGCGGCACACCGGTTCTCGGTGGGGATGCCGTTCGTGTACCCCGACAACTCGCTCGACTTCTCGGCCAACTTCCTGTCGATGATGTGGAAGGTGGCCGAGCCCCGCTTCGACGCCAACCCCGTCCTTGCCCGCGCCCTCGACATCCTGTTCATGCTGCACGCCGACCACGAGCAGAACTGCTCCACCACCGCCATGCGCGTCGTGGGCTCGGCCCACGCCGACCCGTACTCGTGCTGCGCGGCGGCCTGCGCCGCGCTGTACGGGCCCCGTCACGGCGGCGCCAACGAGATGGTCATCCGCATGCTGACCGACATCGGGTCGATCGACAACGTGCCCGCCTTCATCGAGTCGGTGAAGCAGGGGGCGGGCGGCCGGCTCCAGGGCTTCGGCCACCGCGTCTACAAGAACTACGACCCGCGGGCGAAGATCATCAAGCGCACGGCCGACGAGGTCTTCGCCATCACGGGCAAGAACCCGCTCCTCGACATCGCGCTCAAGCTCGAGGAGATCGCTCTGTCCGACGAGTACTTCACGTCGCGACGGCTGTACCCCAACGTCGACTTCTACTCAGGGCTCATCTACCAGGCCATGGGCTTCCCCCTCGAGATGTTCCCCGTGCTCTTCGCCATCCCCCGCACCGCGGGGTGGCTGGCGCACTGGCAGGAGCTGCTCGACCAGGACTCCAAGATCGCCCGGCCCCGCCAGCTCTACATCGGCTCGGAGCCGCGGGACTACACCCCGATCAGCGGTCGCTGACGGGCTCGATCAGGCGGGCCAGACCCTCCTGGACGATCGAGACGCAGAGGGTGCCCGCCCGGTCGAACAAGAACCCACGGGCCAGTCCCCGACCGGCCGCCGCCACGGGCGAGTCGGCGTCATACAGGAGCCACTCGTCGGCCCGGAACGGGCGGTGGAACCACATGCAGTGGTCGAGGCTGGCGCCCATGAAGTTGGCGTCGTCCCACCGCACGTCGTGCGGGGCCAAAATGGTGTCGAAGAGCGACATGTCCGAGGCGTAGGCCGCGATGGCGGCGTGCAGCAACGGGTCGTCGGGCAGGTCGCCGTCGGCCCGCAGCCACAGCCGCTGATAGGGCTCGCCGGCCCCGTTGCGATGCCAGAGGAGCTCACCGATATAGCGCTGGTCGATCGGATGGGGCCGGTCGAACCAGTCGACCAGCTCGTCGCCGAAGGGTTGGAGGCGCTCGTACAGAGTGGGCAAGGACTCGGGGTCCGGGACCTCGGGCATCGGGAGCTGGTGCTCCAGGCCCGCCTCGAGGTCGTGGAACGACGCCGACATGTTGAAGATGGCCCGCCCGTGCTGAATGGCCACCACCCGCCGGGTGGTGAACGACCTGCCGTCGCGGATCCGGTCGACCTCGTAGAGGATCGGGACCAAGGGGTCGCCGGGGCGCAGGAAGTACGAATGGAGCGAGTGGATCCGCCCGTGCTCGACGGTGCGGCCGGCCGCCATCAGGGCCTGGGCGGCCACCTGGCCCCCGAAGACACGCTGGCGCTCCTCGTGAGGCTGAATGCCCCGGAAGATGTTCACCTCTATCGGCTCGAGGTCGAGCAAGGTGACGAGGAACTCGAGAGAAGC
>JBEKVE010000198.1:0-5747 GCA_049514335.1 Acidimicrobiales bacterium
GCGGCGCGCAGGGGGCGGGTGGCGTTGTTGATCTCGGGGTAGGCGGACGGCGCGTCGGCGTGACGCCGGACGAAGTCGTTGACGAGGCCCCGGGCGCGGCGGCCGCTGAAGGCGCGGGTGACGACGGTGCCGGGGAAGCGGGGATCGACGAGGGCCTCCTTGTACAGCGGGTGCGCACCACTCTCGGGGCAGCGCAGGAACGCCGTGCCGCACACCATCGCCGCCGCGCCGGCCCGGCGCGCCACGGCGAGGTGGCGCGCCGTCATGATGCCGCCGGCGGCCAGGAGGGGGACATCTGTCACCTGGCCCACCGTGCGCAGGAGGTCGAGCACGCCGTCCCCATCGGGGCGGGGGCCGGGGCTGTCGGTGAAGGTCCCGCGGTGTGCTCCGGCTTCAGATCCCTGGACCAGCAGGGCGTGCGCTCCGGCGTCGGCCGCCACCGCCGCCTCCGACGCGCTCGTCACCGTGACGGCCACGACCGCGCCGGCCAGCGTGAGCGTGTCGAGCACCTCCGCCGGCGGGCAGCCGAAGGTGAAGCTCACCACTGCGGGCGGGTCCGCCATGACGGCGGCGAGCTTCTCGTCGTAGTGGTCGTCGTCCCAGGTGCTCCCCCCGAGAGCCACCCCCACGGCGCGGGCGTCGTCGCCCAGGGACCCCAGGTAGCGGGCGAGCCCCTCGGTGTCCCCGGTGGGCGCGCCGGGGACGAAGAGGTTGACCCCGAAGGCCTCCGACGTCGCCGCCCGGACGGCGGTCATCTCCGCCACCAGGGCGGCCGCCGTCTTGTAGCCGCCGGCCAGGAAACCGAAGGTGCCGGCCCCGGCGGCCGCCACCACCAGATCGGGTGTGGACGGACCACCGGCCATGGGCGCCACCACGACCGGCCGCCGAAGGACGTCGGACAGGTTCGGTGCCGCCATCACCCCGCAGCGTACGGCGACACGAGCTGGACGGACTGACGTGACGTCTCGCGGGCGGCGCGGCGCGGCGTGGCGTGACCGGGTCAGGTCGGCTCGGGCTCCATGACGATGGCTCCGCAGGGGCACTCCGACACGCAGAGGCCGCATCCCTTGCAGTAGTCGTAGTCGAAGGCATAGCGCATGCCCGCCCCCAGCTTGATCACGGCGTTGTCGGGGCACACCCCGAAGCAGTTGTCGCACTCGAAGCAGTTGCCGCACGACATGCAGCGTCGGGCCTCGAACAGGGCGTTGCTGCGATCGAGCCCGGTCACCACCTCGTCGAACGTGGTGGTGCGGCGGGCCAGGTCGAGCTGGGGTCGCACCGTCTTGGGAGCGTCCGCGTAGTACCAGGTGTTGAGCATCCCCGGGCCGGCCAGCTCGTGGCGCTGGGCCGGCTCGTACGCCACCCCGCGCAGCCAGGCGTCGATGTGGCGGGCCGCCTGCTTGCCGTGGCCGATGGCGATGGTCACGGTGCGCTCGGCCGGCACCATGTCCCCGCCGGCGAACACCCCGGCATGGGTGGTCATCATGTCCGGCCCCACCTGGACCACGCCGTCCTCGACGGCGATGTCGCCCGCACCTTGCACCAGTGACAGGTCCGACTCCTGGCCCAGGGCGAGCACGAGCGAGTCGGCCTCGAGCTCCTCGAATTCTCCGGTGGGCTGGGGGAAGCCGGTCTCGTCGAGCGCCATCTTCTCGATCACGAGCTTCCCGCCCTCGACCGACGTGATGGTGGAGAGCCACTTCATCTGCACGCCCTCCTCGGTCGCCTCTTCGACCTCGATGTCGTGGGCGGGCATGCGGTCACGGGTACGGCGGTAGACGACCACGGCGTCGGTGGCCCCCAGGCGCCGGGCCGTGCGCGCCGCGTCCATGGCGGTGTTGCCTCCCCCGTACACCGCCACCCGCCGGCCCAGCTGGGGAGGACCCTCCCCCTCCATGCTGCGCAGGAAGGACACGGCGTCTACCACGTGGGCGGAGTCACCGGCCGGGATGTAGGCACGCTTGCCGATCTCGGCCCCGACGGCCAGGAAGACTGCATCGAAGCCGTCGTCGTGCATGGTCTTCACCACGTCGGTGACGTTGCGATCGAACTCGATGGTCACCCCGAGCGCCAAGATGCGGTCGATCTCGGCCTGCATGACGGCACGGGGCAGGCGGTAGCGGGGTATCCCGAAGCGCATCATGCCCCCCGCCACGTGCGCCGATTCGTAGATGGTGACGGCGTGACCGCGGCGCCGGAGGTGGTAGGCCGCCGACAGCCCCGCCGGCCCGGCTCCGACCACGAGGACCCGCTTGCCGGTCTCGGCGTGCTCGAGCTCGAGCTGCCATCCGTGGGCGATGGCCTCGTCGCCGAGGAAGCGCTCCACGGCGTTGATGCCCACGGCCTCGTCCACCTGGACCCGGTTGCACGCCGTTTCGCACGGGTGGTAGCAGACCCGGCCCATCACCGCCGGCAAGGGGTTGTCGCGGACGAGGGCCCGCCACGCTTCCTCGTAGTGCCCCGCCTCGGCGTGGTACAGCCATCCCTGGATGTTCTCGCCGGCGGGGCAGGCGTTGTTGCACGGGGGGAGCCGATCGACGTAGACGGGGCGCTCCACGCGCCAGGACCCCGTCTTGTTGGCGAGGCTCGAACCGACGTCGAGGGTGATGGCGAAGGGCTTCTCCATGGTCACACGTCAACCTTCGGGTGCGACGCCAGTGGCGCACCGTCGTTCAGGGCGCCCGCGTGGGCGTCAGTGTCTGTGCCCGCCTCGGCGTCCGCCTCGTCGTCGGTGCCCTCGTCGAGCAGACCGAAACGGCGGATGTTGCGGTCGGCCATGGCCTGGAGGCGCGCCACGATGTCGGGCCGCGCCGAGGCGCCGAAGAGGTGGCGATACCGGCCCTGGAGCTGCAGGTAGTCCTCGACCGGAACCTGGCGGCGGATCTTCGACACCCCCGTGATCTCGCCGTGCTCCGCCTCGAACACGGGGAAGATCCCCGACTCCTTGGCCAGGCGGGCGAGGCGGACGGTGTCGCACGACGCGGCACCCCAGCCGAGCGGGCACGGCACGAGAACGTGGATGTAGCGCGCCCCGTGCATGGTCATGGCCCGGCTCACCTTGTACTCGAGGTCCCGCAGCTCCGACACGGTGGCGGTGGCCACGTAGGGGATCTCGTGCGCCACCGCCAGCAGGGGCATGCTCTTGCCCTGGCCGAACACGTTGCCAGGCTCGGGCCCGAGGGCCTCGGTCGTCGCCGTGCGCGCCGCGGGCGGGGTGGCGCTCGACCGCTGGACGCCGGTGTTCATGTAGCCCTCGTTGTCGTAGCAGATGAACAGCACGTCGTCGTTGCGCTCGAACATCCCCGACAGACACCCGAACCCGATGTCCACCGTGCCGCCGTCGCCTGCCTGCGCCACCACGCGCACGTCGCTGTGCCCCTTGGCCTTGAGCGCGGCAGCCACTCCCGTCGCCACCGCGGGCGCGTTGCCGAACAGCGAATGGAGCCACGGCACCTTCCACGAGGTCTCGGGATACGGGGTCGAGAAGACCTCCAGGCAGCCCGTGGCGTTGACGGCGATCATGCGGCCCTTGGTGGCCCGCATCGCCGCGTCGAGGGCGTAGCGCGCCCCGAGCGCCTCGCCGCAGCCCTGACAGGCGCGGTGGCCGGAGTTGAGCGAGTTCGTCCGGGTGGCGTCGGCCTGCACGGAGCGCTGCTCCAGGGGCAGGAGGCGGTTCCCGACTGCGAAACTGCCCGTTTGGTAGAACTTCACCGGCTGCAGGGGCATCGTCAGCTCCTCACGTGGCCCGGGCCGCAACCACGCCGACGTCGCGCAGCAGGTTCTCCGCGATCGGACCTGACCGCCGCCGACCGCTCATCCGCTCGAGCTCGCGCTCGACGAGGGCGTGGTCGAGGTCCAGGAAGGTCAGGTCGCCGAGGCGGTCCCCCTCCGCATCGTCGAACAGACCGTTGAGCGAGCGCACGGTGATGGGACGGCCCCCCAGGCCGGCGATCACGGCATAGGAGTGCAGCGCCGTGCCGGCGGTGGCCATGGCGACGTCCTGCGCGAGGATCCCGCCCGCGCCGGGGGCGAGCGCCTTCTCCACCACCACGACCCGGCGCGCGCCCTGCAGGGCGGCGCGGACCGCCGCCGTCGGGAAGGGTCGGAACGACCCGATGCCGAGTGCGCCGATGCGGTCGCCGCGCCCGCGGCGCTCGTCCACGACGTCCTTGATCGTGCCGAGGACCGAGCCGAGCGCCACGACCACGGTCTCGGCGTCCTCGCTGCGGTAGGGGTGCACGAGACCACCCGACGCCCGTCCGAAGGTCCCGGCGAACTCCGCCGCGATCTCCGGGATGCGGTCGAGCGCCTGGAGCTGCTTCACGTGCGCCAGGTAGCGCACTTCTTCGAAGGCCTCGGGCCCGACCATGGCGCCGATGGACACGGGGTCGAGGGGATCGAGGACCTGGCGGGGCTCGTAGGGCGGCAAGAAGACGTCCACCTGCTCCTGGGTGGGGATCTCCACGGCCTCGACGGCATGGGTGAGGATGAAACCGTCCATGCACACCATGACGGGCACCGACAGCTCCTCGGCCAGCCGGAAGGCCTGCACGTGGAGGTCGGCGGCCTCCTGGTTGGTCTCGGCGAAGAGCTGGATCCATCCGGCGTCGCGCACCGACATGGCGTCGCTGTGGTCGTTCCAGATGTTGATCGGTGCGCCGATGGCACGGTTGGCCAGCGTCATGACGATAGGGAGCCCCAACCCCGACGCGTTGTAGACGGCCTCGATCATGAACAAGAGGCCCTGGCTGGCGGTGGCGGTGTAGGACCGGGCGCCGGCCGCCGACGCCCCGATGCACACCGACATGGCGGCGAACTCCGACTCGACGTTGATGAATTCACAGTGCTCGAGGGCGCCGGACTTCACGAGGGCCCCGACCCCTTCGATGATGTGGGTCTGGGGCGAGATGGGATAGGCGCAGACCACCTCCGGGCGGCACAGGGCCACCGTCTCGGCCACCGCCCGGGAGCCCTCAATCTGGCGAAGCACGGACCAGCACCCCCTTCGGGCGGGTCACGAACCGGAAGGCCTCGTCGGCGGCCGCCACGTTGCCCTCGGCCACCGCCGCCCCGAAACGCTCCCGGATGGCCTCGAACACAGACGACAGCGACACCGCACCGGAGAGCGCTGCGAACCCGCCCAGGAGCACGGCGTTGGGCACCGGTCGCCCCGTGTGGGCGAGCGCCAGCTCCGTGGCCGGCACGGTCAGCAGGCGACGGTTCCCGCCCGATTCGACCAGGTCCGACAGGCCGAGCTCCTCGAAGGAACGCGCCGAGTTGATGAGGACGATGCCGTCAGGGCGCAGACCGCTGAACACATCGACCTGGTGCAGCAACGTGGCATCCTGGACGACCAGCGCGTCGGGCTCGACGATCGGCTCGCGGGTCCGGATGGGCGCGGTGTCGATGCGGCAGAACGCCGTGACCGGCGCGCCGGTGCGCTCGGAACCGAAGCTCGGGAACGCCTGGGCGTACCGGCCGTCGCGGAAGGCGGACACCGACAGCATCTCGGCGGCAGTCACCACGCCCTGGCCACCGCGACCGTGGATGCGGACCTGGAACATGCGTGGCGACTACGGCCGGGGTGCCGCGCCGACCAGGGCGGCCAGCTCGGCCAAGCGGTTGGCGTAGCCCCACTCGTTGTCGTACCACCCGATGACCTTGGCCAGCCGTCCGCGCGCCATGGTGAGCCCGGCATCGAAGACGCACGAAGCGGGCGATCCGACGATGTCGGTCGAGACGAGCGG
>JBEKVE010000199.1:0-5627 GCA_049514335.1 Acidimicrobiales bacterium
CGCATTGTCACTGGGCCGCATCGACACAGTCCCTATGGAAAGTCAACATTCGGTCAACTGATCTGGAGGCTGAATCTCCGCGTAATCCCAGCTTATCGGGGGTAGGGATCCAATGTCGGGTGACAGCCGGACCCGGTGGTGACGAGGCGGCGCCACAAGGCTGCGGACCGTGGCCCCCCGGACCCGGAGCGGGACCGGTGGAGGGGACCCGACGGGCCGTGACGAGCCGTCCCACCTGGCCCCGGATCACCGCCGGGCGACGTCGGAGCGCCGGGGGCCGTCCTCGGACGAGGGATCCGACGCCGTCCGCAGCGGTCGGCCCGGGTCCCGGGGGGGCTCAGTACGACAGGGTGACGGATTTGTCGTCGCTGTAGGTGGCCCCCCGGTAACTCCACGTGATCGGATCGGCCCTGGCACTGGGCACCACCGAGATCTGGCCGTGGGCCAGCGGGAGCGTGAAGCGCACCACGAATTGGGCCGACGCCCCTGCTTTCACGTCGACGGGCGTGGCGATGAGCCACGCGGGGCCCTCGGCCCCCAGGGCGTCGAGCGTGGGGGCGCCGTCGATGTGCGGGGTCGAGGCGTAGCCCGGGACGTTCACCGCCAGGATGCCCAGGTACTCGCCGTAGACGGCGTCGAGACCGGGGTAAGGCCCGGCGATGAACTGCGACTGGCCGGGCGGGGTGTGGTTGGCCAGCCGGACGGTGAGGGTGGCGTCGGTGCGCGACCCGGCGGGGGTGAGCGTGAGGGCGTCGGACACCGACAGGTACTGGTCGAGCTTGTTGCCACCCCGGTTGATGACCGCCGCCAACAGCGACCCGGGGCCCAGCCGGCCGGCCACGCCCGCCTCCTCCCACGCCGCTTCCGCCGACGCCGACGCCGACCAGGCGAGCAGGTGGCGGCCCTGGGTGGCCGCCGCCATGGCGTCGGACAGCGACGTGAGGTCCAGGGACTGGTGCTCGAGCGCATCGAGGGTGGCCTTGGCCAGCGCCCCCAGGCGCTCCTCGCGGCCCGCCTCGATCTGGGCCTGCTGGTTGGTCTGGGCGTCGGACTCGCCCTCGTACTGGTTGTGGAGCAGCAGCTGGACGACATCGGAGGGGAAGACCTCCTCCCCGCTCGGAAGCGTCACCGGTCCCGTCACCTCGAGCAGCTGGTGCAGGGCCTCGACGTCCACGGCCAGCACCCCGTCGACGTGCTGGCCCGTCTCGGCCTCCCACATCTGCACCGCCAGGGGCCCGTTGACGTCGAACTGCGGGGTGAGCCCGATGTTGCGCCAGTCCACCCCGGGCTTGAGCCATCCCCACCGGGCGGCGAGGTCCCCGGTGGGGGTGACCTTGCCCTCCGGCACGGGGATGTCCACCGTGGGCTGCACGCCCGTCAGCGTGAAGGCGCCGTCGTCGGTCTGCAGCGTCCCCACCTCGAGGAAGTTGCCCGACCCGGCCCGCATCTCGGCGTTGTTGCCCATGAGCAGGAGGTAGGTGCGCGGGCCCTGGAGGAGCGTGGCCACCGTTCCCGCCACCGCCGAGGCGTGACGGAGCCGGGAGCGCACCTGGGCCAGGTCGCGCACGAAGGTGTCGTGCTTGGAGTCGAGACCGGGCAGCAGGGCGTCGGCCGGGCCGGTGTCGACCCGGGCCAGCTGGCCGTCGGTGGAGGAGGCCAGCGCAGCGAGCCGCCGGAGCGCCGCCACCCGCTCGGGCCCGGTGGTGTGGGGGTCGTGCAGGACGCCGTGAGCCCGGCTGATGGCGGCCGCCCCGATGCGCGCCACCTGGGCCGAGGCCGAGCTCAGATCCTGGACCGAGCGGAGCTGGCGACCGATCACGGGCACGATGTCGAGCGGCGCCAACACGGGGGAGTGCAGCAGGTTTCCGGCCGCCTCGAACGAGCGGCGGGCCGCCTCCAACGGCGCCGTGGCCGAGCGCGACACGACGTCGGAGACCGACAGCTCGCCCTTGGCCCGCTGCACGTCGGCCATGCCGTGGCTGGCGTCGAGGATGCCGAAGGCCAGGTAGGCGGCGGCAACGGCCGCCCACACCACGACCACGGCCACCACCGCCCACATGATGCGACGGCGCCGACGATGGCGACGGCGCGGGGTGCCCGGCGTCGGCGCCGGGACGGGCGCGTCGGCGCCGGGAGGTTCAGATGGCGAGGACGTCGACCCGGTGTCGCTCACCCGTGCAACGGCCGGATGGGACGCGGGGCCCACAGCAGACCGGCGAGCCGGTCGACGAGACCCTCGAGCTCGATGGCGGTGCCCCGGTAGGCGTCGAGGGGCCCGCCCAGGGGGTCCGAGACGTCGTCGGCGGGGGCGCTGCCCACGAGGTCGCCACGGGCCCGCCCGTGGTGGAGGCGGCCCAGCCACGCCGTCAGCGCGCCGTCGGGGGGCCGCGCCCCGAGGCTGTCCCCGCGGCGCACGATCTCCTTGAGCGTGAAGGTCCGCCCCCAGGCGGCGGGGTCGAGGAGCACGACCTCGCGGGCGTGGCGACGCGCCATGCCGATGACCACGTCTGCTCCCGCCACCAGCTCGGGCGACACCTGGGTGCTGCGGTGCCCGGCGAGGTCGACGTCGTGCTCGGCCATGGCCGTGACGACCTCGGGGGGGGACGCGAACCCGCCGGGGAGCAGACCGGCCGACAGGACGTTGACGGCCTCGGTGACGACAGCCCCGTCATCGTGTGCCAGGCGGCGGCGGAACAGGCCCGCCGCCATCGGTGACCGACACATGTTGGCCGTGCACACGAAGAGCACCTGCACCCGGCGAGTGTACCCACGCCCCGCCCGTTGTAGCGGGCAACGGTTCGGTAGTCTCGATGTGTGCGACGGGGACTCGTCACCGGCGTACTGGGCCGCGTCATCTTCGGCGCCGGTGTGCTCATCCTTCTGTTCGTGGCGTACCAGCTGTGGGGTACCGACCTGGCCGAGTCCCACAGCCAGAGCGTGCTGCGCCAGAGCTTCGAGGCCCAGCTCCATCGGGCCGACCGGGGCCTGGGGTCGACCACCACCACGGCGGTGCCCACCACCAGTACCACCGCGCCCTCGTCGACCTCGTCGACCGCCGCACCCGGTGGCGACCAGCCGACCGTGGGCCCGACGGTGGCGGCGCCCGGTGACGGCAAGCCGGTCGGCATCCTGCAGATCCCCAAGATCAGCCTGGACAAGGTGATCGTGCAGGGGACCTCGACGAGCGACCTGCAGCAGGGCCCGGGGCACTACCCCGGCACCCCCCTGCCCGGCGAGCAGGGCAACGCCGCCATCGCCGGGCACCGCACCACCTACGGCGCGCCGTTCTACAACCTCGACCACCTGGCCTCCGGGGACAAGATCATCATCACCACCGTCCAGGGCACCTTCACCTACGTGGTGCAGAGCAGCCAGGTGGTCAGTCCGAGTGACGTGGCGGTGGTGGACAACACGACCACCCCTCAGCTGACGCTCACGACGTGCAACCCGCGCTTCAGCGCCTCGACGCGGCTCGTGGTGCACGCCGATCTGGAGAAGAACACCGTGCCGGCCCCCACCGTGTCGCCTCCCCCCACGACGCCGGCGGCGCGCGCCGCGGGGACGCAGGCCGCCGGGCTCGCCGGCGGCGAGGGCGACTGGCTCCCCGCGCTGTGGCTCGGCGTGCTGTGGGCCGTCGTGGTCAGCGCGGTGTACGTCGTGGGCCGCAGGCGCCGGCGCGCCGTGCGCCTCACCGTCTACGGCGTCGGCGGAGCGGCCTCGTTGGTGGCGCTCTTCTTCTTCTTCGCTGCGGTCAGCCCGCTGCTGCCCGCCAGCTTCTGATCGAGCGCCCGCCAACCCGACTCCGGGGTGTAGCGCTTCACCACCTTGGCCGGCGAGCCCACGGCCACGCAGTGGTCGGGGATGTCTCCGGTCACCACCGAGCCGGCGCCGATGACGACGTTGCGCCCGATCCGGCTGCCGGGGAGCACCACCACACCGGTTCCCAGCCAGCTCCCCGATCCGATGTGCACGCTCGCCTCGACCGGCCACTGCGCCCCGATGGGGACGTCGGGGTCCTCGTAGACGTGGTTCTGGTCGGTGATGTAGACGTAGGGCCCGGTCTGGATGTCGTCACCGATCTCGATCTGGAAGTGACCCACGATGTGGCTGCCGCGTCCGATGAGTGTGCGGTCGCCGATGGACACCACGGGGTCGCTCACCATCTGCTGCCCTGGGGCCATGCCCGCCGACAGCGACACGTAGGGGCCGATCATGGTGTGGCTGCCGATGTGGATCCACTGCTCGTTGAACATCGCACCGGGCGGAAAGGCGATGAGGCTCCCGGTCCCGAAGGCGCCGAAGCGCTTCGCCCGGGGGTGGTCGGGGCCGACGGCGCCGAGGTCGGTCACCCACCGCCAGGCGACGTCGATGGCCGACGAGGCCATGCGGCGGGCCCAGGGGGGGACCTGGCGGGGGGTCGGCACCCGGCGAACGTACCCGGTGGGCCTGCGTGGGCGCCTGCCCGCGGGTCAGGACAGCCGGTCGTAGCAGTAGGTCTCGGTGACGTAGGGGAACACGAGGGGCGCAGGCACCTGGCGTGCCAGGGCCCGCACCTCGTCGAGCAGCGCGGCGCGCGCCGCGTCCTGCATGGCGGCGATGAAGCTCACCGACGCCACCCGCGCCACGACCCCCTCGACGTCGAGCGGTTGCTCCCACGGCACGTGCACCTCGTCGCGGGGTGCGAACAGCCCGGGGGCGGCCCCCTCCGCCAGCGCGCTTCGCCACGCACCGGAGGAGTACTGGGGTGCGCCCCGGCGCCAGGGCTCCATGAGGGTCTGCAACCCGGCCTGGAAGGGGTCCTCGAGCCGGCGGCGGTTCCACACGAGCACCAGGCGCCCGCCGGGACGCAGCACGCGGTGGATCTCGCGCAACGCCGCCTCGTGCGCGAACCAGTGGAACGCCTGGGCCACCGTGACGGTGCCGACGGTGCCGGACCCGAGGGGGATGGCCTGGGCCACGCCCGCCACCACGGGGACGACGCCGAGCGCGCTCGCCAGGGTGCGGCGCATCCCCTCCACGGGCTCAACCGCCACGACGGGGAGGCCGCAGGCCACCAGGCCGCGGGTGAGCTTCCCCGTGCCCGCCGCCAGGTCCAGCACCGGCGCGCCCCGATGGGCGCGGTCGCACACCCACGACACGACGTCGGGCGGGTAGTCGGGGCGAGCCTGCTCGTAGGCGGCGGCCGCACCGGAGAACGCCGTCGCTGTCCGGTGGACGCCCGACGTCTGTGTCACCGGCGCGCCGCCGTCACCATGCACGATGTCTTAGCAGCCCGAATGCGCCGGAGCGCTAGCCTGCCGCGGTCCTGAGCCTCGGGATCGCAGGAGGAACCGCCCATGCCCGACGACAGCCATCCGGACGAACCGGACATGACCGGTGCCCGGGGTGACGGTGGGGGCCCGGAGGCGGACGACGGCGATGCCACCCAGGCGGTGCCCATCGGGGGCGACGATGACGTGACGCCGCCGGAGGGGTCGAGTGCCGTGACCCGGGCCATTGCCGCCGCTGCCCCGACCGCCGCTGTGTCGGGCGCAGCGACCGGGACGGGCATGGGCCCGCCCGTGGTGGCGAGCCCGGCCCGGTCGCGGCGCGCATCGGCCAACCGGACCTGGATCGTCGTGCTGGTG
>JBEKVE010000200.1:0-5539 GCA_049514335.1 Acidimicrobiales bacterium
GATGTCGACTCCTATGTAGCGGTGGAACGCCTGCTCGGCCACCCGGTCCCAGCGCGCCGCCCCTCGATGGGTGAACGAGTACATGACAGCCCACTCGTCGATCGAGGTGTCGTACACGGCGGCCACCGACCGCAGGGGGCCGAGGGGCATCGAGGACGGCCCCAGCACGAACCGCGGGTACTGCTGCGGTCCGGCCGTCGGATCGGCGGGCAGCAGGACGGCACGGGTCGGGTCGTCCCGATCGGGCGGCGTCGACCGGTCCCGGGCGAACGCCGGATCGGGCGGGACGGTGGCTGCGACGTAGCCGTCGGCGGCGGCGGAGTTGGGGGTCACCGCGAGGCCGGCGACGGTCGTGGCGTACGGGGGCCCACACGCCGGTAGCGGCCCGGGCGCCGCCCTGGTGTCGGGGGTTTGTGCCGGGGCGCCACACCGCACGGGGCGGAGATAGGCGCGCCCAGGGGCGATCAGCGTGGACGGAGAGGGCAGGCGGCCCGACCCGGCGACGACGATGGAGCCGCCCCGGACCGAGGCCGAGTCGGCGCTGTGGCCGAGCCCGGCCAGCCGCATGCTGACGACGTGGGCATCGGCAGACAGGGCGGCAGCGGACACCCGACCCGTGGCGGCGAGCCGCCCGATCACGGGAGCGACCTTTGGTGCACCGCACGAGGCCACCGTGAGCGCGGCAGCGACGAGCAACCCGAGCACCCACGGCCACCGCACGGCCGCAGTCAATCACAGCGGCACGACCCGCCGCGGTGCCATCGGCATCAGGACGCGCCAAACGGCCCAACGCACACTCCTGACCGTGTGCGTTGGGCCGTTGGCTTGTGCGCCCCCCGCTCTTCCCTGAGTTCGAGCGACGGACGGACGTGTCGACCCCGGTGTTACGGGTTGACGGTGAGCGTGAAGGTCTGGGTCACGACCTGCTTGGTCTTGCCCTTGCCGTACGTCGCCGTCTGGGTCAGCGTGTAGGTGCCGGCCGCCGACTTGTGCTTGGTGGAGGTCGGCGTCCCGGAGATCGAGGCCGAGCCCGTTCCCTTGAAGAACTTGACGTCCTTCGGGAGCTTGCCCTTCTCGCTGATCTTGGGAGCCGTCGGACCACCAGCGGTCACCGGGAAGGTGAACGCGTCTCCCACTGTGGCCGTGGCGTGGTTGGCACTGGTGAAGCCCGTGGTGGCGACGCTCGCCGACTGCGTGACCTGCGCCGCTGCCGCGTACTGGGCGTTCCCAGCCTGGTTGGCGGCGATGACGCAGGTGCCGGCCCCGGTGAAGTGGACCACGCCCGCCGAGATGGAGCAGGCGCCAGCCGTGGTGCCGGACCCGATGCTGAAGACCACCGGGTTGCTCGAACCACCACCGGTGGCGTGGGGCGTGTACGAGCCCCCCTCGACCGCCGGGCTCGGGGGCGTGGTGGTGAAGTGGATCGTCTGGGACTGCACCCCGATCCCGACGTTCTGGCTCACCTGGGGCGCAGCTTCGTACGAGGCGTTGCCGGCCTGGTTGGCGTCGATGACGCAGGTGCCCGGGCCCGTGAAGCTGACCGTCGGGGCCGAGTAGGTGCAGGCGCCGGCGGTGCTCGTGGCGTCGATGCTGAAGGTCACCGAGTTACCCGAACCGCCGCCGTTGGCTGTGGGCGTGTAGGTGCCGCCCACGTCCGCCGGGCTGGGCGGCGTCGAGGTGAAGGTGATGGCCTGCGTGTTCTCGACGGTGGCGCTCTGCCTCACCTGCGGCGCCGCCGTGTAGGCGAAGTCGCCCGCCTGGTTGGCGTCGATGACGCAGGTGCCTGGGCCCGTGAAGGTGACCGTCGGCGCCGAGTAGGTGCAGGCACCCGAGGTGCTCGTGGCGTCGATGCTGAAGGTCACGGCATTGCCCGAGCCGCCACCCGTGGCTGTCGGCGTGTACGTGGTGCCCACGACCGACGGGTTCGCCGGGGTGGAGGTGAAGGAGATGGCCTGCGAGCTCTGTGGGTTCCCGTCGCCGGGGTTCTCACCGCCGTCGTCGCCGTTGGGGTAAGTGTAGAACGGCGCCGAGAACAGGTGGGGCTTGGAGAAGTCGTTCTGGGCGGGGCCGAGGTAGAGGACACACGCCTCGGTTCCGACACCGCACACCGGGGTCGAGTTCGGGCCTTCCCCGAAGGTGGCGTTGTCGGGCAGGGCGTACACGGTGTAGTCGTTGATGACGAAGCTGCCGTCGGAGTTCACCGCCGAGGTGGAGAGGATCGTCTGTCCGTCGCAGTGGCCGGTCGGCGTGCTCGGAAGGTTCGACGAGAGACCGTCGGGATCCGCACATTCCACAGCTTTCATGGCGGGCTCCCCCGTGTACCCGTTGGCCTCGAGGTTGCTCAGATCGAGCGTCGAGTTGGCGGCCACCGAGACGTCGATATTCTGCCCGCTCGAATAGGGGGCGTTGGACGTCACTTCGCCGATCGTGGACAGCGTCGTGGACCCGCTCACCAGCGTGTTGGCACCCGCAGCCGTGGTGGACAACACCACCGTCATCGGGACACCCAACGCCAACGCCGCGCCGGCCACAATTGCGATCATTTTCCCGCGCCTCTTCCGCACCATGGCAGCACTCCTTGGAGATATGTCGTCGGATCGCAAACGCGACGGTGCCGGTTTGCGTGTTCGCAGCGAACATCACATTCGAAGCCACGATCTGCAAGAAGAAAGTGGGGGCGGCGCGAAGAAATTACCTTTCCCTCACGCGAGCCTCACGCCGTCGTATCCCAACGGAAACGCAAACACGCGCTGCGACGACAAGCCTCCGTATCGCACCGGGATCAATCGACAGCGCGAGGTCGACGCGCGCGTGCCGCCGCGTGCGCAGCGGAACTGTCACATGCATCGGTGACAGACATGCGAACGTCGTTGCACAGAACGGTGAGGAGCGCGTCATACCGGTGAATGCAGCGCCGCGCCCCGGGAACGTGTTCGGGTGCTGTTCGACCTACCGTCGCACCGTGTTCACGGGCCCGGGATCGTGATCCGGGCCCCGGTACGGATCACCCGTCGGCAGCCGTCCAGCGGGCGAGGGCGTCGAGGTACCGACGCGTGGTGGCCGTCTGGATTCGGCGTCCGACCGGGGCGCCGAGGCGCGCCAGGACTCCCGAGGGGCGCGACGCCGCCACGATGTGGAGGACCGCCCCGTCGTCGGCCGCCTCCACCAAAAACGACTCCTCCCCCGATTCGGGATGCCCGGGGAGCGTGCCGTAGGCGAACCCGTAGCGCCGGGGCTCGTCGATCACGCCCACGATCCGACAGGGCGCAATAGCCGTCAGGGGGCCGAGGGGGATGGCGACGACGACGGTCCCCCCGACCTGTGGGGGGTGCGCAGGGTGCACGCGCAGCCCCGCCCCCAGGTGCGCCTGCCAGGTCTCGAGGCCCCGGCGGGCCCGGGCGAACACCTCCGGACCCCCCGGGAGCTCCAGGCGGTAGGCGTCGTGGCGGAAGCCGGCCGGCTGTTCACCGGTGAGCGTCATGCCCACCGGCTCGTAGACCGGGGCCGAAGCGCTCTTGGCCTCGGCCAGCGCCAGCAGGGCGGTGTCCGACATCCAGCCCAGACGGAACATCCGACGGTTGTAGCACCGACCCGGTTCCCCGGGCCCTTTCCCGGGTCAGCCCACCGTCAGAGTGATGAAGCGGGGCCGGTACACCGAGGCGTCGGGGTTGGTGAGCCCGTGCAAGGAGCCGAAATTCACGTCGTGGGACACCACCAGGGTGTTGGGCGAGCTGCTCAGGCCGGGATGGCCGTGGGCTCCGTAGGTCACGATCCCGTCGGCGGCCGGGTATTCGGCCTGCTCGGGCGTGGCGTACACGTTCCGGGTGGTTTCGGAGGGGCCGATGGGGCTGCACCCCAGTGCACCGACGATCTCGCTGGAACCGACCTGCGAGCGCGCCACGAAGGGGTACATCCCGTTCACCGGCGACACGCTGAAGTGGCTCAGGAAGCCGAGATGGGCCGCGGCCGCGGCATGCGACACGCCCGCCGACCACCCACTGCCGGTCCAGTACGACCACAGGGAGGTGAGATCGGTGCCGCTCACGCGGGCCACGTCGACGACCCCCTGCGTGGGTGCGACGTAGATATAGGTGTACCCACCTGCAGTGAGCGTGTCCCCGATGCCGGCGGTGGCGCCCACCATGGCGGGGAGCTCCACGAAGGACTGGCGCCTCAAGCTGGGCAATGCCAGCGTGGCGACGAAGACCCCGGGCAGCGGCGTGTGCGTTCCGTCGGGGTGGAAGAGCTGTTCGTTCCCGATGATCTGGAGCGTCGTTGGGTTGCGCACCACGGCGGCGTCGGGCCAGAAGGCGTAGCCGAAGCGGTGGGCGTTGCGGGGGCGCGCCCCGGCCCCCACCTCCGCCCCCCACAGGCACACATCGAGGTGGTCGGGGCGCTGTCGTCAATGGTAGGAAGCCCCCCGCCGGACCCGGTGGCGCTCCCTTCCGGGCTGGTGCACTTCCCCGGCCCGGGATCACAACAGGCTCGACCGCTGGTCAGCCGGGGTGCCACCAATCGGGATGCAGGCCCCGTTGGCGGGCGAAGCGCTGCGCCGAGACCGTCGTGCCGTTCAACTCGGCCCGCTCGGAGCGCTTGGCGGCGGTGTCTCGGTCGGCCAGCCATGCCACGACCGAGGCCGGGACCGAGGGCGGGGCTCCCGGATACCGGTCCTTCAATCCCAGTCGCTCCTGCGCCACCTGCATGCGCTCGGTGAGCACGTAGCCCGGCTCGACGTTCACGGCGAAGATGCCAGCCGGACCGAGCTCCACCGCAAGGATGCCCGCCACCCGGTGGAACGCCCCCTTGGTCATGGCGTAGCCGAGCCCCCATCCCCCGGAACCGGTGGGTGCGGGCGGATCGGTGGTGGCCACGGCGGAGGTGATGTCGACGATGGTGCCTTCGCCACGATCGAGCATGCCAGGCAGTACCGCCTTGATCAGGACGAGCTGGGCCACCACGTTTGCCTCGAGCTTGGTCGTGATCATGTCCAGATCGAGGTCGAGGAAGCGCTCCATGCTCCCTGGCCCGGTGTGCACGGCGTTGTTGACGAGGACGTCGATGCGACCCCACTGGCCGAGCACCTGATCCACCGCCGCCAGGAGCGAGGACCGGTCGAGGAGGTCGGCGGGAACGGCCAGGGCGCGGCCGCCGGCCTCGGCGATGGCACCGCACGTCGTGTCGAGGCTTCCCGGTACCGGTGCTGCGCCCGGGATCGAATCGTCGACCCCATCCCCCTCATGACGCGTGCGGGCTGTGACGGCGACGTCGAAGCCGTGTCGCGCCAAGGCGAGCGCGCTGGCCTTGCCGATCCCTCGGCTTGCTCCGGTGACGAGCGCGACCCGGCGGTCCACGCCGGGATGTTACGACGGACGGGCTGTCAGCTGGCCCGGGCGCGGCGACGGGCGGCCCGCAGGCGGCGCCGCTCGCGCTCGTTGGTCCCGGCCCAGTACCCCACCAGGTCCGGAATGGCGAGGGCGTACCGGAGGCACTCCGCACGCACCGGGCACCGGGAGCACAGCTGCTTGGCCCGGGCCGTGGG
>JBEKVE010000201.1:0-5529 GCA_049514335.1 Acidimicrobiales bacterium
GGTGTGGTGAAGGGACCGGTCATCGAGGTGGTGAAGGGCGGCCTGATCGTCGACATCGGCCTGCGCGGCTTCCTGCCCGCCTCGCTGGTGGAGCTGCGCCGCGTGCGCGAGCTGCAGCCCTACGTGGGACGCAGCATCGAGGCCAAGATCATCGAGCTCGACCGCAACCGCAACAACGTGGTGCTGTCGCGCCGGGCATGGCTCGAGGAGACGCAAAAGGAGCAGCGCGGCGAGTTCCTCGTGAACCTGAAGCCGGGCGAGCGGCGCCGGGGAACGGTGTCGTCGGTGGTGAACTTCGGTGCCTTCGTGGACCTGGGCGGCATGGACGGGCTCATCCACGTGTCCGAGCTGTCGTGGAAGCACGTCGATCACCCCTCCTCGGTGGTGTCGGTGGGCGACGAGGTCGAGGTCGAGGTGCTCGACGTCGACCTCGACAAGGAACGCATCAGCCTGTCGCTCAAGGCCACGCAGACCGACCCCTGGCAGGAGTTCGCCAACACCCACCAGGTGGGCGAGCTCGTGTACGGGCGCATCACCAAGCTCGTGCCCTTCGGGTCCTTCGTGCAGGTGGGCGACGGCATCGAAGGCCTGGTGCACATCTCGGAGATGGCCGGGCACCACGTCGATCTCCCCGAGCAGGTGGTGACGCCGGGCGAAGAGCTGTGGGTGAAGATCATCGACATCGACCTGCAGCGCCGGCGCATCAGCCTCTCGATCAAGCAGGCGGCCGAGGGCGGCGAGGTCTCCGAGGAGTACCGCGAGGCGTTCGGCGAGCACGCCTACGACGATCAGGGCAACTACATCGGCGGCTTCGACTACCAGGGCACGGAGTTCACGCCCGAGACCGAGGCCCAGGCGGCGTGGGCGGAGTTCGCCGCCCAGGCCGGGTCCGACGGTGAGTCGGGCGCCCCAGCCGACGCGGCCACTGACGCTGCCACCGCGGCGACGGACACTGCCACAGACGCGGCGGCCGGGAACGGTGCAGCCGAGGAGCCGGTGGTGGCGCAGGCCGAGGCGGCACCGGCGGACGCGCCCGTGGAATCCGCAGCCGCTCCGGCTCCGGCGGAGAGCCCCAACGGGGACGGCCAGGCCTGAGCGGGGTGTGACCCCGGGGCCTCGCTCCGGGTGATGCCTTTCGACCTCTCCCGCGCACAACCCCCCATACGGGGTCATACGCGAGGGCATCCTCCACGCCCATGGGGGCTTGGCCACGCTGCGCCGGCGGGTGCAGCGTCGGTCCTCAGGACTTGGGGCCGAGCCAGAGATCGTCGGACCCCACCCCGGGCTGCGGCGGAGCCGGTGGTGGCGTCTGCGGTGGCGGCGGTGCGGGCGCAGGCGGTGGTGGCGCCGGCGCCGGCCCGACATCGGGAGCTTGGATGCTCCACGGGGCCTGCCCTGTGTCGTGGGTCGACAGGACGTCTCCGTGCCCCGACGCCCCGTCGTCTCCCAGCGGTTGCGGCGGTGGCGGTGACGCCGCTCCTGGCGATGCCGACACGGTGGCGGCCAGGTCGTGGCGCACGGGATCGGTGCCGAGCGGGAAGTGACACGCCACGAAGTGGTCGGGTCCGAGGGCGCGCATGACCGGTTCCTCCTGCGCGCAGCGTTCCTGGGCCACGGGGCACCGGGTGCGGAAGCGGCAGCCCGACGGGGGGTCGATGGGCGAAGGCAGGTCGCCCGAGAGCGCCGCGCCGGCGGTGCTCGCCGCGCTTGGATCGGGTTCGGGGATGGAACGCAGCAGCGCATCGGTGTAGGGGTGCTCGGGCTGGTGGTAGAGCACGTCGGGCGGGGCGACCTCACACAGCTTGCCCAGGTACATGACCGCCACCCGGTCGCTCACGTTCTTCACCACGGCCAGGTCGTGGGCGATGAACAGCATGGTGAGCCCGCGGTCGCGCTTCAGGTCGTCGAGGAGGTTGAGGATCTGGGCCTGCACCGACACGTCGAGGGCCGACACCGGTTCGTCGCACACGAGCATGGCCGGCTCGAGCATGAGGGCGCGGGCGATGCTGACTCGTTGGCACTGTCCCCCCGACAGCTCCACGGGACGGCGCCGGCCGCCGTCGTCGGGGTCGATGCCGACGGACTCGAGAGCGGCTCCGGCACGTTGACGGCGCTCGGCCGGCGTGCCGATGCCCCACACCGCCAGCGGGTCGGCCACGGCGTCGAGGACGCGGCGGCGGGGGTTGAGCGACGAGATCGGGTCCTGGAAGATCATCTGGATCTTGACCCGCTCCTGGCGCAGGGACTTGGCGGACAGCGACGTCAGGTCGGTCCCAGCCAGGGTGACGGTGCCACGGTTGGGGGGCTGGATGAGCGCCATGGCGCGCCCCGTCGTCGACTTGCCGCACCCGGACTCCCCCACGAGGCCGAGCGTCTCGCCTCTCGCCACGTCGAGGCTCACGTCGGACACGGCCCGCACGCGGGCGCGCCGGGGACCGAACTCCACCACCAGGTGATCGGCCCGGAGCAGGACGTCACCGTCGCGCAGATGGGCCGTGCCGCTGCCCGCCATCAGACGCCCCCGTCCCTATCGGGTGCAGCAGCGGCGGTCGTGGCCGTAGCGGGTGCCGCAGCTGTGATCCGCTCACGCCCCCCGCTGAACACCACGGCGGCCGGCACCCCGGCGGCGACGTTGGCGGCCAGCGCCTGGGCGGCATCGGGGGACCCCACCGGGTACCAGCACCGGAACACGTGGTCCTGCCCCGCGGCGCGCAGCGGAGGCTCCTCCTCGCGGCACTTGTCCTGGACGTAGGGACAGCGCGGGGCGAACCGGCACCCCGGCGGGGGGGCGGCGAGGTCGGGGGGACGGCCCGGGATGGCGCGGAGCCGGGTGTGGGGCGGGTCGGTGAGGCGGGGGATGGAGCGCAGCAGCGCCTCGGTGTAGGGCATGCGGGTGTGGGCGAAGAGCACGGCTGTCGGGGCCTGCTCGACGACGCGCCCCGCGTACATGACCACGATGTCGTCGGTGCGGTTGGCCACCACGCCGAGATCGTGGGTGACGAGGATCATCCCCATGGAGCGTTCGCGCTGCTGGGTGGCCAGGAGGTCGAGGATCTGGGCCTGCACCGTGACGTCGAGGCCGGTGGTGGGCTCGTCGGCCAGCAGGAGCTTGGGCCCGCACGCCAGGGCGATGGCGATCATGACGCGTTGGCGCATGCCCCCCGACAGCTCGTGGGGATAGGAGCGCAGGCGGCGCTCGGGCTCGGGGATGCCCACCGAGCGCAGCAGGGCGATGGCGGTCTCACGCGCCGCACCACGGTCGAGGCCGGCCCGCAGGCGCAGCGACTCGGTGATCTGACGGCCCACCCGCACCACGGGGTTGAGCGCGGTCATAGGGTCTTGGAACACGAGGGCGATCTGCATGGCCCACACCTCGCGCAACTCGGCCACCGACATCGCCGTCAGGTCGTGGCCCGAGAAGCGCACCGTCCCCGAGCGTTCGACGTTGGACCCCGGCAACAGGCCCATGATCGAACGGGCGAGGACCGTCTTGCCCGATCCCGACTCGCCCACCACACCCATCGTCCGGCCCCGTCCCAATGTGAACGACACGCCGTCGACGGCGCGCACGAGGCCCCGGCCGGTGCGGAACGAGGTGTGCAGGTCGATCACCTCGAGCAGCGGCCCCTCGAGCGAGGCGACGTCGGGGAAGCTGAGGGTGGGGCGGCGCCGCCAGGGGCTCACAGCTTCGCCTCGCGCACGTCGAAGTAGGAGCGGAGGCGGTCGGCCATGAGGTTGAGCGTGGTGAGCAGCAAGAATGTGTAGAGCGACGGCCACAGGGCGATGAAGGGGTCGGTGGACAGCAGGTTGTTGCTCGTCCCCTCGTTGATGATGTTCCCGAGCGACGGGTTCGGGATCTGCACCGACAGGCCCAGGAAGGCGAGCGACCCCTCGAGGATGATGGCCGTGGCCACACCGATGAGGGCGAAGGACACCGCCGCCGGCACGATGTTGGGGAGCAGCTCGCGCAGCAGGATGCGCCGCGTGCGGGCCCCCATGGCGCGCGCCGCCACCACGAACTCCCGGTTGGCGAACGACAGGGTCGTGGCCCGCAGGACGCGGAACAGAAGCGGCGTCGCCACCACGGCGAACATGACCACCAGCTTCCACAGCTGGCGGGGGGGCTGGTTCCAGAACTCGTCCACCACGATGATGGCGAGGAGGGCGGGGAAGGCCAGGATGACGAAGGCCACGGCGTTGACCGAGCCGTCGATGACGCCGCCCTTGTACCCGGCCAACAGGCCCAGGAACCCACCCACCACCAACCCGATGGCGACGGGGGCGAAGCCGATGATGAGTGACGGGCGCGACCCGTAGATGAGACGCGACAGCAGGTCGCGCCCGAGATCGTCGGTGCCGAGCAGATGGTGGATGCTCGGTCCCGCGCTCACGGCCGAGTAGTCCTGCGCCGTGGGGGAGCGGAGGTGGAGGAACGAGGCGAACACCGCCAGCAGGATCATGAGGGCCACCCACCCCGCCGAGACCCAGAACACCGCGCCCAGGCTTTGACGGCGCCCCGGGAGGCCGGTGGCGCCGGGGAGGGCCTCGACGGCGAGGACGCTCACCGAGCCGGTGTCGGCCGCCACCACCTCGATCGGGGCCTCCGACAGCGAGGCCCGGCGTCTAGCCACGACGCACCCGTGGGTCGAGGAGGGTGAGGAGGAAGTCGACGGCGAAGTTGATGACCACGAAGGCCACCGCCGCCACGAGCGCCATGCCCTGGACCATGAGGTAGTCGTCGGAGTAGATCGACTGCACCAGCTGGTAGGCGATGCCGGGCATGGCGAAGAGGATCTCGACCACGAACGTCCCGGTGAACAACCCGCCGATGGTGATGCCCGCTCCCGCCAGCAAGGTGAACGACGAGGGGCGCAGGGCGTGGCGGGTGAGGATGTAGCGCGTCGACAGCCCCTTGGCGCGGGCCATGGTGACGAAGTCCTCCTGCAGCGTGGCGATCAGGTCGGCCCGCAGCAATCGGTAGTAGACCGCCACCGACCCGATGGCCAGGCAGATCGAGGGCAGGATCACAGAATTCAGGTTGTCCCCGAAGCCGCTCGACAGCCGGTCGAAACCCGTGGCCGGAAACGCGTGGACCTGCACCGCCAGCGCCAGCACGAGCAGTGGGCCGGCCACGAAGGTGGGCAGCGCCAGCATGCCGAAGGTGACCGTGGTGGAGACGCGGTCGAACAGCCGGTTGGGGCGAAGGGCCGCCACCATGGCCAGGGGGATGGCCACCACGAGCGCCATGATCTGGGAGACGACGATGAGCTCGAGGTCGATGGGCACCGCCACGCTCAGGGCGTTGGTCACCGTCTGCTTGGTGAGGAACGACTGGCCCAGGTTGCCGTGGAAGACGTTGGTGATCCAGGTGCCGTACTGCGCCAGGAGCCCCTTGTTCAACCCGAGCTGGCGCAGCAGCTCGGCCCGGGCCGCCGGGGTGTCGTTGGGGCCCAGGATGGAGACGGTGGGGTCGCCCGGGAGCATGTGGACGAGAAGGAACGTGAAGACCGAGATGAGGAAGGTGATGAC
>JBEKVE010000202.1:0-5500 GCA_049514335.1 Acidimicrobiales bacterium
TTGGCACAGGCCCTCGTGGACCGGATGGCCGAGCAATTGCCGGGGCACGACCTGACCATCCTGCCCGAGGCTCGCTACGACCCGGCCGGATTCCGAGGTGCCATGGCCGACGCCGAGGGGGTGGTGGTGAACTCGAATGTCACTGTCGACGAGGACGTCATGGCGGGCGCGCCCAGGCTCCGGGTCATAAGCACCATGAGCGTCGGCCTCGACCACATCGATCTGGATGCAGCGAAGGGGCGCGCCATCGTGGTCACCTTCACCCCGGTGCTGAGCGACGCCGTGGCCGACGTGACGGTGGCGCTCCTCATCATGCTGAGCCGCTGCATCCCCGCGGGGATCCGGTACGTCGCCGGCGGTGGGTGGGGCGACGCCGACTTGGGCGGCGACCTGGCCGACAAGGAGCTGCTGCTCGTGGGGTTCGGACGCATCGGCCACGCCGTCGCCGCCCGGGCCCTCGCCATGTCCATGCGGGTGCACTACGTCGATGTCCGAGACGGCATACCGCCGATCGCCGGCGTCGAGCGCGCTCGCTCGCTCGGTGAAGGACTGACCCGTGCCGACTTCGTCTCGCTGCACGTCGATCTGAACCAACGGACGCGGCACCTCATGGGCTCGTCGGAGTTCGCAGCCATGAAGCGGACGGCCTTCTTCGTGAACACGTCGCGGGGTGGCGTGGTCGACCAGGAGGCGCTGGTGCGGGCGCTCACCGAGGGTTCGATCGCCGGCGCCGGGCTCGACGTCCTGGAGGACGAGCCACCGAAGCCTGACGACCCCATCCTGCACGCCCCCAACACGATCATCCTTCCCCACATCGGCTCAGCCACCACCGAGACCAGGGCCGCCATGGCCCGGTGCGCGGTCGACAACCTCCTGAAGGGGCTACGCCGGGAGGAGAACCCCTTCTCGGTGCCCTGACCGGTCCGCCAACCAGCGCCGGTACGGTGACGCCATGCCATCGTCCGCCGCCCGTGACCCCCGCGCCGCCCGTGACTCCCAGACCGCTCGGGCCGAGCGCTTCCGGGCCCTGCACGTCCCGGGAACGCCACTGCTCATGCCCAACGCATGGGACATCGGCTCCGCCGTCCTTTTCGCCGCGCTCGGCTTCGAAGCGCTGGCCACCACCAGCGGCGGGTTCGCCGCCACCCGGGGCAGGCTCGACGGTGCCATGAGCCGTGAAGAGGTGCTCGACCACGCCGAGGAGCTGGCCGGTGCGGTGTCCGTGCCTCTGTCGGCTGATCTCGAGAACTGCTTCGCCCACGACCCCGAGGGGGTGGCGTCCACCGTCGCCGAGGCGATCCGCCGCGGCGTGGCCGGGTGCTCGGTGGAGGACTTCAGCGGTGACGCCGACGACCCCATCTACGAGCTGTCGCACGCAACCGAGCGCGTGCGGGCGGCGGCCGAGGCCGCCCACAGCGGCCCCGTGTCCATCGTGCTCACCGCCCGGGCCGAGAATTACCTGCACGGTCGGCCCCATCTGGACGACACCATCGCCCGGCTCCAGGCGTACCAGGAAGCGGGCGCCGACGTCCTCTTCGCCCCCCGGGTCGTGGATCCCGCCGATGTGGGCCGCCTCGTGCGGGAGCTCGACGTCCCGGTGAGCGTTCTCGTCCTTCCCGGTGCTCCCACGGTGGGCGAACTCGGGGAGCTGGGTGTGAGCAGGATCTCGGTCGGTGGCGCCATCGCCGTGGCGGCCTACGGTGCCGCCGTCAACGCAGTGACCGAGCTGCGCGAGCACGGCACGTGCGGCTACTGGGACCTCGCTGCCGCGGCCAGACCGGCGATCGAGTCGGCGTTCACCCGCTGACGGCGGTGTTGTCTCCGATCTGAGGGGCCGTGGGAGGCTGAACGCCGTGGGCCTACCGAGGATCTCCCCCATGCCGCCGGTGGCGCACGGCCTCGCCTTGCCGTGGGACGAGCCGGTGGGAGACGTCGTGGCGGCCATCGGCACCGCCCGGGCCGCGCTCGGAGACACGTTCGTCGTGGACAGCGGAGCCGACCGGTACCTCTTCACGTTCTCCCCAACGGGGGTGAAAGCCCTGTACGGGTTGCCGGAGGATCGGGCCAGCAAAGGTGTCGCCGATTGGCGGATGCTGCGCCGCAAGCTGCCGGATGCGCTGTTCTCAGGGAGGAGGACCTTTCCCCACGATCTCTTCGGCCGAGCCGACGCCCTCGCCTACGCGGCGAACGTCCGATCAGCGCTCGCCGCCACCGTCGACGAGCTCGGCCCGGGGGGAACGGTGGAGGTGTTCGACCTCACCCGGCGCCTCGGACACCGGGTGGGACTGGCCTCGTGGGGTGGTCCTGGATCGGCGGATGTCCCGAACCTGGCGTCGCTCGTGGCCGCCTTCGATGTGCTCGACGGCGCCGAGTCGTTCGTCCATCCCGACGCCATGGCCCGGATCGCCGCATCCGGCCAGGCCGCCGAACGGGCGGCCCTCGACGAGGTCACGTCGCTGATCGGAGTGGCAGTGGACCGCCTGTCGGAGGACCCGGGGCTCGACGCCACCCATCCCCTCTTCTCCAGGATCGCACTGGCCTGGTCCGACGAGGACGACCAGCGCCGACGTACCGGCATCGCCCACGATGTCGCCCTCGTCCACATCGCCTCGATGTCGAACCTGTTCGCCGCGCTGGGGTGGGCCCTCATCGATCTCCTCGAGCATCCCCTGTCCCGTGACAGGGTGGCCAGCGGCGATGCACCGTGGGCGGAGCAGTGCGCCATGGAGTCCACGCGCATGGCACAGCGGTCCATCATGTCCCGGTACGTCCTGAAGCCGGTCGTCCTCGGGGACGAGGTGCACGAATACTCCGTGGACCCCGGGGCCACGGTGGCCACACTGCTCCCCCTGACGAACACGACGGCGGCAGCCGGCTACGGGGAGTGGGATCCCTCGCGCTGGCACCGCCGAAGGCTCTCTGACCCGAGCGTGCTTCGCACGCCCGAACTGGTCACCGTGTTCGGGCACGGAAAGCACACGTGCCCGGCACAGCCGTTCTCCCTCGCCGCCATGACGGCGGCCATGGCCACATTGGTTTCGACCTTCGACTGGGTACCGGGGTGGACGGATCACCCGAGACCCGTTCCGGCGCAGATCGGCGGCGTGGCCCGGGCGGCGTCGGGGTGTGAGGCTTCCTACCAGAGGCGATCGGTGGGCCCGTAGGCGACGCCTACGGGCCCACCCACCTGCCCCCCGAGCACGACAACCAGGATGGGACGAATGCGATCGGCTACGGGCCGGTGGGCGTGTACATGTAGTCGTCGATGGGCGGGTTGAGAGCGCTCGTCCCGTTGCTCGTGGTGACGGTGACCTCGACGGTGCCCGCGGTTCCGGCCGGAGCCTTGGCCACGATCGTGCTGTCGTTCTTCACCGTGACGCTCGTCGACGGCGTGGAACCGAAGTCGACAGAGGCACCGCTCAAGAAGAGCCTGCCTGTGATCGTCACCTGCTCACCACCGGAGGTGTTCCCCACGTCGAAGACGACGGAGGTCACCACGGGGAGGTTCTGCAGGAAGGTGTACTTGTCGGCGTTGTCGGTCGGAGAGGTGGTCCCGCTCAGGTTCGTGACCGTGATGTCGACGGTGCCCGCCGCGTGCGCCGGCGCCTCGGCCGTAATGGCGTTGGGCGAGTCCACGATGAAGTCGGTGGCCGGCGTGGAACCGAAGTCCACGGCGGTGATGTTGGTGAAGTCGGCACCGCTGATGGTCACGTGGTTGCCGCCGAGCGTCGAGCCGGCCTTGGGCCGCACGCCTTGGATGACGGGCGTGGCCACATAGGTGAACTCGTCAGCCGACACAACGGCGCTCTCACCGGAACTGGTCGTCACACGCACGTCCACCGTCCCGGTCCCCGCCGGTGCCACGGCCTGGACGAGGTGTTCGCTGCGGGGCACGACGTCGGTCGCCGGCGTCGAGCCGAATTCCACGGCACTGACGCTCACCAGGTTCGATCCCTTGATCCGCACGATGGTCCCGCCTGCCGTCGAGCCGTGACTCGGGGTGAGCGACTTCACCGTCGGATTCAGGTTCTTGGCGTTGTGGGCGAAGGCCACACTCGACACACCGAGTATGCCGAGGCCTGCGGCCAGGACGATTGCTGCGGACGTTACGACGAATCGTTTCATTTCGTTCCCCCAGGGTGATTGCCCATCACGGTCCCGCCACAGGTTCATTGTGGGCGACGGGACCGACGAACAAAAGGGCCAATCTGGAGGGGGCTCACCTGCCGTGGTGCGCACACCACTATGCGCTGCCTCGCGGGGGGTGTCCCCCTCCCGTGGATCGTCAGGGCCGTGTCGGCGACCGAGGATCTTCCGATTCACGAGGGACTGAGGTCACGGGTGTCGGCTTCGGCTGTGCGCAGCGGACCCGGGAGAGCCACGTCGGATGCGGGGAGGTCGGTCTCGAACATGATCGCGTCCGCGGGCATAGGCGATCCGTGGCCAAACGCGGGCCACGTCCGAGGCGGTCCACTCCCTGATCTCCGGTTGGCGGCTGGTCGAACCGCCGGGGTCGATCGCCGATGGACCGAGCGCAGTGACGCGGCGACGGGCCGGGAACCGGACAGCGCTTCGAGCCATCGCCGCTCCTCGTGCCCCGGTTGCTCGACCTCGCCGGCACCTGGGCCATCGCCAGGATCTGCGCCTCCCCGGACCAATCGCCCGCAGAGGTCGGCCACGGCTCGACTTCGACGCCATCCGCATCGCAAAAGGCGACGTGAAGCGGCCCTTCAGGGCGTGAGGCCGGGCCTTCTCCCTGGCCGACTAGGCTGAGTGAAACGGACGTGTTTTGTCCGCGCGCGCATCGGGCACGGGGTTCTCACCACGACGTGGGCGTGGCGGCGACTCCGGGCCACGCCATCCGGTTGCCGGGGCGGTGCGCGTCGCTACGTGACACTCGGGAAGGTGGACTGACCAATGGCGACGCAACGAAGCAGTTTTTCGAAGCTCCAGCGAGACCGCGACAAGCAGGCCAAGGCAGCCGTCAAGCGCGAGCGCCGTCAGGTCCGTGACACCGGCGCCCAGAGCGACGGGGCGACCGAGGAGCCCTCGGGGGCTCCGACCACCGTCACGGAGTCCGACCCCTCGGAGATTCTCCTGGCGGTCGAGCAGCTTCAGCACGAATTCGATGCGCACGCCATCGACTTCGAGACCTACGAGAAGCGCAAGGCCGAGCTGCTCGGCAGAATCCAGGTCTGATCGCCGACACGGCGTAGGCCGACATGGCCCTCGGGTTGGCGGTCCAGCGGTCCCGAGGTATGCGACGAGCCGGGCACCGGCTACGAGGAGATCGTGATCTCCAATGTCGCGGTGGCGCTGTCCTGCGTGGACGGGTGACCTTTCGTCTTCCTCGTCTTCTTGTCGAGCACCCTGACGGTGAACGTGGATGTTCCGCTGTCGTTCCTGCCCGGCCTGCCTGAGACCACTCCATCGGCCTTCTTCAGATGCAGGCCCTTCGGGAGACTCCCCGACACGAGCGACCACGTGTAGGGAGGATTGC
>JBEKVE010000203.1:0-5499 GCA_049514335.1 Acidimicrobiales bacterium
CCCGAGGACCACGCCAAGATCTTCGAGCCCTTCCACCGCGCCGACCCCACCCGGGCGCGCGCCACGGGAGGGGCGGGACTGGGTCTCACCATCGTGTCGGCCATCGCCCACGCCCACGGCGGTGCGGCGGGGGTGGCGTCGGGCGCACCCGCCGGAGCAGAACCGTCACCCGTGCCCGACGGCGCCGTGTTCTGGGTGACGCTCCCCCTGGCGCCCACGCCGGCCGGGGTCCCCGACACCCACGGCGAGCTGGAGGGCGACGCCACCCACGACGACCCGGGCGAGACACGAGACACCATCGCGACCGACGCCGCCACCGCCGGCGCTGACACCGTCGACGACGCGTCCGACGTGCGGCTTCCTCCCGCCGGCGTCGACCGGTAGCGCCGGAGAGGCGCGCGTCGGTCAGACGCGGGCGATGCCGGCGAAGCGGGTGTAGCGGTCGACGAAGGCGAGCTGGGTCACGCCCGTGGGCCCGTTGCGGTGCTTGGCGATGATGATCTCGGCGCTGCCGCGGTCGGGCGACTCGGGGTTGTACACCTCGTCGCGGTAGATGAACAACACGACGTCGGCGTCCTGCTCGATCGAGCCCGACTCGCGCAGGTCGGCCAGCACGGGCCGCTTGTCCTGGCGCATCTCCAGGTTTCGGGAGAGCTGCGACAGGGCGATGACGGGGATGTCGAGCTCGCGGGCGAGGACCTTCAGACCGCGGCTGATCTCGGACACCTCCACCTGACGGTTCTCGGCGCGACTGCGCGAGTGCCCGCTCATGAGCTGCAGGTAGTCGACCACGACGAGGCCCAGTCCCTCCCGCGCCTTCAGCCGCCGCGCCTTGGCCCGGATGTCCATGACCGTGGCGTTGGGGTTGTCGTCGATGTAGATGGGGGCGTCGCCCAGGCGGCCGATGGCGTCGGAGATCTTGGGCCAGTCCGACTCGAGCAGGCGGCCGTTGCGCATGCGGGTGGCGTCGACGTGCGCCTCGGAGCACAGCATGCGCTGGGTGAGCTCCAGGTGGCTCATCTCCAGCGAGAAGAGCAGCACCGGCTCGCGGGCGTGCACGGCGGCGTGCTTGACGATGCCGAGCGCGAAGCTCGTCTTGCCCATGGCGGGACGGGCACCCACCACCACCAGGTTGGACTTCTGCAAGCCGGCCAGGCGGTCGTCGAGGTCGTCGTAGCCGGTTGGGATCCCTGTGATGGTGTCGCCCCGCTCGTAGAGGCTCTCGAGGTGGTCGAGGCTGGCGGCCAGCAACTCGCGCAGCGGCGCCATGGTGTCGACCACGCGACGCTGCGCCACCTCGAACACCATGGCCTCGGCCCGGTCGACCACTTCGGAGACGTCCTCGGGAACGCTGTAGCCGAGCTCGGCGATCTCCCCCGCCACCGACACCAGGCGGCGCAGCAGGGCGTGCTCCTCGACGATGCGGGCGTAGTGCGCGGCGTTGGCCGTCGAGGGCGTGTTGACCTGCAACGAGATGAGCACCGAGGCGTCGCCAACCGCCTCGAGCAGCGAAGCGCGGCGCAGCTCGTCGGCCACCGTGACGGGGTCGGCCGGCTCGCCCCGGGCGTAGAGGGCGACGACGGCGGAGAAGACGTAACCGTGGGCGGGCTTGTAGAAGTCCTCGGCGCCGCAGCATTCGAGCGCCGACGCGATGGCGTCGCGCGACAGCAGCATGGCGCCGAGCAGGGACTCCTCGGCGTCAAGATCGTGGGGCGGGACCCGGCCCCCGACCGATTGCAACCGCCTGATGTTGGAGTTGTCGACTGCCTGGGTCATGGACGTCAACCCTCACCCATGGGGCTTGGGGAGAACGAGGGGGTCAACGCTATGGATTTCGGGTGGACAACCCCGCGATCACGGTGGAAAAGGATGTGGACGAGCCGTGGGCCCAGGAACGTCGACTGGGGATAACCCTGTGACCGGCGGGATCGCCCGTACTGGTGGCGAGCCCGCATGGGGACAAGGTCCCACGGGGCTGTAACAGCGACGCCCTCAGGAGCCGGCGAGGACCTCGACGGTCAACTCCGCGTCCACGTCAGTGTGGAGCCGCACCGGCACGACGTGGGTGCCCACCGCCTTGATCGGCTCCGCCAGGTGGATCTTGCGCCGTTCGACCACGGCGCCGGTCTGCGCCTCGAGGGCCTCGGCCACGTCCGCCGTCGTCACCGAGCCGAAGAGGCGGCCCTCGGGGCCGGCGCGGGCGGTGATGGTGACGGTGGCGGCGCGCAGCACGCCGGCCACGACCTCCGCCGCCTCGCGGTCCTGCGCGTCGCGCAGATCGCGCGACCGGCGCATGGAGGCCGCCTGGGACTCCACGCCGTCCGTGGCCACCAGGGCCCGGCCGGTGGGGAAGAGGTAGTTGCGGGCGAACCCCTTGGCCACCTCGACGATGTCACCCTTCTTGCCGACACCGGAGATGTCGCTGCGCAGCAGGACGCGCATCAGGCACCGCCCTCGGCAACCACCTCGACGGGCTCGGCCGCCGCGGCACCGTTGGACGTCGCCGCCTCGCCCACCTCGGGCTTGGCGGCGGCAGGCACCTCGGCCGCGCCGTCGGAGGCGGCGGCGTCGGGGGCCGGTGCCGACGGGGGCGGACGGCCCGGGCCACCGGGACGGTCCCCTCTGTCGCCGCGGTCCGGACGGTCGCCGCGGTCCCCGCGCTCGCCCCGGCCGCGTCCGCGTCCACCGGAGCGCTCGGTCACCGTGCGCTGGGTGTAGGGGAGCAGGACGAGCTCACGGGCGGTCTTGATGGCGAGGGCGATCTCGCGCTGGTGCTGGGCGCAATTCCCCGTGACGCGACGGGCGCGGATCTTGCCCCGGTCGCTCATGTACTTGCGGAGCATGGAGACGTCTTTGTAATCGACCCACTCCACCTTGTCCCGGCACAGCGCACAGGGCTTTTTCTTGATGCGCCGCGCCGCGTCCTTGGGGCTGCGGCGGCTGGTCGTCCGTTCGGTGTTGCGTGCCATGACTAGAAGGGCTCCTCGTCGTACCCGTAGCCGCCACCGGCGGTCTGCTCGGCCGGGGCGCGCTCGGCCGCCCGGGGGGCGCCGCCACCGCCTCCACCACCACTGCCGCCGTCACCGCCGGGGCCGCGACGCTCGTTCTTGGTCACCTGGGCGGTGGCCCAGCGCAGGCTCGGACCGATCTCGTCCGCCACGATCTCGACCTTGGAGCGCTTGTCGCCGTCCTGGGTCTCCCACGAGCGCTGCTCGAGGCGGCCCGTGACGATCACCCGGGACCCCCGCGACAGGCTCTCGGCGGCGTTCTCGGCCATCTCGCGCCAGCACACGACGTCGAAGAACGAGGTCGCCTCCTCCCACTCCTGGGTCTGGCGGTTCTGCCAGCGGCGGTTCACGGCCAGGCCGAAGGTGGCCGTGGCCTGACCGGTGGGGGTGAAGCGCAGCTCCGGGTCTCGGGTGATGTTCCCGACGACCGCGATGTTGTTGCCGTTCGCCATGGTGTTCTCCTCCGCTCCTGCTCAGCTCGCGCCGGGGGCGGCGCCGTCGCCCGAGGCCGCCTTGACGGGGGCCTGGGCCCGGGGCCGGCTCCGGCCGGCCACCTTGTCGGGCAGCCGCATGATCTTGTGGCGCAGCACCTCGTCCGCCAGGACCAGGAAGCGGTCCAGGTCGGCGGAGGCCTTGGGCTCGGCGGTGTACTCCACCACCACGTAATAGCCCTCGCGCTTGTGGTTCAGCTCGTAGGCGAAGGTGCGCCGACCCCAGCGGTCCACGGTGCCGGTGGTGCCGCCGGCGGAGCGCACCACCTCGAGCGCACGCTCGAGGACCCCCTGGACGGCCGTGTCCTCGGCCTCGGGGTCGAAGATGATCATCGTTTCGTACGGCCGCACGGGCGGCTCACCTCCCTCTGGACCCACCTCCTCCGGAGACGGGGCTCCGCCCTTGCGGAGCAGGGTCTGTGGCCGAGGGTGTGGCAACTGCCTGGCCCGGGGCCGGCGGCCATGGTACCCGACGGGTGGGTCAGTGCTCCCCGGGACCCCCCGCACCCGCTCCGGGCAGGTGGTAGGTCTCGGCCTCCGAGGGGAAGGCGCCCGACCGGACGTCGTGCGCCCACGCCCGGACGGCCTCGGTGGCGGCCGTGCCCAGGTCGGCGTAGCGGCGCACGAACTTGGGGGCGGTGCCCTGGCGCAGGCCCAGGAGGTCGTGGAACACGAGGACCTGCCCGTCGCACCCGGACCCGGCCCCGATGCCGATGGTGGGCACGTCGACCTCGGCCGTCACCCGGGCCGCCACCACGTCGGGCACGCCCTCGAGGACGAGGGCGAAGCAGCCCGCCGCCACGATGGCCTTGGCGTCGTCGAGGAGGGCGTCGGCGGCGGCGGCCTCCTTGGCCTGGACCCGGTAGCCACCCATGGCGTGCACCGACTGCGGCGTGAGGCCCAGGTGGCCCATGACCGGGATCTCCGCCGACACGAGCGCCTCGATCATCTGCACCCGGGGGCGGCCCCCTTCGAGCTTCACCGCCTCGGCCCCGGCCCGCACCAGCGTGGCCCCGTTCCGGACCGTCTCCTCGGTGGACAGGTGGTAGCTCAGCCAGGGCATGTCTCCGATGACCAGGGCCCGGGGCGAGGCCCGGCCCACCGCCCCCACATGATGGGCCATGACCCCCACGTCCACGTGCAGGGTGTCGCTGTGGCCGAGGACGGCGTTCGCCACCGAATCGCCCACCAGGATGAGGTCGACGCCCGCTGCGTCGGCGATGCGTGCGCCGGGGGTGTCATAGGCGGTGAGCATGACGAGCGGCTCGCCGCCGCGGGCGCGCTTGCGCGCCCGGACCTCGGGGACCGTGACCTTCGTCGGCATGGGGCCTCCTTGCCGTCCAGCGCTCGATGGCTGCCGGCGGCGTCGGGACCGGGATCGAACCCCCAGTGTACCGTTCGTCGGTGCGAACGGCAGGGCCCGAGACGGCGTCCCAGGGGTCGACGCCCGCCGCCACCTGCGACAATTGCGGCGCCCCGGCCGCTGCTGCCGGGCTGGCCAGGGTCCGGCGCGTGTACCTCGAGGTGGCCGCCGACGGGTCGGTGCGGCAGTCACCTCCCGAAGCCGTGGTCGAGGTGTGGTGCGCGCCGTGCCGCACCCTCTACCTCCACGAGCCGGCCGGCACCTGACGTCGGTGGCGCCCTCGCCCTACGTCTTCGACTACCGGGGCCGCTTCACCCTGGCCGCGCCCCCCACGGCGGTGTGGGGGTCGATCGAGCGGGGGGACCGCTTCGAATCGTGGTGGGCGTGGCTGCGAGAGTTCCGCATCGACGGCGGGCGCCTCGAGGACGGGGCCGTCCTCCACGGCGTGGTATCCCCGCCCGTGCCCTACGAGATGCGCATCCGCGTGGTCCTGGAGCACTGCCTGGCGCCGCACAGGATCGACGCCACCGTGCACGGTGATCTCGAAGGACCGGCCACCTTGCTCTTGGAGCCCCGGGGAGACGGCACCGAGGCCGTGGTGGCGTGGACCATCGAGATGAAGCAGCGTCCCATGCGC
>JBEKVE010000204.1:0-5488 GCA_049514335.1 Acidimicrobiales bacterium
CTCCCACGCCTCGTCGGGCGACGGTGGCTCGGCCGCGTCCCGCTCGAACAGCGTGACGTCGTGGCCGTCGTCGGCCAGGACCATGGCTGCGCACAGGCCGCCCACGCCCCCTCCGGTGATCACGATCGATGCCATGGCGCTCCGTTCGTCATCGGCCCCTGCCGGGCGTCCCCGACGTCCGGGCGCCGGGCCACCCGTGGCAGGTGCAAGCTACCAGCGCGCCGCGCCTGCGTCTGTTCCTACGATGAGCCCCGGACCGTGCCCGACGACGCGCACGGCGCGGCCCGCGGCCACAGGGGGAGGGAGCACCACCATGCACGTACCGCTCACCGTCGGGGACTTCCTCCAGCGCGCCGCCTTCGTCCACGGCGACAGGGTGGCGGTGGTGGACGAGCCCGGGGTGCCGGGTTCGCTCGGGACGATCACCTACACCGAGATGCACGACCGGGCCCGGGGCATGGCCGTGGCGCTCGACGCCATGGGCGTGGGCCACGGGGCGCGGGTGGCGGTGGTGAGCCCCAACTCGGGGCGGCTGCTCGTGTCGTTCTTCGGAGTGAGCGGCTTCGGCCGGGTGCTCGTCCCCATCAACTTCCGGCTCAACGCCCAGGAGGTCGCCTACATCGTGGAGCACTCCGGCGCGTCGGTGCTCCTCGTCGACCCCGAGCTCGACGAGCCGCTGGCCGATGTGTCGGCCCCGGTGCGCATGCTCCTCGACGGGCGCGAGGACGCCGGGCTGTTCGCCCCCGCCCCGGCAGGCACCGATCCCGCCCACTGGGACGCCGATGAGACGGCGACCTGCTCCATCAACTACACGTCGGGGACAACGGCCCGCCCCAAGGGGGTCCAGCTGACGCACCGCAACTGCTGGCTGAACGCCGTCGTCTTCGGCTGGCACACGACGGTCTCTGACCGCGACACCCTGCTCCACACCCTGCCCATGTTCCACTGCAACGGCTGGGGAATGCCCTACGCCGTCACGGCCATGGGGGGCACCCACGTGGTGCTGCGCAAGGTCGACGGTGAGGAGATCCTGCGCCGGGTGGAGGAACAGGGCGTCACCTTGCTGTGCGGGGCGCCGGCGGTGGTGGCCGCCATCCTCGACGCCGCCGCGCAACGCAGGAGCCGGGGCGACGTGGTCCCCGGGCGCGGCCGGGTACGCATCGTCGTGGCGGGCGCTCCCCCACCGTCGAAGACCATCGAGTCGGTCGAGCGCGAGCTCGGCTGGGAATTCATCCAGATCTACGGCCTCACCGAGACCACGCCGCTGCTCACCGTCAACCGGGCCCCCGCCGACTGGGAGGGTCTCGACGGCGCAGAGCGCGCTGCCCGACTGGCTCGTGCCGGCGTGCCCGCTGTCGGCGTGCGCATCCGCACCGACGAGAACGGCGAGATCCTGGCCCGGTCGAACCACGTCTTCGACGGCTACTGGCAACAGCCCGAGGACACGGCCCGGGCCCTCGAGGGCGGCTGGTTCCACACCGGTGACGGGGGGCACCTCGACGGCCCCTTCACCGTCATCGCCGACCGCAAGAAAGACGTCATCATCACCGGCGGCGAGAACGTGTCGTCCATCGAGGTGGAGGACTGCCTCTACCAGCACGATGCCGTGGCCGAGGCGGCGGTGATCGGCGTCCCCGACGACAAGTGGGGGGAGACGGTGAAGGCGCTCGTGGTGCTGCGGCCCGGCGCGGTCGCCACCGAGGCCGAGCTCATCGCCTTCTGCCGGGAGCGGCTGGCGCATTTCAAGGCACCCACCTCGGTGGAGCTGCGCCAGGGCCTGGTGCGCACCGCCACGGGCAAGCTCCAGAAGTACAAGCTGCGCCAGCCCTACTGGGAGGGAAGGGACCGGGGCGTGAACTGATCGGGCCCGCCACCACCCCCGGTCCGGGGCCGCGGCGCCGGTGGCCCGGCCACGCAGGGCGGACCGCCGGGCGGGTCAGGGCAATTAGGGTTCGGCGCATGGACGCGCGCCAGTTCCTCGGGCTCGAGCCCACCGACGACCCGTTGCGGTGGCGGCTGCCGGTCACGCCCGCGGTGTGCACCCCGGGACGCTTCCTCTACGGCGGCTGCGGACTCGCTGCCGGGATCGTCGCCCTCGAGGCGGCCGCCGGACGGCCCACGGTGTGGGCCACGGCCCAGTACCTGGCCTACGCGCCCACCGGATCGGTCCTCGACTGGGAGGTGACCCTCCCCGCCGCCGGACGCAGCACCACCCAGGGCCGGGCCATCGGGCGCCTCGGCCAGGAAGAGGTCCTCACCGTCAACGCCGCGCTGGGCCACTACGACCTCGACATGGGGGGGACGTGGGTCGAGGCCCCGGACGTGCCCGCGCCACTCGACTGCCCCCTCCAGGAGATCCCCCCTCTGTTCGCCGACTCGGTCCTCGAGCGGGTGGAGCATCGGGTGGCCCGGGGCCGCACGATGATGGACATGGATGGTCGCCCCGGCGACGCCCACTCCGCCTTCTGGGTGCGGGTACCCGGGCACCTCGAACCGTCGGCAGCCACCCTGGCCGTGATCGGCGACTACGTGTCGGGGGGCGTGTCCCAGCCGCTCGGGGTGCGCACCATGGGCCGGAGCCTCGACAACACCCTTCGGGTGGCGCAGTTGGTGCCGAGCGAGTGGATCCTGTGTGACATCCACATGCACGCCCTGGCCAACGGCTTCGCCCACGGCCTCGCCCACCTGTGGGCCGAGGACCGGACGCTGCTCGCCACCGCAAGCCAGTCGATCAGCGTGCGCCGCTGGCCGGGCGACGCTGCGCTCGTGGCCGGAGCCGCCCTGTCGAAGACCGACGGTTCGGGGACCGATGGTTCGGGGACGGGCCGGCCGGGTACGGACCCGGCTCGGCCCGGGTCATGACGAGCACGATGTCGCCGGCGGGCCCGTCGGCGCAGCACGGTGCCGGGGCGGCACCCCGACGTGGGAGACGATGATGCGCACCAGGACGATCGGATCGCTCGAGGTCTCGGTGGTGGGACTGGGGTGCAACAACTTCGGCGGGCGCCTGGACGAGGCACGCTCGGCCGAGGTGGTCCACGCCGCCCTCGACGCCGGCATCACGCTCTTCGACACCGCCGACATCTACGGGGGCACCAAGAGCGAGCAATACGTGGGCGGGGCGCTCGGGGCACGCCGCGGCGAGGTGGTGCTCGCCACCAAGTTCGGCATGCAGGTCGACGAAGAGCGCCGGGGGGCGGCGCCCGAGTACGTGCACCGGGCACTCGAAGACAGCCTGCGCCGCCTGGGCACGGACTACGTCGACCTCTACCAGCTGCATGCCCCGGACCCGGCCACGCCCATCGCCGACACGCTGGGCGCCCTCGACGAATGCGTCCGGGCGGGCAAAGTCCGCGAGATCGGGTGCTCGAACTTCACCGTCGAGCAGCTGCGCGAGGCGGAGCTCGCCGCCGCGCCCGGTGCAGCGCACTTCGTAAGCGTGCAGAACCAGTACAGCCTGCTGCACCGGGACCCCGAGGCCGACGTGCTGCCCGAGTGCCGGCGGGCCGGCCTCTCCTTCCTCCCCTACTTCCCGCTCGCCTCGGGCGTCCTCACCGGCAAGTACCGCCGGGGCGAGGCTCCGCCGTCGGGGACGCGGCTGTCGGCGGCCACCCCGGGCGAGGGAGCGCTCTCCGACGCCAACCTGGCCTTCGTGGAAGAGCTGACCCGCATCGCCGAGCGCCACGGGCACAGCACCGTCGAGCTCGCCATGGCATGGGTGGCGGCCCAGACCCCGGTGGCGTCGGTCATCGCCGGGGCGACGTCACCGGAGCAGGTACGCGCCAATGTCGCCGCCGCCGACTGGGTGCTCGGCGACGACGACCTGGCGGAGATCGGGGCGGTCACACCCCGCTGAACACGGTCAGGCGGTGCTGATCAGGCGGCGCCCTCTTGCTGGGCCTGGCGCAGGATGGCCTCGACGTTCAGCTCGATGCGGATCTTCTTGCTCACCACCACACCACCGGCCTCGAGGGCCTGGTTGTAGGTGAGGCCCCAGGCCTCACGGTCGATCTCGGTGGTGGCGGTGAAGGCGATGGCCTTGGTACCCCAGGGCGTGGTGTTGGCCCCGTCGAACTCCACGTCCAACACCACCGGCCGGGTGGTGCCCACGATGGTGAGGTCGCCGGTCACCTTCCAGGCGTCGCCGTCGAGCTCCACCTTGGTGCTCTTGAAGCTGAGCGTGGGGTGGTTCTCCACGTCCAGGAAGTCGGCACTGCGCAGGTGGGTGTCACGCTGGTCCTGGTTGGTGTCCACGCTGGCGGCGTCGATGGTGACCTCCACGGAGGAGTCCTCGGGGACCTCGGCCACGTGCAGCGACCCGGAGAACTGGGCGAAGCGTCCCCGGACCTTGGTGATCATGAGGTGGCGGGCCACGAACTCGACGGCGCTGTGGGCCTGGTCGAGGTCGTAGGTGCCCGCCGCGGGGACCTGGGTGCCCCGGTACTGGCGGGTCGAGGTGGGTACGGCGGTGGTGGTCATGGCGGATCCTCCCAGATCGTTGTGGGCACAATGTTGCGTTTGCAACCATCATACCCGGAAGTATTTGTATGGTCAACTACTTCCGGGTCGGAGGTATTCCCCGGGGGACTGGGGTGCTGGAAACCGCCTGGGTGGGGGCTAGCGCTCGGCCCGGGAGGCCCGGGCCTTCGGGTGGGACGAGGCCCGGGACTTGGCGGTCTTCGCCGTGTATCTCCCGTGCCCGTTTCCGTGGCCGTTTCCGTGGCCGTTTCCGTGGCCGTTTCCGTACCCGCCACCCGAACCGCCGTTGCCGTTCCCGCCGCCCTGGGAGCGGCAGCCCCCGTCGTGACCCCACGACCAACCCTGCTGGCACACGGGGACAGCGACGACATGCTCGGTCTCCGAGCCCCACGGGCTGCTCGACGGGGCGTTGAGGGCGTCGCCGGAATACGTCGCCTGCCACGTGTAGGTGCCGGAGGGCAGGGTCACGGGATCGGATCTGGGCACGACACCGGCGCTGACCGAGACGGTGCCCCCGCTCGCCACCTTGCCGTCGTGCCAGGTGCCGCCGCTGTCGGAGGCGCCGAACACGGTGTAGGTCACGGTCCCCGTGGCGTTGGCGGCGTCGGTACCGCTCAGCGCGGCCGAGTCGGTGACGGGCGTCCCGGCGTAGACGGTGATGGCGGGGCCCAGCCACCAGCACCAGCCTCCTCCGAAGCTCGACCCGCCCGACAGCACGGTGGCGATCGCCGTGGGCGGACGGGTGACCATCTCCACCTCGCTCCCGCATGTGCTCGCCGAGGGCGAGTTCCGGGCGTCACCCGAGTACGTCGCCTGCCAGTAGTAGGTGCCGGGCGTCGTGAGCGTCACCGGGTTCGAGGGCGGGATGCTCCCCCCGGTGACGTCGACGGTGCCCCCGCTTCCCGCCGCGGGGCCCGTGCACGCACCGTTTGCGTAGGCGTCGTAGGTGACGGTGCCGGTGGCGGTCGACGAGTCAGCACCGCTCAAGGTGGCCGAATCGGCGACAGGG
>JBEKVE010000205.1:0-5476 GCA_049514335.1 Acidimicrobiales bacterium
TGGCCCGCCTCGATCTGCCGGACCAGGCCGAGGGCGTTGTCGATGGTGATGGCATAGCCCTGCCCGGCCCCGGACTGCACGCCGAAGCCCTGGCTCTGGCCCACCGACGCCGCTGTGGTCATCCCCACCACCTGGCCCGACGTGTCGACCACGGGGCCGCCGGAGTCACCGGGTTGGATGGGGGCGTCGATTTGGACGAGCCCGTGTAGCGTCTCGGACGCCTCGCCCGGGTCGCCGGCGGTGATGGACTGGTCGAGGGCGGTGACCGCACCGGCCACGGCGCTGGGGGTGCCCCCCTGGCCCAGGGCGTTGCCGATGGCCACGATCGACTGCCCCACGGAAAGCGAGTCGGCGTTGCCGGTGGTGACGGTGGCGAGCCCTGTCGCCCCCTGGAGCTGGACGAGGGCCACGTCGTCGGTGACCGAGTAGCCCACCACGGTGGCGTGGTAGCTCGGGCCCGTTCCGTCCACCTGGGCTTCGATGGTCGAGGCGTTCTCGATGACGTGGTTGTTGGTGAGCACGAGGCCCGAGGGGGTGAGCACCATGCCGGTGCCCGCCGCGCCGTCCCCGCCCACCAGGGTGGTGTTGATGTCGACCAGGCCGGGGTCCACGCCCGCCGCGATGGCGGCGGCGTCGATGCCGGCCGACGCGCCGGTCGAGCCTTGTGCCGAGCCCGGCGTGGTGGTGCCGGGCACCGTCGGAAGGGAGCCTTGCGAGGGGAGCGTGTCAGGCGTGGTCCCGCCGGAGGGGCCGCCGAACTGCGGGACCGTGCCCGACGGCGACGGGCCCGAGGCCGCCGGGCTGACGGCCGTGGTCGAGGCCAAGGCGGCGGACAGCGCAGCCACGGTGAACAGAAGGAGGGCGGCCACGCCCCACGCCACGGTGGCATTGCGGGCCAGGCGTCCGAGCGAGACCCGTCGCGCCGGGGGCGGGGAGGAGGCACCGGGAGCCGGCCACGGGGCCCACCCCCTCCCCGGCGGCGGCGGCCACGGGTGCGTGGCTGCGGTGGGGTCGGGGGAGGGCCAGTGTCCCGTCGGGGGGGCGGGCTGGGCAGGCTGAGCCGGCCACTGCCCCGTCGTCGGATCGGGCTGTGCCGACCACAGGGGCGGGGCCCCGCCGCCGCCGGGGACCGGGGCGGTGGGCGTTGCCCACCATCCCTCGCCCTCGATGGGGCCGGGGGCCGGGGGGACGGCTCCGCCGGGTGCCGGGTCGTGTCGTCCGGTGCTGTCGTCTGCGTCTTCCACATCACCAGCCTGCCGGTCGAATCTGTGGATCAGCTTTCGGATGCTGTGGCTTGCCTGTCAAGGGGGTCGCCCCTCGCTTCTCAGGGGATTGACAGGATGGGGTGGCAAAGATGTCGGATCAAGAAGGCGTCGGCGCGCCCCCGGGGGCCCGGCGCGGCACCAACCAGGAGAAGAAGGCCAAGTCCATGGTGGCGATGCGGTACGTCTGGCACGAGCTGGTGCGTCGTTGGAGCCGGACGCTGGTCACGGCGTTGGGGCTGGCGGCAGGTGTGGGCCTCGTGATGGGGATCATCGGTGTCTCCAACGGGCTGTCCAACGCCCAGAGCAAGGTCCTGTCTCCGCTGTCGTCGGTGGGCACCGACATCGTGGTGGAGCGCACCGTCGGCGTGGCCACCACCACCGCTTCCACCACATCGTCCACCACCACGACCACGACGGCGCCAGGCGGGCGTTTCGGCGGCGGCGGCGGTGGTGGGGGCGGGTTCTTCTCGGCTCGCTCGGGGAGCGCCGGCCTCAACGCCGGTGACGCCACCGCCCTCGACGACAACAATTCCGCCGTCATCACCGACCTGGCCAAGCTGGGCCCGGCGGGCACGCAGTTCACCTATGACTTCTTCGTGCCGGGCACGCTCATCACCTTCCCCCAGGTCGCGGTCAACGACGTGGCCAAGATCAAGGGCGTGGAGGCGGCCGTGCCGGCGCTGTCGCTGCAGGCGTTGCACGAATCGGGCACCGTGCCCACCGTCACCGACACGGTGACCACCGGAGGCCAGACCATCACCCAGCAGGCGCGTCCCGCGCCGCCAACCGCGGCGGAGGAGACCCAGATCGAGCAGTGCCTGCAATCGAGCGGCACCCTTCCCTCCACGTCGTCCCCGACCACCACGGCGCCCACCACGACCGTCCCCGCCTCGGGCAACTCAGGCACGGGGCCGACGAAGGGCACGGGGGGGACGGGCGGCCTCGGCGGTGGGGCCGGGGCCTTCGGCGGTGCCGGCGGCGGCGGTGGGGCCACGTTCCGCGCCGGCTTCGGCGGGGCGCTGCTCAAGTGCCTGCCGGAACGCTTCCAGCAGTACGAGGAGCAGGTGGTCGTGCCCCAGCAGACCATCACGCGGGTGCTCAACCCGCCCACCACCGACACCGCCACCAAGAGCTACACCGTGGCCGGGATCGATCCTCAGAACACGACCTCGGGGCTCATCACCAAGGCCCAGCTCGTGTCGGGCACGTGGTTCACGGCCAAGCCCGCCGACGAGATCCTGGTCAGCACGGCCTACGCCAGCACCAACAAGATCAAAGTGGGACAGACCCTCACCATCGACAAGGCCAACTACGACGTCGTCGGCCTGGTGAACCCCACCCTGACCGGTGACACCTCGGACATCTACTTCGACCTCGCCACGTTGCAGTCCTCCGCCTCGCAGGGCTCGCGTGTCAACGAGGTGCTGGTCAAGGTGGCCAAGTCCTCCGACGTGAGCACGGTGGCGGCCGCCATCAAGAAGGACCTTCCCGGGGCCACGGTGCTCACCTCCAAGCAGCTCGCCGGACAGGTGAACGGCAGCCTGGCCAACGCCAAGAAGCTCGCTTCGGACCTGGGCGTGGCGCTCGGGATCATCATCCTCATCGCCGCCCTGCTCATCGCCGCCCTGCTCACCTTGTCGAGCATCGCCAAGCGGGTGCGCGAGATCGGCACGCTGCGGGCCATCGGCTGGTCGCGCGGACGTGTGGTGCGCCAGATCCTGGCCGAGATGCTCGGCATCGGCATCGTGGGCGCCGCCCTCGGGATCCTGGTGGGCCTGGGGGTGTGCGCGCTGGTGAACGCCTTCGGGCCCTCGCTCACCTACACCACCACGGGGGTGCAGGTGGGGTCGTCGAGCGCCAGCGGCCTGCTGGCGGCCGCCAACAACGTTCCGGCCGCACTGGCCAAGTCGGTCAAGCTGCACACCTCGATCTCGGCCCTGACGGTGGTGGTGGCGGCGGTCATCGCCATCGTGGGCGGTCTTCTGGCCGGCCTGGTCGGGGCGTGGCGGGCGTCCCGGCTGTCGCCGGTGTCGGCCCTGCGGGACCTCGGATGACGGGCACGGAGCCGGAGAGCACGCCGGCGGGAGGGAAGACCATGGACGAGGCGGCTGCGGGCGTGGCGGTCGAGGCACCGCTCTACAGCCTGCGGGGTGTGGAGCGGCGCTACCTGCGGGGATCGAACGAGGTGGCTGCGCTGCGCGGTGTCGACATCGACATCGCCCCGGGTGAGTTCCTGTGCATCGAAGGGCCGAGCGGCTCGGGGAAGAGCACCTTGCTCCAGCTGCTGGGCGCGCTGGACACGCCGTCGGGGGGCACCATCCTCATGGACGGCAGCGAGCTCGGCCGGGCCGGCGACGCCGTGCTCACGGGCATACGGAGCAAGCGCATCGGGTTCGTGTTCCAGCAGTTCAACCTCATCCCCACGCTCAGCGCGTCGGAGAACGTGGCGCTCGCCATGGCTCCGCACCACGCCTCGCGCACCGAGCGCGACAGCCGGGCGAAGGAGCTGCTCACGCGGGTGGGTCTCGGGCACCGCCTGGAGCACCTTCCTTCACGCCTGTCGGGAGGCGAGCAGCAACGCGTGGCCATCGCCCGGGCGCTCGCCAACCAGCCCGAGGTCATCGTGGCCGACGAGCCCACCGGCAACCTCGACTCCGAGAGCGCCGGGGAGGTCCTGGGGCTGCTCGTGGAGCTGCGCCAACGTGACGGGGTGACGGTGATCATCGCCACCCACGACCCCGAGGTGGCCCGGCACGCCACTCGTCACATCAAGCTACGCGACGGCCACATCGTCGAGGACTCCGCCTCCCCGAAGCCCTGAGGCACGCCGGCCGGTGGCCGGGCCCTCGGGCCGGCGCCAGGAGGGCCGGCTCGAGGGCCGCCGCAGGCCCGACCGGGAGGGCTTCCAAGGGCCCCAGGGGGGCGTCAAGGGTGGCCGTCGGCGTGTCGATACCACGTCCTGTGGTCACAGATCGCATACCGGCGCGCCAGCTGAACAATTCCATGACCGGGGTGCTCCTGAGCTACGTCCGGCGCGTGCGGGGTGAGGGGGCGGTCGAGGCCGTGTTGCGCACCGCCTCGGACCACACCCCGCTGGCGGAGCTCGAGGACCCGGGCAACTGGAGCAGTTACGAGGAGACGCGCCGGCGTTTCGCCGCCGCCGCCCAGGTGCTCGAGGATCCCGGCATCGGACGGCGCGCCGGGGCCGAGCTGTTCGCCCACTACGCCGGGGCCGAGGTCATCGAGCTCCTGCGTTCGCTCGGATCGCCGGGGGCGGCCCTCGAGGTCATCGCCGAGACGGCCACCAAGCAGTCGACCGTCGTCACCATGCGCTGCGTGGACGTGACCGACACCGCTGCGCTCGTCTCCGCCATCACCCATGCGCCCATCCGCCGTGACCGGCTGTTCTGCGACTACACGACCGGTGCGCTGAGCGCCATGACCACCATCTTCGGCATGGCCGAGGCCGACGTCACCGAGGTCGAGTGCCAGCGCCGCGGCGACCGACGCTGCCTGTACCGCATGACGTGGGACCCCGACACCGCCACCGACCCGGTCGCCCGCGTCCAGTTCCTCGAGTCCCAGGTGGCGGCGTTGACCGGCAGGTTCGAAGCGCTCGAGCAGCTGGCCTCGGAGCTGGCGTCGCTGAGCGACATCGACGAGGCACTGCGCACCATCACCCGGCGGGCCGGGGTGGCGGTGTGGGCGCCGCGCTTCCTGCTGGCGGTGCAGCTGCCCGGCGAGCGCCAGCCCCGCATCCACGCCGTGGGCTTCGAGGGCGCAGAAGCAGAGCGATGGGGGGCCGAGGTGCTGGCCGTGGTACCCGACGACGCCGGGGGGACACGGCTCATCGTCGAGGTGGCGTCGGCCACGAACCGCTTCGGTCGGCTGGCCGCCTTCTACCCCGAGGGCCATCGTTTTCTCCCCGAGGAGCGCCGCCTGCTGCAGGCCTATGCCGGGCACGCCGCCGCCTCGCTCGCTACCGCCACCGCCCTGGGCGAGGCTCGGGGCCGGGCCGCCACCATCGGGGCGCTGTTCGACCTGGCCACCACGCTGTCGGAGGTGGGCAGCGTGGGCGAGGTGGCCGAGCGCCTGGCCGGGGCACTGCCCCCCGTGGTCGCCTGTGACGAGGCCTGTGTGTTCGTGTGGGACCCCGACGACGCCGTGCTGCGCTGTCTGGGCCGTAGCTCGACGATGCCCGGCGACGACAG
>JBEKVE010000206.1:0-5430 GCA_049514335.1 Acidimicrobiales bacterium
GGGCGACGTGCTCGACTCGGCCGAGGCGGTGTCGGCCACGGTCGACTCGGCGTCGCGCCTCGCCTACCGGGCGCTCGCCAACCCGGTGGTGAAGATCCTCGCCTACGGCACCGGCGTGGGGAGCGCGGCGCGCCGCTTCTTCGGCCGTCACCCCGCAGCCGACGCGCCACGCGGCGCACCCTCGGGCAACGGGCACGGCCCCGTCGCCCTGAGCGCGCCGAGCCCGGCGCGCCACCGCGCCGGCGCCATGCGGCGACGTCGCCGGGCCGGGGTCCGGCCATGATGCGCCGTCCCCTGTGGCTGGCGGCCGGAGCGGCGCTCGGCGCCGGGGGCACGCTGTGGACGCGTCGGCGCCTCGAGCGCCTGTCGCGGCGCGTCCGCCCGGCCTCGGTGGCCGGTGACATCGTGTCGATGGTGGACCGCACCCGGCGGGGCACGACCGACCGGGTCCGCGACGCCGTGGACGCCGGTCGGGCCGGGGCGCGCCGGCGCGAGGACGACCTGTGGCGCGACCTCGGCACGGCTGACAGCGGGGCCTGGGCGCAGCACGCCACACCGGCCGAGCACGCCCGGGGTCGCCCCGGGTACCACCGCCTGCCCCGCTGAGCGGGGCGAATCCGCTGGCCGGAGGCGGTTTCCGCCGATGGCGGGCGCACGGGGGGCGCGGCCCTGACCGGTAGGATCGCCGCGATGGACGCCGACCAGCTCCGCGCTACCTTCACCGGCTTCTACGCGGCGCGCGGCCACGAGGTGGTGCCGTCGGCCAGCCTCATCCCCCACGACCCCACGGTGCTGTTCACCATCGCCGGCATGGTGCCGTTCAAGCCGTACTTCCTCGGTGAGGAGGCCGCCCCCTGGCCCCGGGCCACGTCGGTGCAGAAGTGCTTCCGCACCGTGGACATCGACATCATCGGCACCACCCAGCGCCACTGCACGTTCTTCGAGATGCTCGGGAACTTCAGCTTCGGCGACTACTTCAAGGCCGACGCCATCCCCTTCGCCTGGGAGCTGCTCACCGAGGCCCTGGGCGTGGAGGCGGAGCGTCTGTGGGTCACGGTGCACGAGTCCGACGACGAGGCCGAGGAGATCTGGCGCGAGGCCACGGACGTGGACCCCGGGCGCGTCCAGCGGTTGGGGGCGGACAACTTCTGGCAGATGGGGGAGACCGGCCCGTGCGGCCCGTGCTCGGAGCTGTTCTACGACCGCGGCCCGGAGTACGGCGCCGACGGCGGCCCCGCCTACGGCGGGGCGGAGCGCTTCGTCGAGATCTACAACCTCGTCTTCATGCAGTACAACCGGGTGGCCGACGGCACCCTGACGGACCTGCCCCGCAAGAGCATCGACACCGGCGCCGGCCTCGAGCGCAACCTCCCCATGCTCCAGGGCGTGGGGTCGTTGTTCGACACCGACGTGTTCCGTCCCATCCTGGCGGTGGCCGAGGAGCTGACCGGCGAGCGCTACGGGGCCGACGAGCACGCCGACGTGTCGCTGCGCATCCTGGCCGACCACGCCCGGGCCATGGCCATGGTGGTGGCCGACGGCGTGCTGCCCTCCAACGAGGGCCGGGGCTACGTGCTGCGACGCGTCATCCGCCGGGCCGTGCGGCGTGCCTTTCAGCTCGGGGTGCTCACGCCCATCACCCCCCGGCTGGTGGCGGCGGTGGCCGAGGTGCTCGGCTCGGCCCACCCCACCCTCGTCACCGATCTGGACCGCATCCAGGAGACGGTGGAGCGCGAGGAGGGCGCCTTCCGGCGCACGCTCGACGCCGGCTCGCTCATCCTCGAAGAAGCGCTTCAGTCGGGAACCGGGCGGGTACCGGGCGACGTCGCCTTCCGGCTGCACGACACGCACGGCTTTCCCATCGAGCTGACCATGGAGATGGCGGCCGAGGCCGGCATCGAGGTCGACACCGAGGGGTTCGAGCGCGAGATGCAGGCCCAGCGCGAGCTGGCGCGCGCCGACGGCCGTCGCCGGCGCCAGCAGCTCGGGGAGGAGGCCACCTACCGCCAGCTGCTCGACGCCTCGGGGCCGACGCGCTTCACCGGCTACGAGCACGACGAGGAGCCGGCCACGGTGCTGGCCGTGCTGGCCGGGGCGGAGAAGGGCACGGCCGAGGTCGTCCTCGACCGCACCCCCTTCTACGCCGAGTCCGGGGGCCAGGTGGGCGACACGGGTGTGATCACCACCGAGACGGGCCGGGCCCGGGTGCTCGACACCCAGGCCGTGCTGCCCGGCCTGGTGGTGCACCGGGCCACCGTCGAGGGCGAGCTGTTCCCGGGCCAGGAGGCCCTGGCCGTCATCGACGGCGCACGGCGCGCCGCCACGCGCCGGCACCACACCGGCACGCACCTGTTGCACAGCGCCCTGCGCCGGGTGCTCGGCGACCACGTCCGCCAGCAGGGATCGCTGGTGGCGCCGGACCGCCTGCGCTTCGACTTCTCCCACCCCGAGGGGGTCCGTCCCGAGGAGCTGCGCGAGGTGGCCGATCTGGCCAACGCCGAGGTGCTCACCGACGCCGCCGTCGACGTGCTCGAGACGTCCAAGGCCGAGGCCGAGGCGCTCGGGGCGCTGGCCTTCTTCGGCGACAAGTACGGCGAGCGGGTGCGGGTGGTGCGGGCCGGGGCGCGCTCCACCGAGCTGTGCGGCGGGACCCACGTCGGTGCGCTCGGCATGATCGGCCCCATCACCATCGTGTCGGAGGGGTCCATCGGCTCCAACACCAGGCGCATCGAGGCGGTGGCGGGGGCGGGGGCGCTGTCGTTGCTCGAGGACGATCGCCGGGCGCTCGACGAGGCGGCCCGCCTGCTGCGGGTGGAGCCGGGCGGGGTCGTGGACGCCCTGCAGAAGGTGCTCGACCGCCAGCGACAAGCCGACAAGGAGCTGCAGCGCCTGCGCGGGGCGCGCCTCGAGGAGGACGCGGCGCGTCTGGCGCAGCTGGCCGACGACGGTGTGGTCGTACACCGCGAGGACGGCCTGTCGCCCGACCAGCTGCGCGACCTGGCCCAGGCCGTGCGCCGACGCGGGGCGCGCGTGGTGGTGGTGGTGGGGTCGCCCGACGGGGCCAAGGCGGCGGTGGCGGTGGCCTCGGGCGACGGGGCCGTCGACGCCGGGGCCACCGTGCGCCAGCTGGCGGCGGCGGTGGGCGGCGGGGGCGGGGGGTCGCCCGAGCTGGCCATGGCGGGCGGCTCCGACGTGGGGGGCATCGACGAGCTCGTGGTGCAGGCCCGCCACCTCCTCGCCCGCGGCTGACCGGTGCGGGTGGTGGGGATCGACCTGGGCGAGCGCCGCATCGGCGTGGCGGTGTCGGACGGCAACGGCACCCTGGCCTCGCCGTGGGCGACGATCGAGCGTGGCCCCGACCCCGAGGCCGACCGCCTGGCCATCGTGGCGGCCGTGGACGAGGTCGGGGCGCGACAGGTGGTGGTGGGCATGCCCCTCGGCCTGGACGGGCGCAAAGGCCGCGCCGCGCGCGCCGCCGAGGCGGAGACAGACGCCTTGCGGGCCCTGCTCGCATCCCGGGGGGTGGCGGTGGAGAGCTACGACGAGCGCCTCACCACCGTGAGCGCGGCGCGTTCTCTCACCGAGGCGGGCCACCGCGGCCCGCGCCAGCGCCGGCGAATCGACCAGGCGGCGGCGGCGGTGCTCCTCCAGGCGTGGCTCGACGCCCACCGGGGGGACCGCAGTGGCTGACCCCGGTCCCCGGCCCCGCGGGGCCCGTGACGGTGGGCCGCGTCACAGCGGGCCTCGCCACAGCGGGACGCGGGCGGGCGGGACGCGAGCCGGCGGAGGGCGGGGCGCGCTGCGCCGCCACCCGGTACGCAGCGCCGTGGGGATGGTCGTGGTCGTGGTGGTGCTGTTCGTGGTGGCGGTGGCCCTGTGGGTCCAGGCGGAGGCGAATCCCGGGGCGCGGGGCCCGAGGACGATCGTGACGGTGGCGCCCGGCGCATCGCTCAGCGCCGTGACCGCCTCCCTGAGCAGGCAGCAGGTGGTGACCAGCTCGCTCGCCTTCCACCTCTTTCTGCTCGTGCACGGCTCGCCCGTGGTGCGCCCCGGCGGGTACTACCTGTATCGCAACGACAGCTTCGCCGACGTCCGGGCGACGTTGGCGGCCGGGCCCGATGTCTACGACGTCACCGTGGTCCCCGGGTTGACCGCATCCGAGGTGGCGCAGCGCGTGGGGGAGGTGCCGGGCCACGACGGCTCGCACTTCCTGTCGGTGATCACCTCCGGTGCGGTGCGCTCGATCTACCAGCCGGCGGGGTCCACCAACATCGACGGGCTCCTCGGCACCGGTACCTACGTGGTGGTGCCGGGCGAATCGGACACGACGCTGCTCGACCAGATGATCGGCCGCTTCGAGACGGTGGCGGGGCAGGTGGGCCTGACGAGCCGGGCGGCGGCGCTGGACGAGACGCCGTACCAGGCCATCACGGTCGCCTCCATCGTGCAGAAGGAGGGTGTGTACCAGGACAACATCGGCAAGGTGGCCCGTGTCATCGACAACCGGCTGGAGAGGGGCATGAAGCTGCAGATGGACTCCACCGTGCTCTACGCCGAGCACCGCGACGGGGGAACCGTCACCGCCACCGACCTGGCACTGAACACCCCCTACAACACCTACCTGTACGCCGGGCTCACCCCCACGCCCATCTGCTTCCCCTCCGTGGCGTCGTTGCGCGCCGCCCTGGCGCCCACACCCGGCAATTGGCTGTACTTCGTGGTGGTGTCGAAGGACGGGACCGAGGCGTTCTCCGACACGCTCGCCGGCCAGCAGGCCAACGAGAACCTGGCGAAGAGCCGGGGACTGGGATAGCGGGGTCGTCCGTGGACGCACACAGCACACCAGGCGCCAGTGGCACGGGCGGCGCCGGCGCCGGACGACGATCGCCGCAGTGGCCCGGAGGCGGGTCGCGGGTGGTGGGGGTCATCGGCGATCCCATCGCCCATTCGCTGTCCCCCCTCCTGCACAACGCCGCCTTCGACGCCCTCGGTCTCGACTGGGTGTCGGTCGCCTTCCCCGTGCCCGCCGGCCACGCCGACGCCGCCCTGGTGGGCATGCGGGCCCTCGGCATCGCCGGGCTGTCGGTGACCATGCCCCACAAGGAGCAGGCCTACCGGAGCGTGGACGACACCACCGACGTGGCCCGCCGTCTCCAGGCGGTCAACTGCGTGACGCGGCGCCCCGAGGACGGGGCGCTCGTGGGTGACTCCACCGACGGCGAGGGGTTCCTCGCCGCCCTGCGCCGCGGGGCCGGCTTCGACCCCGCCGGACGGCGCTGCCTGGTCATGGGGGCCGGCGGCGCGGCGCGCGCCATCGTGCTCGCCCTGGCCCAGGCGGGTGCGACGGAGGTGGCGGTGGTGAACCGCAGCGCCGACCGGGCCGAGGCCGCCGCCGCCCTGGCCGGCGCGGCCGGGCGGGTGGCGTCGCTG
>JBEKVE010000207.1:0-5419 GCA_049514335.1 Acidimicrobiales bacterium
CCGACACGATGCCGCTCACGGCGTGGGCCAAGATCCTCATGATGGTGCAGTCGCTGGCGTCGTTGCTCACGGTGGCCCTCGTGTTCTCGCGCGCCGTGAACATCCTCAATTGAGCCTGTCCTACCCTGGCGCGGCCATCTTCGACATGGACGGGCTCCTGGTGGACACCGAGCCTGTCTGGCACGACGTCGAGATCGAGGTCTTCGGCCGCCACGGTGTCCCGTTGACCGTGCAGCGCTGCCTCGAGACCAAGGGGATGTTCCTGGGCGAGGTGGTGGCGTACTGGCACGCCCGGTACCCGTGGCACGGGGCGTCGCAGCAGGTGGTGGCGGCCGAGGTCGTCGAGGCCATGGCCACGCACCTGACCCGATCGGTGGCGCTCAAGCCAGGCGTCGGTCACGCCCTCGACTTCTGCCGGCGCCACGGCGCCCGGCTGGCACTCGCCTCGTCCTCGCCCCGGCGGCTGATCGACGTGGTGGTGCACGGGGCCGGTCTCGACAACCGGTTCTCGGTGCTGCGCTCGGCCGAGGACGAGGAGGCGGGAAAGCCCGATCCGGCCATCTTCCTCACCACCGCCAAGCTGCTCGGGGTGGAGCCGGGGCGGTGCGTGGTGTTCGAGGACTCCGCCGCCGGCGTGACGGCGGCCAAGGCCGCCGGAATGGCGTGTGTGGCCGTGCCCGAGGCCCCCGTCTCGGAAGGGGGTCGGCCCGAGCCGGGCGCCACCGTCGCTCTGGCCCGTGCCGACGTCGTGCTCCGCTCCCTGGAGGAGCTCGACGACGAGGTGTGGGCGCGCTGTGCAGCTGCCCTGGGCGCGCCGTCCCCGGGCACTGCCGCGCCGGGAACTGCCGCGCCGGGAACTGCCGCGCCGGGAACTGCCGCGCCGGGAACTGCCGCGCCGGGCACGACCGGCGGGTCTATCCCGAAGAAGGCCCCGCCCGCCGGCTGATGACGTCGCCGTAGTCGGGGAAGTAGTCGCCGATCACGTCCAGTCGGAAACGACGCAGGATCGAGGAGGCCGGCTCCCGCTCGAGGAGGAACGCGAAGGACGCTTCCACCAGCTCGGTGGTCCGGGACGGGTCCCACCCGAGGCCCTCGGCCAGGCCGGCGGGGACCGTCACCTCGTGCACCGTGCGCCGTTCCCCGTCGCGCACCTCGACCCGGTACGCACCATCACCCCCCGTGACGTGGATGGCCGCCATGGGGCCCGAACGTAGCCCGCAGCGCACCGGCGGTCGGGGGCGTGGGACAATGCCGGCGCTGTCCGCTGCCCCCGGGAGGAGAACGACGTGCCTGACATCTACGACATCCCCATCCACACCCTCCAGGGAGCGGATTCCTCGCTGTCGCCCTACAAGGGAAAGGCGCTCCTGCTCGTGAACGTGGCGTCGCGCTGCGGCCTCACGCCGCAGTACGCCGGCCTGCAGCGCCTGCAGGACACCTACGAGGGGAAGGGGTTCAGCGTCCTCGGGTTCCCCTGCAACCAGTTCCTCGAGCAGGAGCCCGGCTCCCCCGAGGAGATCGCCGAGTTCTGCTCCGTCAACTACGGCGTGTCCTTCCCGCTGTTCGAGAAGATCGACGTCAACGGACCGGATCGCCATCCGCTGTACGGCGTGCTCGAGTCCGAGGCCGACGCGGAGGGCAACGCCGGCGACGTGCAGTGGAATTTCGAGAAGTTCCTGGTGTCACCGCAGGGCGCGGTGGTGGGCCGGTTCCGGCCCGGCGTGGAGCCCGAGGACGCCGTCCTCGTGGGTGCCATCGAAAGCATCCTGCCGGGCAGCTGATGGACAGCACCCTCGTGCCCGTGGACACGGCGCGGCGACAGGTCGTGGACATCACCGACGTCGTCGACCGGTTCTGCACCGGGCGCGGCGACGGGTTGTGCTCGGTGTTCGTCCCCCACGCCACCGCCGGTGTGGCGCTCATGGAGACGGGCTCGGGGTCCGAGGCTGATCTGGTCGACGCCCTCGACCGGCTGCTGCCGCGCGACGACCGCTACCGCCACGGGCACGGCTCTCCCGGGCACGGGGCCGACCATCTCCTGCCTGTCATCGTGTCCCCGTCGATGGTCGTGCCGGTGCTGCACGGGCGGCCCGCCCTCGGGACGTGGCAGCGGGTGGTGTTCGTGGACACCAATGTGGACAACCCCGAGCGCACCGTCCGGCTGAGCTTCGTGGCCGACGCCTCCGCCCAACTGGCCTGAGCGAATCCTCCGGGGCCGACGACCCTGCCCCCCGGTGCCCGCGTCCCCCTACTGTTGGCCTGTGAGACGCATGGTGACGGCGTGCGGCGCCGTCGTGCTGGCGGGCGTGGTGGGCGCGGCGTGCGCCACAGGGGCCGGCATCGCGCCGCGGGGCACGTCCAGCCCGCCATCCACTGCATCGCCGTCCACCGCCCCTGCCGCCACCACCACGACGGGGCCGTCCTACGCGGCCGGGTGGGGCGTCGTGCCCCCCGGCCCCGTGAACCCGGGGTCGGTGGCGGCGTGGACCGGTACGCAATTGCTCGTGGACGAGGGGGAGTGCTGCGCCGGGCTGGGCTCGACCGACATCGACGCCTACGACCCCGCCACCCGCACGTGGACGGCTCTGCCCACCTCGCCGTTGTCGGCGCGCCAGGGGGCGCTCGGGGTGTGGACCGGCACCGAACTGGTGGTGGTGGGGGGCACGGGGCTCCCCGCCGGCAGCAGCGCCGTGCCCGACGTGCAGAACGCCGTGCCGCTGGCGAACGGCGCCGCCTACCATCCGGCCACCCGGACCTGGACACCGATCGCCCCCGCCCCCACCGCGCTGGAGGGGTCGGCGTGGAGCGGTGACCGCGCCGTGTGGAGCGGGTCCGAGGTCCTCGTCTGGGCGCCGGCGGCTGGCACCGCGCACGTCTACGCCTATGCGCCGGCGACCGACCGGTGGCGCACGATCCCCCTGGGGCCGGCGCCGGAGCTGGCGTCCTCGCTGGCCTCGGCCGAGCCCGACGCCGTGGTGCTGTGGACGGGCACGGGGCTCCTCGTGTGGCCGGGACCCGGCACCCCCTCGGGCGGTGCCACCACCTCGACGTCGGTGCCCCCCGCCACGTCGGTGCAGGGCGCCATCCTGGACCCCGCCACCGGGACGTGGCGGGCGATGGCCCCCGCCCCCATCCCGGCGCGCAACCAGGCCAGCGCGGTCTGGACCGGCACGGACCTGTTCGTGTGGGGTGGGGCCGTCCCCACCGCCACCGGGTCGGGTGCGGTGACCCCGCGTGCCGATGGCGCGCTCTACGACCCGAGCACCCTGCAGTGGCGGACGCTCCCTCCGTCACCGCTCACGGCCCGGTCAGGAGCGGCGGCGGTGTGGACCGGTCGCGAGGTGGTGGTGCTCGGCGGCGAGGGCGTCGCCACCACGTCGACGTCCCCCGACGACGGGTTCGCGCTGGGCTCGGCGGTCTACGTCCCTGCCTCCGACACCTGGCAGCTGCTCCCCGCCTCGCCCGTGGCGCCCGTCACCGACAACGACGTCGCTCCCGCCGAGCACGTCGACCTGCGCATCGAGGCGGTCGGGTTCTGGACGGGGTCGCAGGCGCTGTTCACCGGCGGCGAGGTGCCCGGGCTCCAGGCCGCCGGGTCGTCGGGCGCCACGTGGACGCCCGGCATCTGAGCGCCGGGCCCGGCCGTGGCCTCGGCGAGGCATGCCGCACTTGTGCGCGGCTGCCGACCCGTCGAGGATGACGCCATGACCGACACCTCCACCACCGCTGCTTCGGACCACCGCGCCCTGGCCGACTCGCTCTCCGCTGCGCTGCACCTGGCGGCGCCGCCCATCGGCATCTCGTTCGAGGCCGACGCTCCGGCCGGCGTCCCCGCCTTCGACGAGCCCATGTCGGAGCCGGCCGCCGACGGCCGGGCCGGGCGCGTCCCGGCGGGGTGCGTGTTCTGGGTGCGCGCCGCCGAGCGCAGCTTCAGCACCGTGCCCGAGGACCACGGCAACTGCTCGGTGGGCCGCTACACCCACGGGCTGGCCGCCATGGACGACATCGCCGGCAACGCCGATGTGGCCGCCTTGCTCGAGTCGGGGTGGGTGGACGCCGAAGCCGTGGGATCGATCCCGTCGATCTCCGAGCGCGCCGAGGTGATCACCTACGGCCCCGTGGTCGACGCCGGGTCGGTCCCCGACGTGGTCCTGCTGCGCGTCAACGGCCGGCAGATGATGGTCCTGTCCGACGCCTTGCCGGGGCTTCGCATCGAGGGCAAGCCCCAGTGCCACATCGTGGCGCTGGCCAAGCAAGAGGGGGCGGTGGCCGCCAGCGTGGGCTGTGCGCTCAGCCGGGCGCGCACCGGCATGCGCCCCGAGGAGATGACGGTGGCCTTCCCCGGGAGCCGGCTGGCCGAGGTCACCGCCGCGGTCGAGCGCGCCGCCTCCATCGACACCGTGGTGGCCAAGTACGCCGCCGAGGACGCCCGGCGCTTCGCCACCGGGGCCTGATCCGCCCGGGTCGGTGCGCGGGCCGCGGGCCCGCCCGCTCAGTACGACTTGGGCAGCTGCAGCGAGTGCTGGGCCACGAAGTTGAGGATCATCTCGCGGCTCACCGGCGCGATGCGCAGCAGGCGCGTCATCCCCCACATGTCGGCCAGGCCGAACTCCGACGACATGCCGTTTCCCCCGTGTGTCTGGATGGCCTGGTCCAGCGCCCCGAGGGCCGCCTCGGCCGCCGCGTACTTGGCGAAGTTGGCCGCTTCCCCGGCGTCGAGGCCGGCGTCGAAGGTCCAGGCCGCCTTCTGGGCCATGAGGCGGGCCAGTTCGACTTCGATCTTGGCGATGGCCAAGGGATGGGCGATGCCCTGATGACGGCCGATGGGCGTGCCCCAGACCGAGCGCTCCCGGGCGTAGGTGCTGGCCTTGTCCAGGGCGTAGCGGCCGATGCCGTTGGCCATGGCCGCCGTCATGATCCGCTCGGGATTGAGGCCGACGAACACCTGGCGTAGTCCGTCACCCTCGGTACCGAGGAGGCGGTCGGCCGGTACCACGACGTCGTCGAAGAACAGGGTGAACTGATTCTCGGGGGCCACGATCTCCACGGGAATGAGGGTCTTTTCCAGTCCGGGGCTGTCGAGGTCGACGACGAAGAGCGACAGCTTCCCGCGCCCGCTCGACTCGTCGACGCCACTGCGGGTCACGACCAGGACGGCCTCGGACTCGTCGCAGAACGAGATGAAGTACTTGGTGCCCCGGAGGCGGTAGACGTCGCCGTCGCGCCTCGCCGTGGTGGCGATGTTGTGGGAATTCGACCCGGCATCGGGTTCGGTGATGGCGAAGGCCATCTTGAGCTGGGCGCTGGCGAACCCCGGCAGCCACTTCTTCTTCTGCTCCTCCGACCCGAACCGGGCGATGATGGTGGCACAGATGGCGGGGGAGACGACCAGGAGGAGCAGGGGACAGCCGTTCGTGCC
>JBEKVE010000208.1:0-5322 GCA_049514335.1 Acidimicrobiales bacterium
CGTGGGGGAAGCGCGTCGCCGCCCCGCGACGTCCCTTCACCAGGGCTCCACAGTAACCTCGAAGACGATGGACATCGGGGGCTCTGACAGCCGCGGGGACCTCCCAGAGGACCCCGAAGGCCAGGAAGACGGGCTCGAGGGCCTGCTTCGTGGCTGGGTCCCTCCGGAGGACCGCCTGTGGCGGCACCCGTCCGAGGTGGCCAGGACAGGACAGTCCCCGCTCGTGCCTTCGTTCTTCGACGGCGGGGCCGCTGGACCGCTGCGGCGCCGGACGCGGCGCGGCACCATGACCGCCGGTGTGGTGGGCGTGGCCGCCGTGGCGGCCACGGTGGTGGTGGTGCTGTCACTGCTCGATGCACCGGCCCCCACCACGGCACTGCGCGCAACGGCAAAGGGCGGGGTCGTCACGACGACGTCGATGACCACCACCGTGCTCGGGCACGACGTCACGGCGCTGGTGGCGGCGGTCCGCCCGTCGTTGGTGGCGATCGAGCCGATGAACGCCACCACCAGTCAGCGCGCCACCGGCGTCGTGCTGCCCGGTGGGAACCTGGTGTTGACAGCGGCGTCGGCGGTGGCAGGTGCGTCGCAGCTCGAGGTGCTCACCGCCGACGGCCGGCGACACCGCGGCAAGGTCATCGGTGCCGACCAGCATTCGGGTGTTGCCGTCATCAGCACCGGAGGCGGCGGCATGGTCCCCGCCACGTTCGCCGACGAGGACGTCGAGCCCGACGACCTGGCCGTGGTGGCCTGCGAGTGCAGTGCGACGTCGTCGTCGCGCCTCCCCGCCGCCGGCGTCGGCATGGTGACACAGGTCGGCAGCGGTGTGGCGCTCGACGGCGGCCCCAATCTGGTGAACGCCATCGAAGCGGAGATGCCGCTCGGCCCCGCCTCGTGGGGCGGCGTGATGCTCGACGGCCACGGGCGCGTCATCGGCATCCTCGACGGGCAGACGTCGACGGACGGCGACACCCTGGGCGTGTTCGTGCCCGCCCCCCTGGCCGAGAGCGTGGCGCTCGAGCTGGCGCAGTCGCACCGTGTCGAGCACGGTTGGCTCGGCATCGTCTGCTCCAACGGGGGCGCGTCCGGGGCCACCGTGACCGGCTTCCTGCCCGGCAGTCCGGCGGCGGCGGCGGGTATCAGGGTCGGTGACGTCGTGGTGGCCATCGACACCCACGCCGTCTCGTCGGTGGCCGACGTCCAGGAGCGCCTGTACTCCATCCCGCCGGGGACCACGGTCGAGCTGTCGGTGCAACGCGACGGGACGACCCCGACCGTGGTGTCGGTGCGGTTGTCGGGCGAGCCGGCGAGCTGACGACCCTCGCCGGGCCCCCCGGGGTCGGATGGCACCGGACCGGCGCCTACGATCCGGAGGGTGGTGTTCCCCGGACCCGGCGCAGGAGGAGACGACCCCTTCGGGCGGGTCCTGCGTGACCTGCTGAACGTCATGGGCGGGTCGGCCGGTGGCGGTGCCGGCATCGACCTCGCCCGGGCTCTCGCCCAGGGCGTGGCCACCGGTGGTGAGGTCGAGGGAAACGTGGACCCCGTCGAGCGGATCCAGTTCGAGCAGCTCTCGCACGTGGCCGAGCTCCACGTGACCGAGCTGACCGGGTTGAGCGTCACCGCCACGGGAACCCTCGACGTGGCCACCGTGGCCCCGGGGGCATGGGCGTGGCAGACCGTCGAGGACTGGCGGTTCCTCCTCGACGCCATGGCCGGACCCGCTCCGGCCCCCGGCACGATGGGAGCCGGGCCTGCCGCCGGCGACGCCGGGGAGGCCACCCCCGCCCGGGACCCGGGGCTGGGCCTCGCTGACCTCGATGAGGACGTCGAGGGCGACGGACCGACGGCGGACCTCCTGGCCCGGTGGGTGGCGACCCTGGGCCCGATGATGGCGGCCATGCAGCTCGGTTCCGCCGTCGGGCATCTGTCGCGCAGCACCCTCGGCCCCTACGAGCTGCCCATCCCCCGGCCCACGCCCCGGCTGCTCGTGGTGCCTGCCAACGTGCTGCGGTTCGCGGACGAATGGAGCCTCCCCCCCGACGAGGTCCGGCTGTGGGTGTGCCTGCGCGAGATCACGACCCAGGCCGTCCTGTCGCGCCCGCACGTGGCGGCGCGGATCCGGGACCTCCTGCTGGCCGTGGTGGCGGGCATGGCGGAGCAGGCGGGTGGCGTCATGGAGCGGCTCCAGGAGCTCGACCTCACCCGCCCCGAGACGCTGCAGGGCCTCATGGGCGACCCGTCCTCGCTCATGAGCATCGAGCCGTCGTCGGCGCGCCGGCGCGTGGCCGACGAGCTCATGGCCGTGGTTGCCGCCCTCCTCGGCTACGTCGAGCACGTGCTCGATCTGGCCGCCGCCCGCCTTCTCGGAGGCCGGGGACAGATCGCCGAGGCATGGCGCCGGCGCCAGATGGAGCGCGCCGAGGCGGAGCGGGCGGCCGAGCAGATGTTCGGCTTGGACCTCGGACCGGGCCAGATCGACCGCGGCGCGGATTTCGTGCGTGGTGTGCACGAGCGGGCCGGCGACACAGGGCTCGCCCGACTGTGGTCCGACGCCCGGACCCTGCCAACACCGCCAGAGGTCGACGCGCCGGGATTGTGGCTGGAGCGCATCGCCCTCGACGAGGCCTGAGCCCCGCCCGGGCGGCGGTGTCAGACGGCGGGCGTCGCCTCTTCCTCGGGGACGCCGAGGTCCCACTCGAGCTCGAGCAGCTCCCGCTCGGCGTCGCGCAGGACGCGCTCGCGGTTGCGACGGAATTGCGGGTCGTGCGGAGGCAGGAGGGTGAGCCGGGCGAGCGTCCGGTCCCGGAAGGGACCGATCACCGCCTCGTCGCCGTAGGTCGACTGCACGTCCCAATGGGGCGCCACCGGACCCAGGTAGACCACGCGCACGGCCCCCCGGGGCGGCTGGGGCTCTTCAGACGGCTCCTCGGTTTCCTCGACCACGACACCTCCTCGGCGGCCAGCCTAACGGGTGCGCCGCCGTGCCCCGGTGGCGGCCGGGGTCGATACCCACCTCTGGTGGATCTTCCAGATCGCTGCCCTGCTTGACTGGTGGGCATGGCGAGAGTGCGGGATCGTCTCCGAGGCCGCCGCGCAATGCTTGCCCTGGGCGCGTACCTGGCGGTCTTGTTGGCGCTGGACGGGGCCCATTCGGCCCTTGGGGGCTCAGTGTCGGCCTTCCTTGTCAGATTGGTCACCCCCTTCCTTGCCTGCGTGGTCGGCCTCGTGGTCTACGTCCGGCTGGGTCGCCCCGATCCACCTCCCGGTGGCGCTTCGAGGGCCCCCGACGCAGTGGTGGCGGGCGGGGACCCGGGACGGGTCGACGCCGGATGCCCGGTGCCGTGACGGATCGCGGCCGCCGGCCCGTATAGAGGGGGGATGCGGGGTGCGACGCGGGCCTTCTCCCCGGCGGTGCGCCCCGCCATCCGGACCGGCGCCAGGCAACGAATGACCAGGTGACGCTGGTAAGGTGAGGCCCGTCATCGGAGGTGACATGGAGACCGAATGGATGGGTTCGGGCAGGTGCAGGGACATGGACCCTGCGGTGTTCTTCCCGAGTGACGGGATCGGTGTCCAGAACGCCCAGCGCATCTGCGCCGAGTGCCCGATGAAGGTTCCATGCCTCGAGTACGCCCTCGACAACCGGGTGGACCACGGCGTGTGGGGTGGCACCTCCGAGCGCGAACGCCGTCGCATCCTGCGCCGGCGACGCCTCTCGCGGCTGCAGGCCAGCCACAACTGAGGCCGCCGCGCCCGTTCGGGCGCGGATGTGGGGACGGGCCGTGCTGGAGTGCGTCGTCAACGTCAGCGAGGGTCGGGACGCCACCGTGGTGGGCGCGCTCGCCCACGCCGCCGGCGACAGCCTGCTCGACGTGCACAGCGATGCCGACCATCACCGGTCGGTCCTGACGCTCGCCGGGCCCGGGGTGGAGGACGCCGTGCGGGCCCTGGCCCGGGACACGGTGGCGCGTGTCGACATCAGCCTTCACGCCGGGGTCCATCCGCGCCTCGGGGCGCTCGACGTGGTGCCCTTCGTCCCCCTCGACGCGGGCGGCCACGCCCTGGCAACGGACGCCGACCTGCACGACGCCGTCGCCGCCCGGGACCGCTTCGCCGCCTGGGCCGGCGACGAGCTCGGCCTGCCGTGCTTCGTCTACGGCCCCGAGCGCTCCCTTCCCGAGGTGCGCCGGCGCGCCTTCCGGGACCTGGCACCGGACACGGGCCCGGGCGCTGCGCACCCGACGGCGGGGGCATGCGCGGTGGGGGCGCGGCCCGTGCTGGTGGCGTACAACCTGTGGCTGGCGACCGGCGACCTGGCCGTGGCGAAGGCGGTGGCCGCACAGGCGCGCCGCCCGGCGCTGCGCACGCTCGGGCTCGCCGTGGGCGACGCCACCCAGGTGTCGTGCAACCTGATCGACCCTGAAGCGCTCGGACCGGCCGAGGTCTACGACGCCATCGCCGCCCTGGCCCACGACCGGGGCACACACATCACGCGTGCCGAGCTGGTCGGCCTCGCTCCCGCGTCCGTTGTCGTCGGCGTGGCGCAGGCTCGACTTCCGGCGCTCGATCTCGACCCCGACCGCACCATCGAGGCACGCTTGGCGCGTGCCGGTCGGCCGGGGAACACCCTTGCCGACTGAGCGCCCCACGCGCCCTTCGGTGCGGGTGTGCTGCCGGTCGGGTTAAGAAGCCGACGCCGCCGCGGTGGCGGTGGCCGCCGCCCGACGGCTGAGTGCCCGGGCACGACGCAACCGACGCCGCTCGCGCTCGGACAACCCTCCCCAGATCCCGAACTTCTCGCCGTTGGCCAGCGCGTACTCGAGACAATCCTCACGCACGACGCAGCCCCGGCACACTTCCTTGGCCTCACGCGTGGAAGCACCGCGCTCCGGGAAGAAGAGGTCGGGGTCGACCCCCATGCAGTTGGCCCTCGACTGCCAGTCGCGGTCCTGTCGGCCGTACAGCAGTGAAACGACGTCCACCGGTACGCCTCCCCTCACCATTTAGTGGCATCTGTGTAATTACAGCTGTGTCATCATGGTCGATGACCTCCTGGGGTGCAAGGGGAAATATCAGGAGCAACAACAACCTCTGTCCGCGCTCAGCGTGAGCATGCCGTGCTCACGTAACGGGTTTGAGATGCACCCAGGGTGGCGGAATGCACGCACGCCATGACGACACGCCTGTGTACAACCGGCCGGGCGCGCAGGCGCCGACCGTCAACCGGACGCCGGGTGGCGACGAAACCCTCAGGCGCCGCGACGCGTGGCTGAACGCGTGGTGCGCCGGTGCTCCAGGAAGTCGACGAGCACGTAGTCG
>JBEKVE010000209.1:0-5183 GCA_049514335.1 Acidimicrobiales bacterium
CCGCGCCGGGCTCACCGATGTGGTGCTGCCCGCCCGCAACGGGCCGGACCTCGAGGACGTCCCCGAGAGCGTCCGACAGGTCATGACCTTCCACCTGGCCGACACCGTGGCCGACGTGCTCGCTGCCGCCCTCGGCGACAGCGGGTCGGTGGCCGGCGGCGACGCCGAGGGGTCCGTGGCGCACCCGGGAGGACCGGTGGCGGCACGGCCGGAGGCGGCCTGAGCCCGACGCGCGGCCGGCGCGTGCCGTGACGGCGGCGGACGACACAGCGGTGCGGCGACGGCCGCTGTGTCGGTTCCGTCGCCCAACTGTCACGTCACGTTCAGCTGATCCGTCACCGTCCGTTCATGCTGTTCGGGCCGTGGATGGCCGCATCGTCGAAGGCTGCGAGCGAAAACGCCACGTCGCAGTGTGTGCAGATGCTTGAAACGCCGTCGTCGTGGCGCGCCGCGCCCACAATCCACAGAGTGTGGACCTCGTTGCGGATAACGTGCCGCGGCGTCGCCCGCTCGTGGCCTCAGCGGAAGTCGAAGGCCACCTTGATGGCGCCGCTCTTCTCCTGATCGGCGAGGACCGAGAATGCCTGGCGCCACTCCTCGAGGCGGAAGGTGTGGGTGAGCATCCCGGTCAGGTCGACCCGACCCTGCTCGGCGAGCGACAGGAAGTGGGCGATGCCGTGCTTGCGCACCCCCTCGACCTCCTCCACCCCGAACGCGTTCGACCCCACCCAGCTGATCTCCTTGAAGTACAGCGGCGAGTACTCCCAGCGCGATGGAGCGTGCACGCCGCTCTTCACGAGCGTCCCGCGCGCCTTCAGGAGCCGGACGCCGACCTCGAAGGTCTCCGGCTTGCCGATGGTGTCGTACACGACGTCGAAGCCGCCCGGATGGGCCATGGGCAGGCCCTCGCGTACGGGACGCAGGACCCCGCCTGACCACGCGGCGGCCTCTTCGATGAGCTGCTGACGCGGTTCGGGAGCGACCACCGTCGCCCCGAGGCGGCGCGCCAGTGCGGCCTGCGCCTCGAAGCGTGCCACCACCATGACCTCGACGTCGGGGTACAGGGTACGGAGGATGGCGGTGGCCGTGGTGCCCAACGCGCCGGCGCCGTACACGAGGGCCCGGCCCCCGGGCGGCGGTGGATGACGCGTGACCGAGTGCAGCGACACGGCGAACGGATCGGCGAACACGGCGACTTCGTCGGGCACGGCGTCGGGAACGGGGATCAACATGGAGTGATGCGCCGGGAAGTAGTCGGCGAACCCGCCCGGCGCGTCCTTGCACGTCCCGGTGTGGATGCCCGCCGCCAGCCCCCCGTCGGTGAAGTGCCAGCACAGGCTGTAGTCGCCCGCCGCACAGGCGGGACAGGGCGGGTCGATGCCGCGGGGCCCGCACGACAGCCACGGGTTGAGCACGACCCGCTGGCCCGGTTCGAGGCCCACGGCGCCGGGCCCGAGCTCCGCCACTTCCGCCACGACCTCGTGGCCCAGGACGGTGGGAAAGGTGAAGAGATTGGACAGGGGGCTGTCGCTGTTGCCCTCACCGAAGTCCATGAACACCTGTTTGGCCTCGGACCCGCAGATGCCCGTGAAACGGGTGCGGGCCATCACCCATCCCGGGCGCGTGGGCGTCGGCTCGTCCATGTCGACGAGCTTCATGGGCGTGCGGGCCAGGCCCGCCAGGAGCGGGTTGTCGGGGTCGGGCGCCACCCACGGGTCGGGTCGCACCCCGTACACGAGTCCCTTCACGGTCACACTCCCTCCATCAGCCGCTCCCATCCCTTGGGGGGAGGGGCGAGCCGCCAGAACTGCTCGGGCACGTTGGCGTCGAGACGTTGGTCGAGCACGTGGTCGCGTTGCAGCGGCCCGACCTGGCTCTTGTAACAGGCGATAGCGGCGCGCTTCACCGCCATGTCCGGAGCGACGGGCACCACGGCAGGCGTGGGCCACAGCCCGCTCTTGAACAGCTTGGCCACCCGCCACGCCATGATCCCGGGAATGTGCTTGTAGCCGTGGTCCTCGTAGCAGAACCACGCCACCGGCGCCCCGGATCCCTCCATCGCCTGGCGCGCCAGCAATCCCGCGGCGTGGGTCAGGGTGTGATCGGGGTTGGCCAGGCCCATGGGGAGGAACACCGCCGTGGGTGAGGCGTCGGCGAGGGCGGCGCCGAGCGCCGGAGCCACCTCGGCCGGACGGGGGCGGTCGGCGGGCGCGAGGTACTGGTGGTCGGCGAACTCGAGCCACACCGGGGTGGCACCCAGCATGGCCATGGCGGCGCGGTCCTCCTCGCGTCGCAGCGCCACCACGTCGTCACCGGCCCGGAAGCCGCCGCACGCGTCCCAGTCCGTGGGCTCGGACGGATAGGCGGGAGGCCGCCCGCCGAGCACCGTGATGACCGTCGCAGGCGGATGGGAGGCGATGAGGTGCGTGGCGCCGAGCACGGCGTCGTCGAAGTGCGGCGACACCACGACCACGCGGGACAGGGTGTCTCTGTCGACCAGCCCCCACGTCGCCGGGTCGAAATCGCTCGCCTGTGCCCCCACGGCGTGGACCGTAGCGCGCTGCGCCCCGTCCACGCCCGCTGCGGAGACCGGGATCAGTTGCGGTACGGGTCGGAGCGCACCAGCTTCCCCACCTCGTTGTGCGGCAACCGGTCCAGGAACACGACCTCGCGCGGCGCCTTGTAGCGAGCCAGGTGATCCCGGACGAACGCCTTGACGTCATCGCCCGACAGCTCGTGCCCGGGACGGCACACAACCAGTGCCCGCAGGCGCTGACCGAACTCGGCGTCCTGCACCGCCACCACGGCCACGTCGGCGACGGCGGGGTGGCCGGCGATGAGCTCCTCCACCTCCTGGGGGTAGACGTTCTCTCCCCCTGACACGATCATGTCGTCCTGGCGACCCTCGACGAAAAGCCGCCCGGCGGCGTCTGTGCGGCCCACGTCACCGCTGTCCATGTAGCCGCCCAGGCGGGGCAGGCGGCGTCCGTCGCTGTCGTGCTCGAGCAACAGCCGGTTGCGCACCAGGATCCGACCCGCATGGCCCTGCGCCACGTCGTGGCCGGCGTCGTCGACGATGCGCACCTCGGTCCGCCATGGTGGTCGACCCGCTGTGCCCGGTGCCGCCCGGAGGTCCTCGGGAGTGGCGATGGCCGCGTACCCGGTCTCGGTCGACCCGTAGACGTTGTACAGGACGTCGCCGAAGGCGTCCATGAAGCGTGTCGCCAGCGGCCCGGGGAGGTGCGCGCCGCTCGATGCCACCACGGCGAGCGAGGACGTGTCGAAGCGGCGCCGCGTCTCGGGGGGCAGCTCGGCGAGACGCTTGAGCATCACCGGGACCACCGCCAGGACACGCACGCGGTGGCGCTCCACGGACTCGAGCACCTGCACCGGATCGAAGCGGCGGTGCAGCACCAGGGTGGAGGAGAGCACCAGCCCGAGACCGAGCTGGCCGAACCCCCAGGCGTGGAACAGCGGCGAGGCGACCAGGGTGACGTCGCGGACGTGCAGGGGGATGCGGGTCAGCAACGCCACCAGCGGGTCGAGCGTGGGGGGCACCGAGCGGGGGGCTCCCTTGGGTGCACCTGTCGATCCCGACGTGAGCAGCACGAAGCGCCCCGACATGGGCGGTGGCAGGTGGGTGTGGTGGGCGGCGGGGAGCAGACCGTCGAGGGCGAGCCCGCTTTCGGGGCGCACCCGGGTCGTCCGCCACACATGCAGGTCGCCGGCCACGGCCGCGGCGGCGAGCGCGTGAGGCGCGAACTCCTCGTCGTGCACCAGTGCCGTGAGCCCCTGTCGCGCCACCACGACCCCGGTCTGCTCGGCGGCGAAGGACGTGTTGAGGAACACGACGTCCGCGCCCAGGCTCGTCACCGCGAACGTGGCCTCGACGAAGGCCACGTGGTTGCGGCACAGCACGCCCACCCGGTCGCGTCGCGTCACACCCGCCGCGGCCAGGGCGTCGGCCAGGGCGCGCACCTGCCGGTGCAGGGCACCGAAGGACGTCTCCCCGTCGTCGTCGATGACCGCGGCGGCGCTCGGGAAGCGGGCGGCATTGACCGCACAGGCCGCCGCCGGGGTGATGCCGTCGCGTGCGAGGGCCAGCGCCGAGCGCACCACGACGGCGGGGCTGAGCGTCCGGGCGAGCCCCGATCCCACCACGGCCGAGGTGGCGGTGACCGCCCCCGCCGTGCCGGAGACGGCGTGGGCGACCCCGGAGGCCACGCCGGACACCACGCCGGAGGTGGCACGCCGTAGCCCGTCGGAGCCGATCATGTGCCGAGCATCGCATCCCCGGAGCCGGCCGGTGGCAATTGCGCCCCGCGCCCGCCTGCGCCGTTGTCCTTACCGTGGCCGGGGCGAGGCCCGGGCCGCCGGGACCGAGCAGGTTCAGGGGGCGAGCGCTTCACGGGTCGAGGCGGTCGCGGGGGTCGGGAGCTGCTCGGGCGCCAGGGAGCGCAGCGCACTGCGCCACAGGTCGAAGAGGTCCCACACCAAGAAGTAGCCACGGTGGTGGGTGCGCATCGCCCTCACGCCCACAGCTCCGAGTGGACGTCGCCCCGCTCGGAGGAGAGCCCGACCTCCAAGAAGGCGTGCCCGCCGCCCCGGCCCGTCGAAGTGTCACCGGGGTCGCCGGCGAGGCCGCCCAGCACGTCGTCGATCATCTTGATGATCTCGTCGCATCGCTGTCCCAGGGTCACGGTCAGCTCCCGGTTCGTCGCCTCCTGCACGTTGCACCGGCGAGGGTGTGTGCTCCCAGGGCCGGAGGTGCCTGGTCGGGGGGCCGAAAGTCCTTGTCTGGCCGCGAACCTGGGTCGGCCCCCGAGCCCCGTTGTGACGTGTTCTCCCAGCGTGTGGCAGCGTTGGGGGATGTGCAGAAGCATCGTGACCCTGCGTGCCCCCGAACCGGCCTCTGACGACGAGGTGCGGGCCGCGGCCCGCCAATTCGTCAGGAAGGTGAGCGGCTACCGCGCCCCGTCGCGGGCCAACGAGGCCGTGTTCGAGCAGGCGGTGGAGGAGATCTCGCTGTCCACCCGGGCCCTGCTCGACGGGCTCGTGCCCACCGCCCGGCGCCAGGACGCCTGAGGCGCCCACCGCCGGGATCGGAGTGGACCGGTCCGGGAGGACCCCGGATCTCAGCCGGCGGGCGGGTGCAGCGCCCGGTTGAGCACACCCACCTGCTC
>JBEKVE010000210.1:0-8271 GCA_049514335.1 Acidimicrobiales bacterium
GGGACCACCGCCGCACCGGGGGTGTCGGGTCTTCCCGCGTCGGCGCCCTCCCCTCCGAACGGCACGGGGACCGGCGTCGTCGACCGCACCACCGTGCCGGCCGGAGCGGAGCGGGGTCGTCCGGCGGCGCCGGCGCGCCCTCACGTGCGCGTGCCGCGCCGCATCACCTTCCGCGTCATCTTCTTCGTCATCCTCCTGGGTGGCGTGGTGTATGGCGGGTACTCCCTAATCCGCTGGTACGTGAACAACTCGTACTTCGTGGGGCTCGACCACCACAAGGTCGTCATCTACCAAGGGCGCCGCGGCGGGTTCGTGGGCATCGAGCCCAAGATCGTGAAGCACTACGCCATGACCACGGCGCAGGTGCCCGCCCTCGATCTCGGCGCGGTGCGCAGCGGCGTGGAGGAGCCGTCGCTCAACGCGGCCGAGAGCTACGTGCGACAAGAGCTGCAACAGGGCAACTGCTTCCTCAAGAATGCCCCCGCCTCGTGCTCGACCACCACCACCACCTCGCCCACCTCGACAGTGGCGTCGTCGCCATCGTCGCCATCGTCGACCGTGGCCTTGGGGGTGGCGCGGCACTCCGCCGACCTGACGGGCCCGGCGCTGTCGAGGGCGGCCTGACATGGCGCGGCGCATCGCCTGGCTGGGCGCGTTCATGGTCCTGTGCTTCGTGGTGCTGTTCGTGCAGCTCAACAACGTCCAGGTCGTGAAGGCGCACACCTACGCGTCGAACCCCGACAACCCCGCCATCGTCTTGCAGAAATACGACCAACCTCGGGGGGTGATCCAGAGCGCCGACGGCGTGGTCCTGGCCCAGTCGGTGCACACCCCGCCGGGCTCCTCCTACAAGTACCAGCGGCAGTACCCGTTGGGCTCGCTGTTCGGCCAGATCACCGGGTACTGGTCGTTCAACTATCTCCCCACCGGTGTCGAGGCCAGCTATTCGCAGTACCTGGCCCAGCACAACCGGCCCATCAAGACCATCGGGGATCTCCTCACCACCCCCCAGGTGACCGACACCGTCACGCTCACGCTGTCGGCCCAGCTGCAGAAGACGGCCCAGCAGGCCCTGGCCGGGCGCAACGGGGCCATCGTGGCCCTCGACCCCACCACGGGGGCCATCCTGGCCATGTACTCCAACCCGACCTACGACCCCAACCCGATCGCCGTCAACAACTCGGCCACCGAGACCCAAGCCTTCAACGCCGACAACGCCCGCAACCCGGCCACGGGGTACTCGCCCGCCGCGTCCTTGGCGTACCAGGACTACTTCCCTCCGGGCTCGACGTTCAAGATCGTGACCTCCGCCGCCGCCTACCAGTACGCGCCGAAGCTCGTGAACACGCCCATGCCGTACTACACCTGCATCCCGGGCGGCACCCTCCAGGGTCAGGGAAAGAACACGCCGCTGTGCAACGACGGCTTCACGGCGTGCGGGGGCACCATCGCCCAGATGCTGCCACCCTCGTGCGACCCGGGCTTCGCCCTCCTCGGCACCAAGGTGGGCAAGCCGTCGATGACGGCCGAGGCCGAGGCGTTCGGCTTCAACCAGCAACCGCCCATCGACCTCCCCCACAGCCCCTACGAGGTGTCGCAGTTCCTCAACCAGGGCCCGACGTGTCCCGATGCCGACGCCGAGATCTTCCTGGCGTATTCCTCCATCGGGCAGGAGTGCACCCTGGCCAGCCCCCTGCAGATGGCCATGGTGGCGGCCGGCATCGCCAACGGTGGCGTGGTCATGACGCCGCACGTCATGGACCAGATCCGCGACTCGCAGGGCAACCTGGTGACGCGCTACGACCCCACGGCATGGCACACCGCAACGTCGCAGGCCACGGCCACCGCCGTCGGGAACCTCATGACCGAAGTGGTGAAGGCCGGCACGGCCGCACAGGTCGGGTTCCCACCCCAGGACGACGTGGCGGCCAAGACGGGCACGGCCCAGGTCGGGGCGGGCGGCGTCGGCACCGGCGGGAGCCAGGCCACCACCGACTGGATGATCGCATTCGCCCCCGCCAACGCACCCAAGGTGGCGCTGGCCGTCGTCGTGCCCTACCAGGCCCTGTCGGTCACCGGCGCCGAGATCGCGGGGCCCATCATGAAGAAGATGATCGAAGCCGTCCTGGCGGGCCAGTGACGGCCGCGCCCCCCGTCCGGGAACCGATCCACCGGGATCCGAGCCGGATCCGACCGAGGAGGACACCTGTCGTGCCTGTCCCAGCCGCCGATCGAGCGAGACGTAGGCTCTGACGAACATGGAGCCGTCAGAGACCCCTCGCGTGCTGTCCGGGCGCTACGAACTTTCGCACCTGGTGGCCCGGGGAGGCATGGCCCAGGTCTACCGGGCGCACGATCAGCTGCTCGACAGGCCCGTGGCACTGAAGGTGCTGTTCCCCGAGCTGTCCATCGACCGGTCCTTCGTGGAGCGGTTCCGCCGCGAGGCGCAGGCCGCGGCGAACCTGTCGCACCCCAACATCGTCCCGGTGTTCGACTGGGGCGAGGACGGTGGGACCTACTTCATCGTCATGGAGTTCGTCGACGGGCGGGCCCTGTCGTCGATCCTGCGCACCGCGGGCCCCCTGCACCCCGACCGCGCCGCTGAGATCGCCGCCGACGTGGCCGGCGCCCTCGCCTATGCCCACCGACACGGCGTGGTGCACCGCGACGTGAAGCCCGGCAACGTGCTCATCACCGAAGAGGGCATCATCAAGGTCACCGACTTCGGTATCGCCCGGGCCGTGAACACCGAGGAGAGCCTGACCCAGACAGGTGCGGTCATGGGGACGGCCACGTACTTCTCGCCCGAGCAGGCCGAGGGCATGGGCGTCGACTCGAGAAGCGACATCTATTCACTGGGCGTGGTGCTGTTCGAGATGGTGACGGGCCGCCCCCCATTCCTCGGCGACACGCCGGTGGCGGTGGCCTCCAAGCACGTGCGCGAGCACCCCCCGGCTCCGCGCGACGTGAACCCGAGCGTCCCGCCCGACCTCGAGGCCATCATCCTGAAATGCATGGCCAAGTCCCCCGACCACCGCTACGCCACCGGCGACGATCTCCGTATCGACCTGTTGCGCTTCCGCGAGGGCCGTGTCGTGGGGGCGGCAGCGGGCACCGGGCAGGTGCCGGCCATCGGCACCACCCAGGCCGTGGGTGCCGTGAGCGGGCGCACCGAGGCGCTGCCCTCCGTCATGGGGGAGGATTTCGAGGACGACGGCGAGGGCAGCCGCACGAAGCTGTACGCCGGCATCCTGGCCGTCCTGCTCGTGGCTTTGGCGGTGGTCCAGAACGTCAACCAGGCAGAGGCCACCTTGCACCGCGACGGGCTCAAGACCAAGGTGCGGCCCGACACCTCGGCCAACACCACGGCCAACACCCAGGTGGTGCACAGCGACCCGGCGGCGGGGTCGACGGTGCACAAGGGCCAGACCGTCACGCTCTACACGGGCAACCAGGGGCCACCGGTGACGGTGCAGAACTTCATCGGCTTCTCGGTCCAGTCGGCCAAGAGCGAGCTCGTGAAACTCGGCCTCCAGGCCGACGTCACCACCAGCAGCACGTGCACGACGCAGCTCATCGTGTGCGACCAGAGCCCGAAGAGCGGGACGCTGCCACCCGGGGGGACGGTCAACCTCGTGACCGCTGCGACCACATCCGCCGTCCCCGACGTCACCGGTCTCGACGAGACGACCGCCTGCAACCGCCTCGGTCAGGCCAGCTTCCAGTGCGGGACCATCACCAAGCAGGCGTCGCCGAGCGTGCCGTCGGGCGATGTCATCAGCACCAGCCCGACGCCGGGGACCCAGGAGGCCCCCAACGCCGTCGTCAACCTGGTGGTGTCGAGCGGGCCGTCGCAGATCCTCGTTCCCGACGTGGTGGGCGACACCGAGCAGGCGGCTGTCACCGCCCTGCAGCCGAACTTGAGCGCCGTGGTGATCTGCCAGTCGACGTCCGATCCCACCCAGGACGGGCTGGTGCAGGCCCAGACACCGAGCGGCGGCATGCCGGCCGCGCCGGGGTCGTCCGTCGACATCACGGTGGCCAGCTACCCCTCGTGCGCCGCCACCTCGACCACGACGGCATCGTCCTCCACCACCACGCCGGTGCCCTGACGAGCACGGCAGCGGCCCGGCTCAGGGTCGCGGGGTACCGAGCGCAGCCAGGAAGTTGGCGAGGAGCGCCGGCCCCACGTCGGTGAGGACCGACTCGGGGTGGAACTGCACGCCCTCGACCGCCCAGTCGCGGTGGCGCAGTCCCATGATCACGCCGTCGGAGGTCTCGGCGGTGATCTCGAGGGCGTCGGGCAGCGAGTCACGCTCCACCACGAGCGAGTGGTAGCGGGTGGCGTCGAAGGGGTTGGGCATGCCGGCGAAGACGCCGACGCCGGTGTGGGAGATGGGCGACGTCTTGCCGTGCATGAGCTCGGGGGCGGCCACCACCCGGCCCCCGTAGACCTGGCCGATGCACTGGTGCCCCAGGCACACGCCGAGGATGGGGATCTGCCCACCCAGCTCGGCCACGACCGCCATGCTCACCCCACCGTCCTCGGGCCGCCCCGGCCCGGGGCTGATGATCACGCCGTCGGGCCCGGCGGCGCGGATGCCGTCCACGTCGATGGCGTCGTTGCGGTAGACGACGGGGTCGGCGCCCAGCTCACCCAGTTCCTGCACCAGGTTGTAGGTGAACGAGTCGTAGTTGTCGATCAGCAGGACCCGGGCCCCCATGGGCGCCGACTGTACCGGTCCGGGGACGGCCGGCCGCCGTGGCTATCCTCGGGGCATGCCGAGCAAGAAGCAGGGTCCCAGGCCGGGCGTGAAGCAGGCCGCCAAGCAGGGTCCCGGGAGCGCCATCCGCAAGGGCCGGTCGGCAGGGCGCACGACGAGCCGGGCGCTGTCGCGGCCCAACACCACGAGCGGCCGCTACACCCCGCCCATCCCCCGCAACAAGAAGGTCAGCCCCAAGTGGATGGGCCCCCTGATCCTGGCGCTGCTCGTCCTGGGGGCGCTCATGATCATGCTCAACTACTTCAACGTCCTGCCCGCCGCTCCCACCAACTGGTACCTCGTGGGCGGCATCGTGCTCATCGCCGGCGGCTTCGTCATAGCCACGCAGTACCGCTGACGGCCGGGGCGGCGCTCTCGATCAGCCCAGGCGCTCGATGATGGTGGCGTTGGCCATGCCGCCGCCTTCGCACATCGTCTCGAGGCCGAAGCGTCCGCCGCTGCGCTCGAGCTCGTTCAGGAGCGTGGTCATGAGCTTGGCCCCCGAACAGCCGAGCGGGTGGCCCAACGCGATGGCGCCGCCGTTCACGTTCACCCGGTCCATGTCGGGGCGGAGCTCCTTCTCCCACGCCAGCACGACCGAGGCGAAGGCCTCGTTGATCTCGACCAGGTCGATGTCGTCCATGGACATCTTTGCCTTCTCGAGGACCGAGCGCGTGGCGGGGATGGGACCGGTGAGCATGGTGACGGGGTCCACGCCGGCCAGCGCAAAGGCGTGGAAACGGGCCCGGGGGGTGAGACCGAGGGCGTTGGCCTTCTCCTCGCTCATGATCAACACGGCGGCCGCCCCGTCGGTGATCTGGGAGGAGTTGCCCGCCGTGACCTTGCCGTCGGGCTTGAATGCGGCCTTGAGGTTGCCGAGCACCTCGGCGGTGGTGTCGGGGCGGACACCCTCGTCGGTGGCGATCGTCTCGTCGGTCGCCGTCCCCTCGTCGTCCTTGACCGCCAGCGGCCGGATCTCGCGCTCGAAGCGGCCCTCGGCGGTGGCCTGGGCGGCGAGCTGCTGGCTGCGGGCGCCGAAGCGGTCGAGGTCCTCGCGTGACAGGTCCCACTGGTCGGCGATCATCTCGGCCGAGATGCCCTGCGACACGAGCCCGCCTCGCTCGGCGTAGCGCGCCATCATCTCCGGGCCGAAGGGGAACCCGAGGTCACGCACCACCGACGACCCCATGGGGGTGTGGGTCATGTGCTCCACGCCGGCGGCGATGACGACGTCGTAGGCGCCGGCCATGACGCCCTGGGCGGCGAAGTGCAGCGCCTGCTGCGACGAGCCGCATTGCCGGTCGATGGTGGTGGACGGCACGGACTCGGGGTAGCCCGCGGCCAGGACGGCATTGCGGCCGACGTTGAGGGCTTGCTCGCCCACCTGCATGACGCACCCCATGATGACGTCGTCGACCAGGGCGGGGTCGAGGTCGTTGCGCTCGACCAGGGCCCGCAGGGGCTCGGCGGCGAGGTCCACGGCGTGCCAGCCCCGAAGCTTGCCGTTGCGGCGTCCTCCGGGGGTGCGTACTGCGTCGACGATGACGGCGGTGGTCATGGGAGCGCTCCTTCCTGGTCCGGTGGCGCCCCCAGCCGACGGGGGCGGCCTGCCGGCCGGTCGATCCTCGCTGGAAAACTGACCGATCGGTCAAGTTTTTTGTGCAGGGTCAGCGTAGCGGCCCGGAACGGTGTCGTGCCCGGCGGTGCGCGCCGGCGCCCCCTTTCGCCCATCCAGGGCCCGGACCAGGGCCGTTGCCGACGCGCACCCCGGCACTACGGTGAGCGCATGGCCGGGGAACGCAAGGACATGGACCGATGGCTGGGCGACGGGGGCATGCCGGTGATCGGCCAGGTGGGCGCGTCGTTCACGGCCTACGGCGTGGACGGCGAGGACCTGGGCTGGGTCGAGGCCTCGTGGACGCCGACCGAGCTCGGGTGCAATCCCCACGGCATCGTGCAGGCCGGCATCCACTCACTCGTCCTCGACGCCTCCATGAATTTCGCCATCAACGCCGCCATGCCGGGCCGGGAGCGCACCCGGGGCACCCTCGAGATGAAGACCGAGACCATGCGGCCCGCCAAGCTCGGTGACACCCTGGCCGTGCGGGGCGAGGTGGTGCGCATGGCCCGGCAGGTCGCCTTCGCCGAGGCCACTACGCGCGACGGCGACGGGCGCCTCGTCAGCCGGGCCACCGGGACCTTCCTCCTCCATCGCGACGACGCCCCGGGCTGAGCAGCCGCCACGCCCCCTCGGGGGCGTGGAACCCGAGGTCGGTCCGCCCCCTTGTCCTTCCCGGGGAGGTGCCCGTGTCGCCCATGTCGTCGATGTCGCCCGTGTGGCCTGCGTCGCCGGTGCCATGGCGCCGGCTCGGACTGCCCGCGCCGCCCGGCGGCCCGGGTGTGTGTGCCACCTGCCACGGGCAGGCCCGCGACGGGGGGGTCGACTGTTGGTGCTGCCGCACCGTGGCCCGGCACCTCGCCGTCGGAGCCGCCATCGGGGGGCGACGCCTGCTCGTCGTCCCCACCGCCGTCTTCCGGGTCGGGGACGGCATGCACAGGGTCCTGCGGGGATACAAGGACGATCCGGTGGTGGCCGCCCGCCGGCACTTCGCCTCCTCGATGCAGGCCCATCTCTCGCGCTTCGTGGCGGCCCACGGTCACTGCCTGGCCGCCGCCACCGGAGGATGGGAGACCGTGGCGGTGGTGCCGTCGTCGGGCCGTGCCTCTCGGGCCGCGCCGGGCCCGGGCCTGCCGCCGCACCCCTTCGACGGCGTGGTGGCTGGCCTTCCCCCGTTCAGTTCCATGCCCCGGCACGTCCTGCGCCACGCCGGGGCCGAGGTCCGACGCCTCGTTCCCGACCGGGGTGCCTTCGCGGTGCAGGGCGACGTCCGGGGGCGGCGCGTGCTCCTCGTGGACGACACCTGGGTGACCGGTGCACACCTGTACAGCGCGGCGGCGGCACTCGGCGACGCCGGGGCGGTGGTGGCGGGCGCACTGGTGATGGGCCGCTCGGTCGACGTCACGGCCCGGCCGACGGCGGCCCGATGGTGGTCGTGGGTGGAGCGCGGCGCCGTCCATCCCGAGCGGTGCTGCCTCCCCACGTGCTGGAACGTGCCCCGCTCTTCCGAGGCGGTTCGGAACCCGGTGGCCGTGGCGCCTCAGTAGCGAGGCAGCGCCTGCTCGCTGGCGCTGCGGATCCCGTGGTGCTCGGTTGCGGCGCACGCCCGCCGCCGAGGGGCCGCGGAGCTTCGCATCGTCGAGGTTGGCAGCGTCGCCGGAGACCGGTGCGGGTACGGTGTGCCCGTGCGCGTCGGGGAACCCGCGGGTCACGGCCGGACCGTCTCCCCCCGGCTCGGCGAAGTGGACCAAGGCCACTTGGCGGGTCGGGCCGCCCACTGTCCGCTGCATATACGGCTTTCGATCCCCTATTTGAAAGCATAGAGCGGTTGACTTCGCGCTATTCGTGGGACAAACTCCCCAACAGGGAGCGGACCGACCCGCCGGCGGC
>JBEKVE010000211.1:0-5033 GCA_049514335.1 Acidimicrobiales bacterium
CATGCACGTGCTGGCCGGGCACGTCATGTGCGGGCTGCCGGGCGACGAGCCCGGATACCTCGGATGGGCGAAGGTGGTGCGCAACACCTCCGCCGTGAGCGCGGCGTGCATGATGACCCGGCGCCACGTGTTCGAGGAGCTCGGTGGCTTCGACGAGGAGTACGCGGTGGCGTTCAACGACGTCGACTTCTGCCTCCGCCTCCGCCACGCCGGGTACTCGGTGGTGTACACCCCGTTCACCGAGCTCGTGCACCACGAGTCGCGCACCCGGGGGACCTCCGGCTTCTACCGCGACTACCAGGCGTTCCTGCGGACCTGGACCGATGAGGTGCGACGAGGCGATCCCTTCTACAGCGTGAACCTCAGCCGGTTAGACTTGCGCTGCAAATTGCGACCAGTGGACGAGGACCGGCGATGGGAGATGTTGCTGTCGAGGTTGACGAGTTCGTCCGGCGCGTGAAGGCGCGAGCTGATCGCGGGGCGTGGGCCCCGCCCGTCCCCGAACCCCTCACGCGGGACATCGACGACGGGCGCGTGCAGGACCATCCCGGGCTCGACTACGCGCACCGGCACTGGGCCCTGCCCGGGCAGGGCGGCGAGGCCGGGCGCGGCCTCACGGCGCGGCTGCGGGGCCGCCTGGGCCGCGTCGTGTTCGGAGCCATGGCCGATTACCTGAGCCAAGAGCGCGAGCTGTTGAGCCACGTCGTGCAGCTGAACGACGCGCTGGCCAAGCGCTGTGACGAGCTGGCCTCTGCGCACCGCGCCCTGCTGCAGGAGCTCGATGCCAGGTTCGCCGAGATCGCCGCCGGCCAGGAGCATCTGGCCCGCACGGTCCGGGGCGAGGCGGCACGCCCGCCCGGTGACGGTGCCATCTGACGCTGCGGGCCACGGCGCCCGGCGCCCGGCGCCCGGCGACAGCGGACGGCGGCCCACGGTGGTGGTCCTGGCGGACAGGTGGCCGCGGGGTGGGGCCCCCTGGGCGGGGGGTGACGAGGAAGCCGTGGTCACCCGGACGCTCGCCGCCGCGCTGGCGCTCGGCGCCGACGTGCACGTCGTGACGCCGCAGGGCGATGCACCGGCCCGCGTGGCCGACGGCGCCTTCGAGGTGCACCTCCTCGGCAACGAGCCGGATACCCGCCTGGCCGTGCGCCGCGCCCTCGTGGCAGAGGCCGTCGTGTCCGCACCCCGGCCCGCCGCCGGGGCGGGCGCACCGACCGAGGCGGCCGGCTGGCTGCGTGCATCGGCGGACCTGTGGCGGGGCGCGCCGGCGGTGCTGGCGGGCATCGACGCCGACCTGGCGGTGGTGGCCGGGCACCGCCACCTCGGGCTCGTCGAGGTCCTCCCCGATGCCGTGCCGGTGGTGAGCGTCCCCCTGTGTGCCGAGCCACAGGGGCTCGGGCATCCGCTGTTCGACCCCCTGCCCGCGCGCGCCGCCGCTGTCCTCGTCTCCTCCGACGCCGAGCGCAGCGCGGTGATGGAGCGGTCTGGGCTCGACCCCTCGGTCGTGCACGACGTGGGATCGGTGGTGCCGGTCAACCCGAGCGTGCTGGAGGAGCCGTCTACGGAGCTGGCGGGCCAGGAGTACATCCTCGTCACGGGCACCGGGGAGAGCGACGCGTCACAGGCCCGGGCACGGCTGCTGGCGCTGCGCTTCCCCCGGAACCCCGTGGTCGTGGTGCAGGACCACCGACTCGTCATCTGGCGAAAGGGCGAGGCGGCGGACTTCGAAGCAGTCTCACGCCACATCGACCTGTGGCGCCTGATGGCCTGGGCGCGGTGCACGGTCGATCTCCACCCCGGACGTCTCCTCGCGCTTCGTTGCATCGAGTCGCTCCTCTTCGCCACGCCGGTGGTGGTCCCCGAGCGGACGCGTGCGCGCCATGTCGTGGCCGAATCGGGTGGCGGCCTGTGGTTCTCCGACGGGGCAGAGCTCATTGCGTGCCTGGAGGCACTGCTCGACCAGCGCAACGCCAAGCAGCTCGGAGAAAAGGGGCGGGCCCACGCCCACGCGCGCTACGGCGAGCGAGCCGCCTTCGTGGAGCGCGTCACAACCGCATGCGGAGTGGCGACACGCTCCTGAGGACGCCGGGCGGCCGCGCTCAGGTGCCGTAGGGGCGGGTCAACACCTCCATGTTGTGGCCCGAGGGGTCCTCGAAATAGAAGCCCCGGCCGTTGCCGTTGATGACACCTTCCTGTTGGTGCGCGGGATCGGCCCAGAAGCGCAGGCCCCGGACCGTCACCCGGGCGAAGATGGCGTCGAACTCCTCTTCGGTCACGAGAAAGGCGTAATGGCTGGGCACCGCGCCCCACCGATCGTCGTAGTCGAGGCTCACGCCGTTGGCCGTCTCGATGCACAGGAACGGCCCGACGGGCTCGGGGGCGTCGAGCCCGAGGATGTCGGCCAAGAATGTCGCCGACGCCTCTTTGTCCCGGACGGCGATGATGGTGTGGTTCAGTTGAACGGCCATGTCGACCTCCTCGACGGCGGCGCGTGCGGGGCCCCGAGCGTCACGGCGCCCTCACGCAGCAGGCCGGCCGAACCCCGACGACGGGCACGCCCCCGGGTGCGGGGAGGTGCCTCGGTCAGCGACGATCGGAGGTGTCGGGGCTGAGCTCCAGGATGAACTGGTACGAGAACATGGTGGGCCAGATGGTGAGGAAGAGGTGGTCGAGGGCGCGCAGCCACTTGGCCCCCATGCCCTCGAGGGAGAGGGCGTCGAGGGGAAGCCCCACCGGCTCGATGCGCCGCACGGTGAACCCCTCGCGCTCCACCAGCCTGCGGATGCTGCGTCGGGTGAAGAAACGCAGGTGGGTGCGGTCGAGGATGCCGCGCTGGTCGTAGTCGAACCGCCCCAGCAGCGAGCGGAGGCGGGGGTACCAGTGGGCCACGTTGGGGACGCACACCACCGCCGTGCCGTCGGCACGCAGCAACGACCTGATCTCACCCAGCAGCTTCTGGGGCTCGCGGACGTGCTCGAGCACGTCCGCGGCCAGCACCATGTCGAAGCCGGTGCCCACCTCGGAGGGGACGCCCCGGTCCAGGTCGGCCTGGACGAACACGCCCACCCGCTCGTGGACGCCATCGAGCTCGTAGAGGTCCACGCCGGTGACGTGGTGCCCGGCCTGCTGCAGACGCTCCGACAGCGCACCGCTCGAGCACCCCAGGTCGAGGATCTTGCCCGGTGGGCGCGATCCGAGCAGCGCCAGGATCCGTCCGTGGGAGCTGTCCTCGCTCTCCTTGAGCGTGTACTCGTCGCTGAGCGCCACCCGCGACCCGTCCCCGAACCCCGCCTTGGCCAGGCGGAAGGCCACGACGTCCTTGGTGACATCGGCGGCGTAGCGCATGCCGGCCACGTAGCAGATCTCGTCGCCGTAGTACGTGGGGATGGGGACCTCGACGATGCGCTTCCCCGAGTCGTGCAGCTGGATGATGATCTGCGTGTCGAAGTTGAAACCGTCCGAGTTCTGCTCGAAGGGGATGTGGCGCAGAGCGTCGACGCTGTAGGCGCGGTAGCCGGAATGGAACTCGGTCAGATCGGTGCCCAAGGCGGCGTTCTCGAATGTGGTCAGGATGCGGTTGCCGACGTACTTGTAGGCCGGCATGCCACCCTTGCGCGCCGCGCCCTTGATCATGATGCGCGAACCGAAGACGGCGTCGGCCTCGCCGGCCAGGAGCGGCGCCACCATGTCCGGCAGGCATTCGGGCGCGTACTGGCCGTCGCCGTGGAGCATGACGATGATGTCGAGGCCGTGCTCCATGGCCACCCGGTACCCGGCCTTCTGGTTGCCGCCATACCCGAGGTTGCGGGGCTGGCGGATCAGCGTGATGGGCAGGTCCGACACCTGCTGGTAGCCGAGCCCGACGAGGTAGGTGGAGTCGTGGCTGTGGTCGTCGCTGACGATGACCTCGCTGATGTGCGGACGGAAGTCGGGCGGGATCCGATCGAGCACGGTCGCCAGCGTGGAAGCGGCGTTGTAGGCCACGATCAGGATGCCGATCTTCTTGTCGGCGAAGGCACCCGCCTCGGACGTGCCGGGCTCCGCTGCACCAGCCGGCCCGTCGCCGGGACCTCCGGTGTCGCTCGCTCCCGCCCTGTCGCCGCTGGTGCGCATGTCGACTTCGTTCACGGTGCCACTTCCTCGTCCGCCTGGGAGCGCCCACCCGGGCCCCGCACGTCCCCAGGACGACTCCATCGTCGCACGCCAGGCCCGCCCCAGGGCAGGCATCGACGGTGGCTCCCCCCGGCTCGCCACATGCTAGCCCCCGCCGTCGAGCAAGGCCCCGTGCCTGTGGGCCGGAGCCTCCGGTTGGGCGGGGCCTTCCCCCCGGAGCCGGCGTCGCCGCCTCCCCGTGCCCCCGGCGAGCTCTTGGATTCGGGCGACCTCGATCCGGGGTCCGTAGGCGAAGAACCACCAACGGAGGTAGCGCGGCAACCACGCCGCCAGCTTGAAATTCGACATGCCCTCGTGGCGCTCCAGCCAGATTGTGGGAAGCTCGGCCACCGGGAGGCGGGCCCGGCGCGCCTTGGCGACGAGCTCGATGCCGATCTCGAACCCCGCGTCGGAGTCGATCCCCACAGCCCTGACGAACTCCATGTCGTAGGCCTTGAAGGAGTTGGTGGCGTCACGGGTCCCGACACGGGCCAACACCGCCAGCGACAGTCCGGCCAGGCGCGACAGCGAACCCTTCAGGACCGGACCTCCAACCTGCTGGCCCCCACGCGAATAGCGCGAAGCGGCGGCGACCACGACACCTCGCTCCACCAACCGCACCAGCTGATCGATCTGCCGGGGGTCGTCGGACCCGTCCGCCATGGTGACCACCACGACGTCGGCTCGTGCCTGGGCGATTCCCGACCGGATGGCATGCGCCGGTCCAGGACCGATCGTGTTCAACACAGCTCTGACGCGTGGGTCACGCCGGGCGTGCTCGTCCACGTGTGCGATCGTGGTGTCGTCGGGGGAATCCACCACGATCATCACCTCGCACGGGAGCTCCACGGACTCGAGCACCCGCGTCAGGAACACCTCGA